>NZ_WSTA01000039.1 GCF_009789225.1 Agromyces seonyuensis | reverse complement strand
CGGCCGCCGGTCCTGGCCGCCTGTGCGGGCGCGGTGTGGACGGCGGCGGCCGGCGCCCGCCCGGGTGTGCGAGCATGGGCGCCAGCGGAAGGAGCCCGAGCACGTGTCCGAGCAGCAGTGGAATCCCGTCGATCCTGCCGGCGCCGCCGGTCCCGACCGCGCCGCGCCGCCCGAGCCGGATCCCGGCGCGACGCAGTACGCCCCGCCGTACGGCGCGACGCAGTACGCCCCGCCGTACGGCGCCCCGGCAGTCCCGCCGCAGCCGTACCCGGCTCAGCCGTACCCCGACCCGAGCACCTCGCCGCAGTACGGCGCACCGCAGTATCCCGCCCCGCCGCACGGCACGCCGCAGTACCCGGTACCGCAGTACGCGACGAGCGCGTACGCCGCGCAGTACGGGGCGCCGGCCTGGAGCCCGCCGCCGAAGCCGGGCCTGCTCCCGCTCCGGCCGCTCGGCTTCGGCCAACTCCTCGCCGCGCCGTTCCAGGAGATCCGGCGCAACGCCGGACCGGTGGTCGGCAGCGGCCTCCTCGTCGGCGTCGCCTCGACGCTCGTCTCGACGCTCCTGCTCATCCCCGTGGTGTTCTGGGCCGTCTCGCGATCCGAGTCGGCGACCGCCGACGACTCGGACCTCGTCCTCGCCGGCTCGATCGGCGCCGTCATCCTGGCCGCGCTGGCGCTCTCGCTCGTCAGCGTCGTCTTCGCCGCCTTCCTCCAGGGCGTCGTGATCACCGACGTCGCGCGCGGCACCCTCGGCGAGCGCGCACGGTTCGGCGAACTCTGGAGGGCCGCAGGACGGCGGGTGTGGCCGCTCATCGGCTACGCGCTGCTCGTCGGCGCAGTGGTCCTCGTCGCGATGCTCTTCTTCGCGGGGCTCTTCTTCGGCGGCGTCGTGCTGGGCGGTCCCGCCGGCGTCGTCATCGCGGTCATCCTCGGCCTCGCGCTCGGTCTCGGCGCGGTCGTGCTGGCGTTCTGGCTCCAGACCAAGCTCGTCGCCGTGCCGACGATCATCGTCCTCGAGCGCGCGGGACTCGGCGCCGCCATCGCCCGCTCCTGGCGGCTCACCCGCGGCCGCTTCTGGCCCATCTTCGGGGTGCTCCTGCTCATCCAGGCCATCGTGCAGACCGCGGCGCAGGTCGTCACCCTCCCGATCAGCCTCCTCGGCCCGTTGCTCGGCGGCGTGATCGATCCGACCTACTCGGGCGCGTACCTCGGCGTCTCGATCGGCGTCAGCGTCCTCACCCTCGTCATCACCATGCTGGTGAGCGGCCTCGCCTCCGTCGTCACGTCGTCGATCGGCGCGATCGTCACGATCGACCAGCGGATGCGCAGCGAGGGACTCGACCTCGAGCTCCAGCGCGTGGTCGAGGCGCGCGCGGCCGGCAGGGCGACCGGCGATCCGTTCGCCGCGCCGGGATCGCCCGAGTCGTTCGACCCCGCCCCGTCGGCGACCGCGTGGTGAGTTTCCCGACGCTCCCCTCGATCCGCTTCGAGCCGCCGGTGCTGCCCGACGGCCCCGAGGCCCGCGAGTGGATCCTGCGGGAGCTCGGCGAACCCCGGTACCGAGCGGCGGAACCCACGCCGTTCGACCGCCTCGTGTCGGGCTTCCTCGACTGGGTCGCCGGGCTCTTCTCCGGGGGCGGCGGGTCCGTCCCGGTGCTGGCCCTCGTCGTCGCGGTCATCATCACCGCACTCGTCGTGGCGGCGTTCGCGATCTTCGGCCGTCCCCGCTCGATCACCCGCCACCGCGCCCCGGTCGCGCTCTTCGGCGGCGACGACCGGCGCAGCGCGGCGGAACTGCGCCGCGCCGCCGACGCCGCGGCCGCGGCCGGCGACTGGGTGCTCGCCCTCGAGGAGCGCTTCCGCGCGATCGTCCGCGGACTCGACGAACGCGAGCTCGTCCCCGTCCACCCCGGCACGACCGCCCGCGCCGCGGCCCGTGCAGCGGGCATCCGATTCCCCGCCCTCGCGGGCGACCTCGACGCCGGCGCCGAACGCTTCGACGGGGTGCGCTTCCTGGACGCCGCCGCCGGAGCCGAGGACGACGCCCGCCTGCGCGAACTCGACGCGGCGCTCGTCGCGTCGACGCCCGAGCCGTCGGCCGTGCCCACGGGAGCGCTCCAGTGAGCCCCACGACCGCGGCCGCCCGCCCGGCCGAGGCGGTGTCCCCGACCTTCGCCGCGAGCCTGCGGCGTCGCCGCGTCTGGATCGGTCTCGCCGCCCTGCTCGTCGTCGCCGCCGTGGGCCTGTTCGCCGTCCAGGGCGGCTCGCGCCCAGAGGGCGTCCCGCTCGGCGCCGACAACGCCGCCCCGGCAGGCGCCCGCGCGCTCGTCGAGGTGTTGCGCGACCACGGCGTCGAGGTCGTCCCCGTCGACTCCCTCGACGACGCCCTCACGGCCGCCGAGGCCCGCGAGTCGACCGTGCTCCTCCACGACGTCGGCCTGGTGCTCGACGACGAACGGCGGGAACGCCTCGCCGAGGTCGACGCCGACCTCGTCGTCGTCGACCCCACGGTCGGCGCCCTGGCCGATCTCGCCCCGGGCGTGCGCCTCGCCGGCACCGCCGACGGCCCGCTCCAGGACGCCGGTTGCGAGTTCTCGCCCGCCGTACAGGCCGGCGAGCTCCCCGACGGGCTCGCGACGCTCTCGCTCGACGCCGAGGCCGAGGCCGAGGCCGACGGCTGGACGACGTGCTTCGCCGACGCCGACGACCGCGCGGCCGTGGCGACGATGCTCGGCTCGGACGGCCGCCGCAGCGTCGTGCCGTCGACGGAGCTCTTCGCGAACGAGTCGATCGATCGCGACGGCTCGGCGGCGCTCGCCATCGGGATGCTCGGAGCGCACGAGCGGCTCGTCTGGTACCAGCCCGGGCTCGACGACGCGGATGCCGCCGCCGCTCCGACGACGAGCGAGCTCGCGCCCGATTGGGTGAGCCCCGTCGTCATCCTGCTCATCGTGACGACCGTCGCGGCGGCGATCGTCGCGGGCCGCCGATTCGGCCCGCTCGTGGTCGAGCCGCTCCCGGTCGAGGTGCCCGCCGCCGAGACCTCGCTCGGCCGCGCCCGGCTCTACGAACGCTCCGGCGGCCGCACGCACGCGCTCGACCAGTTGCGGATGGGCGCGATCGGCCGTCTCGCGGGGCTGCTGCGCCTCGGCCGCCGGGCGACGGTCGCCGAGGTCGTCGGCTCGGCCGCAGCGGCGACCGGCCGCGCGCCCGCCGAGATCGAGGCGCTCCTCGTCGCTCGGGCGCCGCAGAGCGACACCGAGTTCGCCGAGCTCGCCCGCGCGATCGACGCCCTCGAGGCCGAGGTGCGCCGCGCAACCCGACCGGATGACGTCCGCCGCAGCACGGCGCCCCGTCCCGACCCGAACCCGTCCCAGGAGGACCGACGATGACCGATCCCGCACCCGCCCCGAACCCGGCGCCGCCCGCCGCAACCTCTCGCCCCGACGCCGAGCTGCGCGCCGCCTTCGCGTCCGTGCGCGCCGAGGTGGGCAAGGCGGTCGTCGGCCAGGACGGCGCCGTCTCGGGTCTGCTCGTCGCCCTCCTCGCGAACGGCCACGTGCTGCTCGAGGGCGTGCCCGGCGTGGCGAAGACCCTGCTCGTGCGCACGCTCAGCCGCACCCTTGGCCTCGAGACGCACCGGCTCCAGTTCACGCCCGACCTCATGCCGGGCGACGTCACGGGCTCCCTCGTGTACGACCCGCGAGAAGGCCGATTCGACTTCCGCCCCGGGCCGGTGTTCACGAACCTGCTGCTCGCGGACGAGATCAACCGCACGCCGCCGAAGACGCAGTCCGCACTGCTCGAGGCGATGGAGGAGCGGCAGGTCTCGAGCGACGGCGTGACGCGGCCGCTGCCCGACCCCTTCATCGTCGCGGCGACGCAGAACCCCATCGAGTACGAGGGCACGTACGCGCTGCCCGAGGCGCAGCTCGACCGCTTCCTGCTGAAGCTCGTGCTGGAGGTCCCCGACCGCGACTCCGAGTTCGGCGTGCTGCGCCGCCACGCCGACGGGTTCGACCCGCGCGACCTCGCGTCGGCGGGCGTCCGTCCCGTGCTCGATGCGACGTCGCTGCGGTCCGCCCGAGCGGCCGCTGCCCGCGTGCGGGCGAGCGACGAGCTGCTCGCCTACCTCGTCGACCTCGCGCGCGCGACCCGGCAGAGCCCGTCGGTGCGACTCGGCGTGAGCCCGCGCGGCACGACCGCCCTGCTCGCCTCGGCGAAGGCGTGGGCGTGGCTCACCGGCTTCGACGCGCTCACCCCCGACCACGTGCAGGCGATGCTCGTGCCGACGTGGCGCCACCGCATCCAGCTGCAGCCCGAGGCCGAGCTCGAGGGCGTCGACGTCGATCGCGTCCTGCGTTCGGTCGTGCAGCAGGTGCGGGTCCCGTTCTGATCCGGCATCCCTGATGGCCCTGACCGTCCGTTTCGTCGTCCTGCTCGCCCTCGGCATCGTGCCGGTGGTGCTGGCCGGCGACGCCGCCTGGTGGATGCTGCTCGGCTGGGTCGCGCTCGTCGCCGCGCTCGCGGGGCTCGACGCGGCGCTCGCCGGATCGCCGCGCGCACTCGCGCTCGAACGCCGCCTGCCCGATCGGGTCCGTCTCGGCGAACCCGTCGTCTCCACGCTCGTGCTGTCCAACATCGGCTCGCGCCGCGTGCGCGCGACGGTGCGCGACGGCTGGCCGCCGTCCGCGGGGCTCGTCGGCGACAACCGAGCCCGCGTCATGGTGCCGCCGGGCGAAGGCCGACGCATCGAGACGACCCTCGTGCCGTGGCGACGCGGCGACCGCACGAGCGAGGCCGTGACGGTCCGGAGCACCGGCCTGCTCGGCCTCGCCGCACGACAGGCGACGCTCGCGGCACCCGGCCGGCTCCGGGTGCTGCCGCCGTTCCGGTCCCGCAAGCACCTGCCGAGCCGGCTCGCCCGGCTCCGGGAGCTCGACGGGGCGACGCCGGTCGCGATCCGCGGCCGCGGCACCGAGTTCGATTCGCTCCGCGAGTACGTCGACGGCGACGACGTGCGCTCGATCGACTGGCGGGCGACTGCTCGCCGCAACGACCCCGCCGTGCCGGGCGCGCAGCGACTCATGGTGCGCACGTGGCGCCCCGAGCGCGACCGGCGCATCGTCATCGTCGCGGATGCCTCGCGCACCGCGGCCGCGCGCATCGCCGACGAACCGCGGCTCGACACCGCCTTCGAGGCGAGCCTGCTGCTCGCCGCCCTCGCGGGACATGCGGGCGACCGCGTCGACTTCCTCGCCTGGGATCGACGTGCCCGGGCGCGCGTGCACGGCGTGACCGGACCGAAGCTCACGGTCCGGCTCGTGGACGCCATGGCGGGGGTCGAGGCCGAGCTCATCGAGGCCGACTGGGCGGGTCTGCCGGCCCAGGTCCGTTCGCTGACGGCCTCGCGCTCGCTCGTCGTCGTCCTGACCCCGCTCGACTCCCCGGGGGCTTCCCGCGGCCTGCTCGCGATGCTGCCGCAACTCGCGCGCGACCATCTCGTGCTCGTCGCATCGGTGCTGGACCCGGCGCTGGCGACGGCGAGCGCCGATCGGGAGGACGTCGCCGCGGTCTACCGCGCAGCGGCGGCCGAGCGGGCGCTGCTCGACCACGATCGGCTCGCGGCAGCGGTGCGGCGCCTCGGCGGCGACGTCGTCGCGGCGGCGCCGGCGGATCTGCCGCCCGCACTCGCGGACCGTTACCTCGCGCTCAAGGCCGCCGGCCGGCTCTGATGGCGGCCGGATCCGCGCTCGCGCACGGCGCTCCGGCGCTCGGTGCCGCTGCACGCCACGAACGCACGGACGATTGGCGCACTCCGACAGCGGCGCCGGTCGCCGGCGGCGGCTTTTTGTGACGGGTCGCGTGGCGCGGGCGACGGCCTCCGGCCGACCGATACAGTCGGTCACCGTCCGGCCCTCGTCGTAGCGCGCCGATCTTCCTCATCCACGACCGAAGGGGTCATCCATGTCCACTGCCGCGGCCGTTTCCACACCCACCACCGTCCAGAAGCTCGGCGCCGAAGTCGCCGGCACCTTCCTGCTCGTCTTCGGCGTCATCGGCGCCGCGCTCAGCGCCGGCTTCGGCGGCGGGGAGGGCAACCTCAACGTCGGCTTCCTCGGCGTCGCGTTCGCCCTCGGCCTCTCGGTCGTCATCGGCGCCTACGCCTTCGGCCCGCTCTCGGGCGGCCACTTCAACCCGGCCGTCTCGATCGGCCTCGCCGTCGCGGGACGATTCGCCTGGAAGGACGTGCTGCCCTATGTCGTCGCCCAGCTCGTCGGCGCGATCCTCGGCTCCACGCTGCTCCTCGCGATCTTCGCGGCGACGAACGGCTTCGACGCCGCGGCGAGCTTCGCCGGCGCGTCGACCGGCTACGGCGTGCTCTCGCCGTCGGACTCGAGCCTCGTCACCGTGCTGCTCGTCGAGATCGTCGCGACGGCGGCGTTCCTCCTCGTCATCCTCGGCGTGACCTCGAGCCGCGCCGCGGCGGGCTTCGCGCCCCTGGCGATCGGCTTCACGCTGACGGTCATCGCGCTCGTCGCCATCCCGCTCTCCAACGGCTCCTTCAACCCGGCCCGCTCGATCGCGACGGCGATCTACGGCGGCCCCGACGCCCTCGGCCAGGTGTGGCTCTCGATCGTCGCCCCGATCGTCGGTGCGATCATCGCCGGTCTCGTGGGCCGTATCCTCTACGCCGACAAGCGCTGAACGCTCCGCGACGCACGACGGGCCCCGGCATCGCCGGGGCCCGTTCCGTTCTCGGGGTGCGCGGTCAGCCCGCGACCGGCGCCCGGACGCCGCGGTCGAACTCCGCCAGGTCGCCCGTCTCGCCCGCCCGCACCGCACGGCGCCCGACGACCCACGTGTAGACGAGCACCGCGACCCAGGCCAGGGTGCCGATGCCGATCTTCACTGGCCAGGGCCACGGTGCGGGGGTCACGAACCCCTCGACGATGCCGGAGACGAGCAGGAAGAACGCCGTGCCGATCGCGACGGTGACGAGCGAACGGCCCGCGGCCGCGAGCGAGGCCGTGCGCGTGCGACGGCCCGGCGCGACCCAGGCCCAGAAGATGTGCAGGCCCGCCGCCGCCGCGATGAAGACGCACCACAGCTCGAGCTGCCCGTGCGGGGCGATGTAGGCGAAGAAGGTATCGCCCTCGTCGTAGGCGAACATGACGGCACCCGTCGTGCCGAGGTTCTGGGCGTTGCCGAGGATGACGTACGGCACCCAGATCCCCGTGATGCCGAACGCGACGCACTGGGCGGCGATCCAGGCGTTGTTCGTCCAGACCGCGCCGGCGAAGGAGGCCGCGGGGTTCTCCGAGTAGTAGTCGACGAAGTCGTGCTCCACGAGCTGGCGGAAGTCGGCGTCGCTGCCGAGCGAGGCGAGCACGCGCGGGTCCGCGAGGATCCACCACGCCCACAGCAGGGCGACGACGACGGTGGCGATCGCGACGGCGAGCGTCGTCCAGCGGATGCGGTAGAGCGCGGCCGGCAGCGAGAGCGCGACGAACCGGGCGAGTGCCGCGAGCGGCTGCTCGGGCATCCCGGTGAAGCGCAGTCGTGCCCGCGAGAGCGTCACCGAGAGCCGGTCGCCGATCGCGGTGGAGCCCGCCGTGGACTGCAGCAGCGAGAGGTCGGAGGCGCCGGCGCGGTAGCGCTCGACCAGTTCGTCGGTCTCGGGGCCGTCGAGGACGCGGCCGCGCTTCGCGAGGGCGTCGAGGCGCTCCCAGTCGTCCTGTCGGGCGGCGCGAAGGGCGTCGAGATCCATGTGCTTGACTCTAGGCGTGTCCCGAGGCCCTGCGCACGCCGCTCCCCCAGCCGCCGACGTCGACGCGCTCGTCACGGGCGAAGGGGTCGCGCTCGAAGTCCGTTCCGCGGGCGTCGTGCTCCGTTCGGCGGGCGCGGCCATCGACGTCCTCGTCACGGTCGCCGGGCTCGTCCTCGCGGTCTGGTTCACGAACTCGCTGTTCGACCTCGGGCTCGACGAGGCGGCCGGCCGCGCCGTGGCGATCGTGTGGGCGGTGGCCCTGCTCGTCCTCCTGCCGACCGTCGTCGAGACGCTGAGCTCGGGCCGTTCCCTGGGCAAGCTCGCCCTCGGCCTCCGCGTCGTCCGCGACGACGGCGGCGGCATCGTGCTGCGGCACGCGTTGGTGCGCGCCCTCGTCGGCGTGCTCGAGATCTGGATGACCCTCGGCGGACTCGCCTTCGTCGTCGGCCTCCTGAACCCGCAGGGCAAACGCATCGGCGACTTCCTGGCGGGCACCCACGCCCAGATCGAACGGGTCCCGACGCCGCCGTCCGCGGCCTTCGCCGTCCCCGCCGGGCTCGAGACGTGGGCCGCGACGGCCGACGTCGGCCGGCTGCCCGCGGGACTCGCGCGCCGCATCGCGGCCTTCTTCACGCACGTCGGCTCGCTGACGCCGGATCGCCGGGCGTCCGCGGCGCAGGGGCTCGTCGCGGAGGCCGCCGCGTTCGTGGCTCCCATGCCCGCCGCGCCGCCGGAACTCGCGCTCGCGGCGATCGCCGCCGTCCGGCGGGAACGGGAGCTCGCCGCCCTCGAACTCGAGAACGCGCGGCTGACGGCGCTCGAACCGACGCTGAACGCCCGGCCCGTCGGCTTCCCCGAGCGCTGATCCGGCGATAGGTTCGCGGGATGTCCGTTCAGACCCGCGCGCTCGCGCTCAAGACCCTCCACGAAGCCCCCGAGATCCTCCGCGTCGTCAACGTCTGGGACGCGATCAGCGCGAAAACCGTCGCCGACCTGCCCGACACCCGCGCGATCGCGACCGCCGGCCACTCGATCGCAGCGAGCTTCGGCTACGCCGACGGCGGGATGCCCCTGGAGACCGCCTTGGCCGGGATCAAGACCATCGTCGACGCGGTCGAACTGCCCGTGAGCGCCGACCTCGACGACGGCTACGCCGAACCGGGCGAGACCGTGCGCCGCGCGATCGGGCTCGGCGTCGTCGGCGCGAACGTCGAGGACCGCCTGCGCCCCTTCGACGAGTCCGTCGCCCGGGTGCGCGCGATCATCGCCGCGGCCGAGGCCGAGGGCGTCGCGTTCCAGCTCAACGCCCGCACCGATGCGATCGTGCGCGGCGGCGACCGACCGCTCGACGCGAGCATCGAGGATGCGATCGCGCGCGGCCGCGCCTTCCTCGACGAGGGAGCCGCACTGGTGTTCGTGCCGGGCGGCCACGATCGCGCCGTCGTCGAGCGGCTCGTCGAGGGTCTCGGCGTCGGCAGGCTCTCCGTCATCGGCCTGCCGGGCGCACTGCCCGCGGCCGAGTACGAGGCCCTCGGCGTCGCCCGCATCTCCTACGGACCGCTGCCCCAGCGCGTCGCCCTGCGCGCGCTGCGCGACCTCGCGACCGACCTGTACGCCGACGGCACGATCCCGGCGGACACGCCCGCGCTCAACTGACGTCCGCCCGCCGAACGCACGGATGCCCCGGAGCAGCGCTCCGGGGCATCCGTCGTGCTGCGCTTCAACGCCGCAGCGCGTCCCAATCGACCTCGAGGTCGGCCGGGCGGGCCGGCGGGATGCGCGCCGGAAGACGCGCGCCCGCCGCGGGCCAGTGGCGTCGGTCGAGCACGACCGAGAGCCGCACGGGCGTCGGCGGGACTCCCTCGGCCGAGGCGATGCCGCCGAGCTCGACCGGGCGGAAGCGACCGCGGCCGACCGGCTCGGGCACGTCCACGAGTTCGAGCACGCCGCGCACGGCCCCGGCGAGCGGATCGCCGGTGATCTGCTCGAGCCAGGCCGTGGCCTGCTCGAGCTCGCTCCGCTCCGGTGCCGGCTCGGATCCGCTCGCCGTCATCGCTCGGCCCGCCGGTCAGTAGCGATAGTGGTCGACCTTGTACGGGCCCTCGACCGGCACGCCGATGTAGGAGGACTGCTCGGGGCTGAGTTCGGTGAGCTCGACGCCGAGCGCGTCGAGGTGGAGGCGGGCGACCTTCTCGTCGAGGTGCTTCGGCAGCACGTACACGCCGATCGGGTACTCCGCGGGGCGCGTCCAGAGCTCGATCTGCGCGAGCACCTGGTTGGTGAACGAGTTGCTCATCACGAACGAGGGGTGGCCCGTCGCGTTGCCGAGGTTCATGAGGCGGCCCTCCGAGAGCACGAGCACCGAGCGGCCGGTCGGCAGGCGCCACTCGTGCACCTGCGGCTTGATCTCGACCTTCTCGACGCCGGGCACGGCCTCGAGGCCGGCCATGTCGATCTCGTTGTCGAAATGGCCGACGTTCGCGACGATCGCCAGGTGCTTCATGCCCTGGAGATGCTCGGCCGTGATGACGTCCTTGTTGCCCGTACCCGTGACGAAGATGTCGATCTCGCCGAGCACCGACTCGATGCGCGAGACCTGGTAGCCGTCCATCGCCGCTTGGAGGGCGCAGATCGGGTCGACCTCGGAGACGATGACGCGCGCGCCCTGGCCGCGGAGGGCCTCGGCCGCACCCTTGCCGACGTCGCCGTAGCCGGCGACGAACGCCGTCTTACCGCCCATGAGGACGTCGGTGGCGCGGTTGAGGCCGTCGGGCAGCGAGTGGCGGATGCCGTACTTGTTGTCGAACTTCGACTTCGTCACGGAGTCGTTGACGTTGATCGCCGGGAACTGGAGGCGGCCGGCCGCGTGCAGTTCGTAGAGGCGGTGGACACCGGTGGTGGTCTCTTCGGTGACGCCCTTCAGCTCGGCCGCGATGCGCGTCCAGCGGTCGTCGCTCACGGCGAGGGAGGAGCGGAGGGTCTCGAGGATGACGCGGTACTCGCCGCTGTCGCCCGCGGCGGCTTCCGGCACGACGCCGGCGGCCTCGAAGTCGCGGCCGAGGTGCACGAGCAGCGTCGCGTCGCCGCCGTCGTCGAGGATGAGGTTCGGCCCGATCCAGTCGGCGCCGGCGGCCTCCGCCTCGGCGGACCAGTCGAAGATGCGGTCGGTGCACCACCAGTACTCGTCGAGCGTCTCGCCCTTCCAGGCGAACACCGGCACGCCGGCGGGCGCCTCGAGCGTGCCCTCGGGTCCGACGACGACCGCGGCGGCCGCCTCGTCCTGCGTCGAGAAGATGTTGCAGCTCGCCCAGCGCACCTGCGCGCCGAGGGCGACGAGCGTCTCGATCAGGACGGCGGTCTGGACGGTCATGTGGAGGCTGCCGGCGATGCGGGCGCCGGCGAGGGGCTGCGTCGGCCCGAACTCGGCGCGCAGAGCCATCAGCCCGGGCATCTCGTGTTCCGCGAGGCGGAGCTGGTGTCGTCCGGCGGCGGCGAGCCCGAGGTCGCGGACCTTGAAGTCGAAGGCAGTGCTGGTGGCGGTCATCCTGCCATTCTGGCAAACACCGGGCCGTGCGCGCACCGGATGACTCGGGCGATATCGGGGTTCAGGAGGCGAGCTTGGCGTGGCGGATGACCTGCCAGCCGCGGGGCGGGGAGGTGCGCTCGGCGTGACGGGCGCAGAGGTCGTAGCTGTGCGGCTCGCGGACGAAGGAGAGCGGACCGATGACCACGATGGACGCGGCGTAGTCGTAGGTCAGGGTGGCGACGGCTTCGGCGGAGCACGCCGGCCGCGAACAGGCTCTCGTCATGGCGGCACCCAGATTAGCCCCACCGCCGGCCCGGTAGGCTGCTCGACATGCCTCGACCGCGTCGCGCCGTGCCCGCCTCCTCCCGGCGACTGGCGAGGGACCGGCACGGCCGCGGGATGCGCTCCCCCGTCTCGGGCCCCGACCTGCCCCTGCTGCGCACGCGCCTCGACGACTTCGACTTCCAGGTGGCGTCGACGATCGAGTCGCTGCGCTCGATGCATCCCGACCTCGACGGCGTCGTCTTCGAGGTCGCGCAGGGGCCGGCCGAGGCGATCCACGACGACCACGTCGACCGCTGGCACATCGATCGGGTGGGCCGCCGCGTGACCTTCTTCCGCCTGCCCATCGTGCGCTTCATCCGCCGGAACGAGGGCGACGAGGTCGACGAGCGCATCGTCATCGAGAGCTGCGTGTACCGCGCCGTCGGCGACCTGCTCGGCAAGGACCCGTGGGATCTCGCGCCCGGCCGCTACCGCGGCTTCTGACCCGGCGCTCCCCGACTCCGCTGCCGAAGCCGCTGCCGACTCAGCGGGGATAGACCCGGATCGCGGAGTCGAGCGGGCTCGGCGGTTGCACTGCGGCGATCGCGATCCGCCCGGCCGACGAGTGGACGACGGCAGCCCGGAGTCCGTCGGCGTCGCCGAGCAGGATGCCGCTGCCCGCGTCGACGGGCACGCTCGCGCTTGCGCCCGGTGCGATGCGCACCTCCCCCGGCTCCGCGCCGTCGACCGCGATCGTCGCGATCCGCTCGGTCGAGCCGGGATTCGCGAGGACGAGCACGCCGTCCTCCGCCGCGACGGCGACGAGCTGACGCTGTCCGAGCGCGGCGGCGGCCTGCGCCCAGGCGAAATCCCGCTCGTCGCCCTCGCCGGTGTCGACCCGTACGGCGGCCACCACGGGCTCGTCCGCGTCGACGTCGAGCGTGTACTCGCCCGCAGCGAGCTCGCCGAGCGGGACGTCGAGGACCTCGCCGGCGACGAGGGCCGCCCCGAACGACGCGACCTCCGCGCCGTCCGCGCCGAGGATGCGAATGTCCGCCTCCGCGTCCGTCTCGGGCGCGAGGAGCCGGACCGCGGCGAAGTCGTCGCCCGTGGCATGCTCCTCGCCGGGGTCGACGCCGCCGGCGACGGCGATCGCGACGCCCGGCACGACCTGCCGGGCGGCCGGCGCCGCCGACGCGCCGACGAGGTCGACGCCGCCGGGCGCGAGCCCCCGGATGACGCTCTGCTCGAGGCTCGCGGCGATCGGCGCGCCGGTCGCGACGACCTGCACGACGGGTGATGGCTCGTCGGGGGCGAGTCCCGCGAGCGAGATCGCCTGCTGCGTACCCGCGGGCACGACGATCCCCGCGGCGCCGGGCGCATCGATGAGGCCGTCCTGTCCGTGGATGCGCAGTTCGACGGTCGAGGCGACGGTGCCAGGATTCGCGAGCAGCACGAGGCTCGACCGACCGACCGCCGTCGAACCGCCGACGAGCCAGGCCTCGTCGACCGCCTCGATGCAGTTCACGGCGGCGAGGCCGCGGACCGTGTCCGTCCCGGCCTCCTGCGA
Source organism: Agromyces seonyuensis (assembly GCF_009789225.1). Classification (GTDB taxonomy): domain Bacteria; phylum Actinomycetota; class Actinomycetes; order Actinomycetales; family Microbacteriaceae; genus Agromyces; species Agromyces seonyuensis. Next base: position 20,042 of record NZ_WSTA01000039.1, on the reverse strand, counting down.
CTGCGCCGCGGCGAGGAGGCCCGGATCGACCGCGCCGCGCGCCGTCTCGACCGAGGTCCCGTCGCCCACGAGGTCCGACTCGACGATCTCCGCGTCGTCCGGCACAGCCGCGACGACGCGGGCGGCACTGCCGATGGGGCTCGCGACGTCGGCCTCCGAGGCGTCCAGCGCCAGTTCGAGCAACGGTCCCGGGCACACGCGCAGCTGTCGGCTCTCCGAGGGCTGCACGAGCACCGACGGCGGTTCGGCGCGATGCTCGGGCCAGTCCACGGCCGCCGCGGTGAGCACGACCGCGCCGGCCGCCGCCGCGCCGGCGAGCACGGCCAGGCACTTGAGGGCGACGCGCGTGATGCGCTTGGCGTCAGGCACGGGGGGCCTCCGTCTCCGCCGGGGCCGTCCCGAAGCGGGGCTGCGGCTCGGACTCCGATTCCGCCGGTGCGGGCCGCGGATCCGCCTCCGGCGCGGTGTCCGGCTCGGACTCGGACTCGGACTGGGGTTCAGGCTCGGACTCGGAATCGGGCTCGGCTTCCGCCTCCGGGAGCACGTCGGCCGCGGCATCCTCCGCGTTCGAGTCCGCCGTCGCGTCATCCGCATCGCCGTCGGGTTCGACCTCGGGCGGGACGGCGATCGCCCGACGCGACCGCCGCGGCGGTCGCGGTCGACGCCGGCGCTCGCGGGCCGGCTCCATCGCCGCGCCGACCGGGATGGAGAGGAGCAGGGTGACGAGGAGCACCGCGAGCTGCACGATCGTGACCAGGAGGCCGGTCGTGCCCGGGCCGGCGAGCGGTGCCGCGCCCGGCTCGCCCGGCTCGGCCCCGACGACCCGCCAGAGCCGACCGAACGCCGTGTCGGCGACCACGACGACGTCGGGATTGGAGTCCAGCGCGAGCGTCGCCCGATCGCGGACCGCGTCGGCCTCATCGCCGGCCTCGCCGTCGGATGCGGCGAGCAGCACGTAGCGCACGCCGAACTCCTCGACGGCCGCCTCCACGTCGAACCCGCTCCGGGAGGCGAGGTTGCCCGCTGCCTCCGCGAGCAGTGCGGAGCGCTCGGCCGTCTGCTCGGCGCGAGCGCCGGTGTACCAGAGGGTCGATTGCTCGTCGAGGGTCGTGCCTGCGCCGTGCTCGAGGGTCGCGCGGAGGCCCCCTGCCTCTTCCGGCACAAGGAGGAGGGTCGTCACGTTCGGATCGTGCTCCGCCTCGGCGGTCACGACGGCGGGCAGGGTGCGCGCGTCGGCGGAGTGCACGCCCGCACCGCCCGTCGCGAGCACGACCGTGAGCGGGAGCGAGACCACGACGCCCGTCGCCGCGAGCACGACGGCCAGTGGCGAGCGGAGGTACCGCCGCAGCGCTCGGAGCGCGCAGACGGCCGCGACGAGGAGGCCGAGGAGACCGGCGCTGAGACCGGCCCCCGTCCAGACCCCGACGGAATCAGAACCGATGGTCTCGACCGAGATGCGGCTCGCCGCCACCGCGGTCGCGAAGCCGCCGCCGGCGAAGGCCAATGCGGCCAGGCCGTCGAGTGCCGCGGGCGCGGCGAGCGAGCCGACCGCGAGCAGTGCGAGCGGCGCGAGCAGCGCGACGGCGAGCACGCGCGGGTCGACGGCGTCGAAGGGGGACGCGGCGAAGACCTCGGCCCAGCCGCCCCAGCCGCCGCCCGGGAAGCCCGCCGCGAGCTGCCAGACGCTCGCTTCCACTCCCGGCGCGGGCAGCCCCGGGTCGGCGAACGCTCCGAGCGGGACGCCCGCGTCGAACGAGGCCAGGATGACGGGGAGCGCGAGCGCGAGCGCGGGCACGGGCATCCAGAGCACGCGAGCCGCGCCGCGGCCGGCGAGGACGAGGGCGACGAGCCAGGCGACCACGAGCAGCGGCGCGAGCGACGGTGCGCAGGCGATCACCGCGGCGAAGAGCAGCGCGGCTGCGCCCGCCGACGCCCAGCTGCCCGCCGCGCCGAGCGCGGCGAACGCGAGCCAGGGCAGGAGCACGTGCACGAGCACGGCGGCGGGCCGACCGTCCGAGAGGGCGGTGAGGAACATGGGCGCGAGGGCCCAGACGGTCGCGGCGACCGTGCGGACCGACGCCCGATCCGACAAACGCGCCCCGAGCATCCAGGCGCCCATGGCCGCGGCCGGGATCGCGAGCAGCCAGACCAGGGTGACCCCGGCGGGCGGGAACCAGAACGCGAGCGTGCCGATGATCGCGAGCAGCCCCGCGAACGGATCGGCCGGGGCGAGGAATCCGACCGAGAGCTCGCGCCACCCGTAGGCGGCGTTGCTCCAGAGCTCGGCGACCGAGCCGGAGAGCGGTTCGAGCGCCTCGCCTGCGACGCCTGTGAATCCGAGCAGGCGCCAGTTCAGCACCAGTGAGACGAGCAGCGCCACGAGGAGGACCCATCCGCCTCCGGCGGCGAGGAAGTGCAGCTCGTGTCGGCGCCCTCGGGCGCGGTCTCGTCGCAGTTCGCGCGCCGCCTGACGACGGCGGGTCTCCTCCGCGGGCGGCAGCCGGAGCGGGGCGAGCCGGGACCAGCGCTCGGTCCGGGTGCGCCGGATGCGCGCTCTCGCCCGGACCGCCGCACCGACGCCGACGAGCGCCTGCCCGGCCGCTGCGAGCTCCCCGCCGATGGCCGCCGGGCGCTTCGCGACGAGCATCCCGATGGAGCGCGCGATCGCGAGCGGGAGGATGGCGAGCCAGTGGAGCGGCACCGCCCAGGCGGGGGCGTACGCGAGGCGGCGGTGGAGCGCGGCACGGCGTACGCGGCGATCCGTCCGCCGACGTGTCCGACCCCGCTTCGACGCCGACGACTCCGCAATCCCGTCGCCTGCGAACGCGACGCGCGCCTCCGGTACGACGACGACGCGATGGCCGGCGAGCCGGGCGCGGACACCGAGATCGAGTCCGGCGTCGACCTGCGGCAGTCCCGGGTCGAAGCCGCCGAGGAGATCCCAGACGGCGCGACGCACGAGCAGACCCGCGGGGGCGACGGCGAGCACGTCGCTGCGCCCGTCCTCCTGCCCCTGGTCGAGCCCCGGTTCGACGAGCTCGACGGTGCGGCCGAGCCGCGTCATAGTGCGACCGATGCTCACGAGCCGGTCCGCGCGATCCCATTCGACGACCTTCGGCCCGGCGATGCCGACCGACGGCGACGTCTCGAGCGCTGCGGCGAGCGCGGCGAGCACGCCCGGTTCCGGCGCCGTGTCCTCGGCGAGGAGCCAGAGGGCCGCGCGCTCGTCGCCGCTCGGCGGGAGCATCCTGAGGCCGGCTTCGACGGCCTCGCCGAAGGGCACGGCGTTCGGCAGTTCGACGACGTGCGAGGCGCCGCTGCCGCCGACTTGCTCGCGGATCGCATCGTCCGGCTCGAGGAGGACGACGACGAGCGAGGAGGGCGTGCCGCGTTGCGCGGCGATCGCCTCGAGGGTTCGCTGCAGCCGATCGCCGCCGTGACGGACGACGAGGACGGCGGAGATACCGGGGAACATCGGGGTCAGCCTACGGGCGCTTCGGACGACCGCGGCCGACCCGCCGGGGCGAGGCGCGAAACGCGGATGCCCCGCGGGAAGACTCCCGCGGGGCATCCGCATCGCTCGGTTCGCGGGCCGTCAGACGGCCCGGCGACGCAGCTTGCGACGTTCGCGTTCGGACATTCCCCCCCAGATGCCGAACCGTTCGTCGTTCTCGAGCGCGTACTCGAGGCACTGGCCGCGAACCTCGCAGCCGGTGCAGATCTTCTTGGCGTCGCGCGTCGAGCCGCCCTTCTCAGGGAAGAACGCCTCGGGATCGGTCTGCGCGCACAGCGCGTCGCTCTGCCAGGCCAGCGGATTCTCGTCCTCGACGTCGATGTTCTTTCGGACTCCGGGAACCCCGAGCCGAACAGGATCGATGAACCAGTCTTCCGGTACGCCAGAACGATATTCAGGATTGCCCATATCGTCTCCCACCCAGTTGTACCGACCACCCGAAGGGTGTGTCTTGCAGTAATTACACCGGTGTAGTTCGGAGCCGTCAAGTTCTAATCGGACAACCCTCAATAGACCGTCGAGGGTTCCCGGAACTCCGACACGCCGAATGATGATCGGATTCGTTATCTCCTCCCCCGCGCATCCGTGCCGACCCGGAGTTCCGGCGGTGCGTTTCAGTCGGCGAGGGCCGCCTCCGCGGCGGCGCGGCGGGCCTGCCACGCCGAGTCGACCATCTCGTCGAGCGAGTGCCGGTTCGCCCAGCCGAGGTCGCGAGCGGCGAGTTCGCCGGAGGCGACGATGCGGTCGGGGTCGCCCGCACGTCGCGGACCGATCTCCGGCTCGAACGCGATGCCGGTCACGCGCGAGATCGCCGACATGATCTCGCCGACCGAACTGCCGTCGCCGGAGCCGAGGTTGTACACGGGCTCGATCGGCTCGCCGGCCTCGATCCGCTCGGCCGCCGCGACGTGGGCCGCCGCGAGGTCGGCGACGTGGATGTAGTCGCGCACGCACGTGCCGTCGGGCGTCGCGTAGTCGTCGCCGTTGATGCGCGGCGTGCCGCCCGTCAGCAGCGTCTCGAAGACGATCGGGAAGAGGTTGTGGGGGCTCGTGTCGTAGAGCTCCTCGGATCCCGAGCCGACGACGTTGAAGTAGCGCAGGCTCGTGTGCCGGAGGCCCGCGGCGCGGCCCTGGTCGGCGATGAGCCATTCGCCGATGAGCTTCGACTCGCCGTAGGGCGATTCGGGATGCTTCGGGGTGCCCTCGGTGACGAGGTCGACGTCAGGCGTGCCGTAGACGGCGGCGCTCGAGGAGAACACGAGGTTGCGCACGCCGCGCTCGGCCATGGCCGCGAGCAGGCTGGCCGTGCCGTTGACGTTCTGCTGGTAGGTGTGGAGCGGGCGCTGCACGGAAACGCCGGCGTACTTGAAGCCCGCGAGGTGCACGACGCCTGTGACGTCGTACTGCTCCATGGCGCGCTCGAGCGCGAGCCCGTCGAGGATCGTGGACTGGACGAAGCGCACGTCGCCCGGCACGAAGGACCGGTGGCCGCTCGAGAGGTCGTCCACCACGACGACGTCGATGCCGCGCTCGCGGAACGCTCGCACGACGTGCGATCCGATGTATCCGGCGCCGCCCGTGACCATCCAGCTCATTGCTTGCCTTCCCGGGGCGACGCGACCCTCGCGCGCCCCGGGCCAATGGTAGTCAGGGCAGGAGCGGCCGCGCGGGGAACTCGGGGCGGCCGTAGCCGTCACGACGGACCTCGGGCAGCAGTGCCGCCACGGAGGCGGCGGCGAGGACCACGATGATGCCGATGAGGATGAACATGGCAGGAAATCTAGGTGTTGCGAGATGCTGCCGACACTGGCAGTGTTGTCATGCAACGACGTTTTCCTGCCAAGCCGTTCCTGCGGCGCCGGCACGATCGAAAGGCCCCCGGATGCTCAACAAGATCGTCTGCATCGCGATGCCGAACATGGCCGTCTTCGAGTTCGGCACCATCTGCGAAGTGTTCGGTATCGACCGGCGCGAGCACGGGGGCCCGGTCTTCGACTTCCACGTCGCCGCAGCCGAGCCGGGCCGCATCCCGATGAAGTTCGGGCTCGGGCTCGACGTCGGCCAGGACCTCGCCGTGGCGGCCGACGCCGACCTCGTCGCCGTGCCCGCGTGCGATCTCTCCGAGCCGCTCGACCCGCGCATCGCCGAGGTGCTCCGGGATGCGGCCGATCGCGGCGCCTGGGTGCTCTCCGTGTGCTCGGGCGCCTTCGTCCTCGCCCGCGCCGGGGTGCTCGACGGCAAGCGCGCCACGACCCACTGGATGTACGCCGACCGCCTCGCCGAGGAGTTCCCCGCGATCGACGTCGACCCCGGCGTGCTCTTCGTGCAGGACGGCAACATCGTCACGGGCGCCGGCACGGCCGCGGGCATCGACGCTGCCATCCACATCGTCCGCAGCGAGCTCGGCGCGGGCGCCGCGAACATCGTCGCCAAGCGCATGGTCGTGCCGCCGCAGCGCGACGGCGGCCAGTCGCAGTTCATCCAGACGCCCGTCGTCGAATGCCGCAGCGACTCCTTCGCCCGCATCACCGAGTGGATGCTCGAGCACCTCGATCACGACCTCAGCGTCGACCTGCTGGCCCGCAAGGCGCTCATGTCGCCGCGCACCTTCGCCCGCAAGTTCCGAGCCGAGACCGGCACGACGCCCGGCGCCTGGCTCAACCGCCAGCGGCTCCTGCGCGCGCAGCAGCTCCTCGAGGAGACCGACCTCGGCCTCGAGGAGATCGCGCGCGACACCGGCTTCGGCACCGGCGCCGTCATGCGGCACCACTTCGTCAAGGTGCTGCAGACGACGCCGACGAACTACCGACGCACGTTCGGCACCGGCGAGCGCACGGACGCGGTGTACGCGGAACCGGCGCTCGCCGGCTGAGCTCAGTCCCGGGCGTAGCCCGATCCGGTGGTCGCGACCCACGCGACGCCCGTGCCGGTGAAGGTCAGTTCGGCCTCGTCAGGGGTCGCGAACGCGGCCCCGCCGGCGGGCACGTCGGTGTCCGAGACCGCGCCCGACACGTGCAGGGTGCCGGCGACCGAGAGCACGATCGCGGGGCCGGTGATCGCGACGGTCGCCGCGCCCGGGCCGACGTCGACGCGGTGCAGCTCGAAGTCGTCGACGTCGGGGCGGTACGTGCTCACGCCCGGCATCGTCTCGATCGGCGCCAGGAACGGCACGGGGAGGGGGCGGAAGTCCAGTACGTCGACGAGCTCGTCCACGTCGATGTGCTTCGGCGTGAGCCCGCCGCGCAGCACGTTGTCGCTCGCCGCCATGAGCTCGATGCCGAGCCCCTGCAGATAGGCGTGGATGTTGCCGGCCGGCAGGTAGAGCGCCTCGCCGCGGCGCAGGGTGACACGGTTGAGGAAGAGGGAGATGACGAGACCGGGGTCGCCCGGGTAGTGACGCGCGAGGTCGGTCACGGTCGCGTAGGCGGCGGCGTGCGGCGAGGCGAGCGCCGCATCCGACCCGGAGAGGTGCGCGACCCGCTCGACGATCCAGGCGACTTGACCGGTGTCGCCGCCGCGGCCGTCGCGGAGCAGCCACTCGACGGTACTGCGCAGCCCGTCTGGGCCCTGCAGCCGGCCGCGCAGCAGGTCGATCGCGCCCTGCTGGCCGCCCTCGGCGCGCGTCGCAGCGACGTCCGCCTCCGCGAGCAGGAGCGTCAGCGCCTCGATCTCCTCGGGCGAGCGGAACCCGCACAGGGCGTCGAAGCGGTCGCTCACGGCGACGATGAGTTCCGGCTTGTGGAACTCGTCCTTGTAATTGCGGTTCCACCCGTCGAGCGGGATGCCGTCGGCGTTCTCCCGGGCGTAGCCGGCACGAGCCTGCTCCGGCGTCGGGTGCGCCTGCAGCGAGAGGGGCGCGTCGGCCGCGAGCACCTTCAGCAGGAACGGCAGGCGCGGTCCGAGCGCGGCGATGCGCTCGCCGAGCACGGCGGCCGGGTCCTGCGCGATGAGGGCGACGAGGTCGGGCGCGGTCTCGGGGTCGGCGCCCGTGACCTTCGCGGGCGAGCCGGGGTGCGCGCCGAGCCAGAGCTCTGCCTCGGGCCCGCCGGATGCCTCGCGGCCCAAGTATTCGGCGATGGCGCTGCGCGAGCCCCAGGCGTAGTCGCGGGGGGTGTTGTCGATCGACACGAACACGTTCGAGGATTCCTTCCGACGGGTTGTCCCAAGGTACCAATGCCCACGGATCCCCCAGGACGCCCCGCCTAGGCTCGACGCCGGTCGCCGGAGTCCGCTCCCGACCGTGGCCCGGGGCATCCGCTCGGGCCGAGCCGATCCTCGCAACAGGAGCATCCAATGTCCTTCGAACCACTCGCCAGCGACTTCTACGGTTTCGAGTCGCTCTTGACCGAGCCGGAGCAGGAGGCGCTCGGCAAACTGCGCGCGTGGCTCGAGTCCGACGTCAAGCCGATCATCGGCGGCTACTGGGAACGGGCGGAGTTCCCCCGCCAGATCGTCGCTCCGCTCGCCGAGCTCGGCGTGCTCTCCTTCGCGTGGGACGAGACGAAGCCCTTCGAGAACTCCTCCGTGTTCCGCGGGTTCGTCGCGCTCGAGCTCGCACGCGTGGATGCCTCCGTCGCGACGTTCGTCGGCGTCCAGAACGGCTTGGCCACCGGCGCCATCTCCATCTGCGGCTCGCAGGCGCAGCGCGAGGAGTGGATCCCCAAGCTCGCCTCGGGCGAGGTCATCGGCGCGTTCGGCCTCACCGAACCGCTCTCCGGCTCCGACAGCGCGCAGGGCCTGCGCACGACCGCCAAGCGCGAGGGCGACGAGTGGGTGCTCAACGGCTCCAAGCGCTGGATCGGCAACGCCACCTGGTCGGACATCACCGTGATCTGGGCCAAGGACGTCGAGGACGGCCAGGTCAAGGGCTTCATCGTGCCGACCTCCACGCCCGGCTACTCGGCGACGAAGATCGAGGGCAAGATCAGCCTGCGCCCCGTGCAGAACGCCGACATCACCCTCACCGACGTGCGCATCCCCCACGCCCTCAAGCTCGAGCACGCGAACTCGTTCAAGGACACCGCGAAGGTGCTGAAGGCCACGCGCGGCGAGGTCGCCTGGGAGTCGGTCGGCACCGCCGTCGGCGCCTACGAGGCCGCCGTCGCCTACTCGAAGGAGCGCATCCAGTTCGGCAAGCCGATCGGCTCGCACCAGCTCGTCCAGGACCTGCTCGTCAAGAGCCTCGGCAACATCACCGCGTCGATCGCGATGGTGCACCGCCTCTCGGTGCTGCAGGACGAGGGCAAGCTCACCGACGAGCACGCCGCGCTCGCGAAGCTCTACGCGACCACGCGGATGCGCGAGACGGTCGCCTGGGCGCGCGAGTCCATGGGCGGCAACGGCATCGTCCTCGACTACGACGCGGCGCGCTTCTTCGCCGACGCCGAGGCGCTGTACTCCTATGAGGGCACGCGCGAGATGAACACCCTCATCGTGGGCCGCGCGATCACCGGCAAGGGCGCCTTCGTCTGAGTCCCCCACGCCGACGGGAACGGCCCGGATGCACGAGCATCCGGGCCGTTCCAGCGTTCAGGGGCGTTCGCATCGGGCTCAGCCGGCGTGGCGTCCCATGCCGCGGTAGTCGAATCCGGCCTCCATCCACGCCGCGGGGTCGAGGACGTTGCGGCCGTCGATGATCCGGGGCGAGCGCATCGCCGCGGCGACGTCGGCGGGGACGAGCTCGCGGTACTCGGACCATTCGGTGACGAGCACGGCGAGCTCCGCCTCGGCGAGCGCCTCGTCGGTCGACTCGGTGAAGGCCAGTTGCGGGTGCTTCGCACGCGAGTTCGCGACGCCCTCGGGGTCGGTGGCGATGACATCGGCGCCGAGACCGTGGAGGCGGACGGCGACGTCGAGGGCGGGCGAGTCGCGGATGTCGTCCGAGTCGGGCTTAAACGTGAGCCCGAGGACGGCGATGCGACGGCCGTGCACGTCGCCGCCCAGCAGGGAGGCCGCGAGGTCGACGACGCGGTCGCGGCGGCGCAGGTTGATCGCGTCGATCTCGCGGAGGAACGACACCGACTCGGCTCGGCCGAGCTCCTCGGCCCGTGCGGCGAAGGCCCGGATGTCCTTCGGCAGGCAGCCGCCGCCGAACCCGACGCCCGCGTTCAGGAACCGGCGCCCGATGCGCGCGTCGTGGCCGATGGCGTCGGCGAGCTGGGTGACGTCGGCGCCGACCGTCTCGGCGATCTCCGCCATCGCGTTGATGAAGCTGATCTTCGTGGCGAGGAACGCGTTCGCCGAGACCTTCACGAGCTCGGCCGTCGCGAAGTCGGTGACGATGCGGGGCGTGCCCGCGCCGATCGCGGCCGCGTAGACGGCGTCGAGCACCTCGACGTCGGCCGGGTCCGCGACGCCGTAGACGAGGCGGTCGGGCTCGATGGTGTCCTTCACCGCGAAGCCCTCGCGGAGGAACTCGGGGTTCCACGCGAGTCGCGCGCCGGTGCCGAGTTCGTCGAGCTCGGCCGCGAGCCGGGCCGCGGTGCCGACCGGCACCGTGCTCTTGCCGACGATGAGCGACCCCGGGGCCGCGACCGCGGCGAGCGATCGGAACGCGGCGTCGACGTACGTCAGGTCCGCGGCGGAGGAGCCGAGCTGCTGCGGAGTGCCGACCCCGATGAAATGGACTTCCGCGTCGGCGGCGTCCGCCATGTCCGTGGAGAAGCGCAGCCGACCGGCCTCGATCGCCGAGGTGAGGATCTCGGGCAGCCCGGGCTCGAAGAACGGCGCACGTCCCGACGCCAAGAGTTCGATCTTGCGGGCGTCGACGTCGATTCCGACGACGTCGTGGCCGAGTTCCGCCATCGACGCCGCGTGCACGGCGCCGAGATAGCCGCATCCGATCACCGAGATCCGCATGAAACAGGTACCTTCCGTTCGATCCGCCCCGGTTCGCAACGCGGGAGGCTCCGACATTCTCGCATCCCCGAACACCGCCTCCGGCACGGGGACCGGGCGGCGGTCCGGGCATCGGACGGCGCGATAGCCTTGACCCCATGACTGCCAGCCGGAACCGTCGGCTCGTGACGGCCCTCGCCGGCTTCGTGCTCTTCACCGCGATCGCCGGCCAGTTCTGGCGCAATCTCCTCGGCTACTGGGGCTGGGGCGCCGTGGCGCTCGCCGCCGTGGGCGTGTCCGTCTGGATGCTCGCGGCGCACCGCCCGCGCATCCGGTTCCGCCGCATCCCGACCTCGTTGCTCGTCTTCACCGGCCTCGTGGTGCTCTCCGTCGTCTGGTCGTCGTACCGTGCCGGGACCGCGCTCGGCATCCTGCTCTACCTCGCCGTGTTCGCCGCGGCGGCATTCGTCGCCCTGTGCCTGCGTTGGGGCGAGATCGTCGCCGCGCTCGCGGGCGCCCTGCGCTGGACGATCTCGCTGTCGCTGCTCTTCGAGCTGTACGTCGCGATCTTCGTGCGCGCGCCGCTCCCGCCGAACTTCACGGACTACGGCGACGACGCGCCGGCCGCCTTCTTCTGGTCGCGCGACCTGCTCTTCGCCGGCGGTCCGATCGAGGGCATCGTCGGCAGCCGGAATCTGCTCGGCTTCGCCGCGCTGCTCCTCGTCGTCCTCACCGCGCTGCAGTTCGCCTCGGGACTCGTGCGCCCCACGGCCGGCACGGGCTGGCTCGTCGCATCGGCACTCGTGCTCGCCCTCACCCGCTCCGCGACCGTGTTCGTCGCGGCCGCCGCGGTACTCGCGGCACTCGGCTTCGCCGTGTGGATGCGCCGGATCTCGCCCCAGCGCCGACGGCCCGTCTATTGGACCGCGGCAGGGCTCGGCGCGGCCGTCCTGGCCGCCGTCGCCCTCGCCTGGCCCGCGATCCTCCAGGCGTTCGGCAAGAGCGAGGACCTGACCGGCCGGTTCGACATCTGGGCCTCGGTCTGGTCGATGATCGCCGAGAAGCCGTGGTTCGGCTGGGGCTGGCTCGGCTATTGGCAGCCCTGGGTGGAGCCGTTCGACGACCTCGCAGTCCGCAACGGCGTCGTCTACCTGCAGGCGCACAATGCCTGGCTCGACGTCTGGATGCAGCTCGGCATCCTCGGTCTCATCGCGTTCGCGGCCCTTGCGATCGGCACCCTCTGGCGCTCGTGGTTCCTCGCCGTCGACCGCCCCCACGACCCCGCCGGCGGTCCGCGGCCGTACCAGGCGATCGCGCTCCTGCCGCTCGCCCTCACCGTCGCGCTGCTCGCGCAGAGCATCGCCGAGAGCCGCATCCTCATCGAGGGCGGCCTCCTGCTCTTCCTCGTCGTCGCCGTCGTGACGAAGCAGCGCCAGTGGCGGCCCGAGCCGCTCCCCGCCGAAGCGCCCGAACCCCGCACCGCCCGCCCGGGAGGGTGGAACGCCCCGACCGGCCCCGCAGCGGGCTCGGCCGGATGAGCCGGCTCGGAGCCTCCTCGAGCGCCCTGGACTTCCTCGGCGGGGCGCCGCTCAGCCGCGCCCTCACCCTCGTCATCCTCGGCACCGGCTTCGCCGCCGAAGCCATCCGCGCGATGATCGGGCTGCCCGGCTACACCGCGATGATCCTCGGTCTCGTCGCCCTCGCCGGGCTGTCGCTCGCGACGCGGGCCCGCGTGATCGACTGGAACGGCGTCCTGCCGATCTCGATCCTCGTCTTCGTCGCCTGGGCGGCGCTGTCGGTGTTCTGGAGCACGCTGCCGTTCGTCTCGCTGGTGCGCGTCGGCTACCTCGTCGCGCTCGCCTTCCTCGGCGTGTACATCGCCATCACCCGCGACACGATCCAGATCGTCCGCTCCGTGGGCGACGTCATGCGCATCCTCCTCGGCGTCTCGATCGGCCTCGAGATCCTCTCCGGGGTCCTCATCGACACCCCGATCGCGTTCCTCGGCATCGAGGGGAACCTCGCGGCGCTCGGTCCCATCCAGGGCGTGTTCGGCTCCCGCAACCTGCTCGGCTTCATGTCGCTCATCGCGCTCATCACATTCCTCGTGGAGTGGCGCACCCGCTCCGTGCGGCGCGGCACGGCCGTCGGCTCGCTCGTGCTCGGCGCGCTCTGCCTGCTGCTCACCGGATCGCCGACCTCGCTCGTGGCGGCCGCGGTGGTCGCCGTCGCCACCGCCGCCCTCTACGGCATCCGCCGGGCGGCCCCGAGCGCCCGACGGAGCATCCAATTCTCGCTGCTCGGCGGCGTCGCCCTCGTGGCGGTGCTCGCCTTCGCGATGCGCGGGCGCATCCTCGCATTCCTGGATGCCCGGGCCGAGTTCGAAGTGCGGCTCGACCTCTGGCGCCTCATGTTCCAGTACCAGCGCACCGATCAGGGCCTGCTCGGCTGGGGCTGGGTCGGACCGTGGCCGCGCAACGCCCCCTACTACTGGATCGGCCTCGCCGCCGACCGCCAGCACGGGTCCGGTCTCTCGGCGTGGATGGACGTGCTCTACCAGCTCGGCGTCGTCGGACTCTGCATCTTCGTCGCGATGGTCGGCCTCGCGTTCGTGCGGGCGTGGCTCCTGGCATCCGAACGACGCAGCGAGGTGTACGTCTGGCCGGCGCTCGTGCTCGTCGCGATCGTGCTGACGTCCTTCGCCGAGAGCTTCGCGCTCACCGACGGCGGCTGGATGCTGCTCATCGTGTGCGCCGTCAAGGCAGCGCGCGACATGAGCTGGCGGGATGCCCTGAGCCGGAAGCCGGCGCCCGCCGGACCCTCGCTGCCCCGCCTGCGCTGAGCACCGCGCTCCGTCGCCCGAAGCGCTCCGGCGGGCGGGGACGCGAACGGCGGATGCCCGCGGGCTCGCGTCCCGGAGCATCCGCCGTCCGTGCAGCGGTCCGATCGCCCTCAGACCGCGGCGACCTCGGCGAGGTACGCCTCGAGGCGCGCCGCGGTGTCGGGCCAGTCCTCGACGGCGATGCAGTCGACGCCGAGGGCGAGCACCGGATAGTCGTTGCCGTGCACGTCGAGGCGGTCGCCGTAGAAGAGCATCTCGTCGAGGCCGAGACCGGTGAGCTCGGCGAGGCGGCGCATGCCGAACGCCTTGTCGATGCCCTTGCGGGTGATGTCGACCGAGGTGGAGCCGCCCGAGCGCACCTCGAGGTCGGGCAGATCCGCCTGCACGACGTCGCGCAGCCGGTTCTTCTTCGCGCCCGAGGGGTCCCACGCGGCCTTCGCGTCGACCGGGGCGGCCTGGCCGAGCGCGGAGAACGTGATCTGCGAGCCGCGGTCCTCGAGGATGGGCCCCCAGGTCTCCCGCTCCCAGAAGCCGAGCTCCTTCGCGCGCGCTTCGACGGCTGCGAGCGCCGCAGCGCGCTGGTCCGCGCTGAGCGGCTCCGAGTAGACCTGCGTCCACTCCCCCGCACGGCGCGTGTAGTACTGGGTGCCGCAGGTCGGCATGAGGTGCAGACGCTCGAGCAGGCGCTCCTCGGCTTCGGGGAGCTGATCGATCACCTGCGACTGGAACTGCCCGAACTGGCCGCCGGAGATGACGCACACCTCGGCGACGCCGAGCAGGCGCACGAGGAGCTCGGACATCCGCGGGTCGAGCGGCGACTTCGACGGCGCGAGGGTGTCGTCGAGGTCGAAGGCGATGAGGCGAGGACGAGGGGGCATCAGGGGTCTTTCGGAGGAGATGGACGGAGAGATCCGTTCAGGCAGGCTGCACGAGGTCGCGCAGGGCGTCCTGCGCTCCGCCGCCGAACCGACGATAGCCGCCGGACCTCCACAGCCGCCAAACGCCGCGGACGCGGGCGAGACGGCGGACGGGGAGAGCGCTTCGCGCGCGCTCGTGCGCGACCTTGTCGGCGAACCGGCTGTCGGGGACGTCGGGTCGCTCGAGCCGGAGTTCGGACGCCCGCGCGGCGAGCGCCTCGGCACGGGCCAGGAGTCGGGCGTTGCGGGCGGCTCGGGGCGCGCGCAGGCGATCGATCCGCGCCCGCACGCCGAGCTCGGCGGCGCCGATCTGGTTGCCGCCGTGCTGCCGGTAGTCGATGAGCGGATCGCGGACGACGGCGATCCCGCCCCCGAGGGCCGCTGCGATCGCCAGCCACTCGTCATGCACCCAGGACTCGGGGAACGGCGCGGACCGCTCGATCAGTCCGCGACGGACGAGCATGGTCGCGCCGGTGAACAGGTTGCGGCGCAGCAGTTCGTCGACCGCGCGTTCGCCTGCGACGGCGTCGAGGCGCGCTGCGTCGATGCCGAGGGCGGCGAAGAGTCGGACACCGCCGTCCACGCCGTCGGCGTCGACGAGTCGGGCGTCCGAGGCCACGAGCTCGGCGGCGGGCCGACGCTCGAGTTCGACGAGCGCCCGCTCGATGCGATCGGCGGCCCAACGGTCGTCCTGGTCGCTCAGGGCGACGATCTCCCCCGTCGCCGCGCGGAGCGCCCGCTCGAAGTTCGCCGTGACGCCCAACGGCCGGTCGTTGCGCAGGAGCACGACGTCGAGCGCGGCGCCCGTCGCGGCGTGCTCGGCGATCGTGCGCTCGACGATCGCGACGGTGTCGTCGGGCGAGGCGTCGTCGACGACGACGAGCTCGTCGATGGGGCGCGACTGGGTGAGGATGCTCCGCAGCTGCTCGGCGATGAACGGCGCCCCGGCGTGCGTGGCCATCGCCACCGACACCCGCGGGATCGACCCGTCCGCAGCGGTCATCGCCGTCGGAGCCCGACGTTGAGGACGCCGAGGAAGAGCCCGGCCATGATCGTCTGCGCGCCGAGCGACATGAGCAGGGCGGCCGGCACGGACAGTCGCAGGATGGTCGCCCCGTCGAGGGAGCCGAACCCGGTCTGCACCCACAGCACGAACTGCACGATGGCGACGGCGAGCCCGACCAGGAAGAGCAGCAACCCGGCGAGCGCGGCCGACTCGAGGCTGAACCGGCGTTCGAGCCACTCGAAGTTGCGCGACTTCGGTATGCGGAATCCTTCGTGCTGCGCGTAGATCTTGGTGAGCACGGCGAAGATCACGGCTTGATAGCCGACGATCGCGAGCGCCGAGAGGAAGATCTGCGAGGACTGGTCGAAGCCGATCGAGCCCACGACCACGGGGCCGATCGACAGGATCAGGCTGCCCAGCAGCCCGACGAAGAATGCGCTGAGGCCCGGGATGAGGAACAGCCAGCGCGGGCTGAAGATCAGGAGGAACCGGAGGTGGCGCCAACCGTCGCGCCAGCTGCGCAGATGCGGCGCGCGGGAGCGGCCGTCCTTGTCGAGGGTGGTCGGGACCTCGCTGACGCGGAGTCCGCCGAGGGTCGCCTTCACGACGACCTCGCTCGCGAACTCCATCCCGGTGGTCTGCAGGTGGAGGTCGAGGATCGACTGGCGATCGAAACCTCGGAGCCCGCAGTGGAAGTCCTTGATGGGCGAACGGAAGAGGAGGCGGCCGATCCACGAGAGCACCGGGTTGCCGAGGTACTTGTGCAGGGGCGGCATCGCGCCCTCGGCGATTCCGCCGCGGAAGCGGTTGCCCATGACGAGCTGGTCGCCGGCGCGCAGCCGCTCGACGAACGGGTCGAGTTTCGAGAAGTCGTAGGAGTCGTCGGCGTCGCCCATGATCACGAACCGGCCGACGGAGGCCTCGATGCCGCCCATCAGCGCATTGCCGTATCCCTTCGCGCTGATGTCGACGACGCGGGCGCCGTGCGCTCGGGCGATGTCCTGCGAGCCGTCGGTCGACCCGTTGTCGGCGATGACCACTTCCCCGATGACGCCGCTGCGCTCGAGATAGCCGTTCGCCTTGTCGATGCAGACGGCGAGCGTCTCCGCTTCATTGAGGCACGGCATGACGATCGAGAGCTCGATCGAGGGCGCGGCGATTTCGGGTATCACGTCGGGTCCTATCGGGGTGGAGGGGGAAACCAACTCATCGTACAGAATGGTTGATTGTGAATCTCGGACTCGTCGTGACGACCCTCGGCCGAGTCGAGGCGCTCGGTCGGCTCCTCGACTCGCTCGACGGGCGGCTCGGCGACGGCGATGTCCTCGTCCTCGTCGCTCAGGATCGGCACGACGAGGTCGCCGGGCTCGCCGCCGAGCGAGCGGCCCGGGGGATGCCCGTCATCGTCACCACGTCGGAGCGGGGCGCCTCGCGCGGCCGCAACGCCGGCGTGGCCGCGCTGCCCGACGGCGAGCGCCTGCTCTCGTTCCCCAACGACACCACGTGGTTCCCCGAGGGCTCCGTCGAGTGGCTCCGGACGCACGCCGCCGAGATCGCGGCCGGGTCGCTCGCCGTGGTCGACGAGCACGGCCCCAAGTTCGACCAGCCCGCGCCGGGCACGCCGCTCGACCGCTGGACCGTCTGGAACGTGATCGAGATCGGTCTGCTCATGCGTCGCAGCGTCTTCGACGGACTCGGCGGATTCGATCCCGGGATCGGCACGGGGGCGACGACGCCCTGGCAGGCGGGCGAGGGCACCGATCTGCTGCTCCGGCTGCTGCGCGACGCCCCGGCGGAGGCCGCCGACTTCGTCTGGGTCCCCCTCGGCACCTGTCTGGGCGGCATCTCCGACCCGCACGGGCTCAGCACCGCAGCGCGACGTCGGAAGCTCCGGGCCTACGGCCGGGGCCTCGGCCGGCTGACGGCCCGCTGGCGCTACCCGCTCTGGTGGCGGCTCGCCTTCATCGGCGGCGGTCTCGCGTTCGGCCTGCGCAACCCGGCGACCAACTCCCCCGGCGACGGCTGGTCGGTCTTCGCCGGACGGCTGGAGGGCGCCGTCGGCCGCACCTTCGGAGCAGGACCGAGCACGGCGGTCGCCCGGTGAGCGCCGGCACCGAGGCGTCCGGACGCTCGCGCGCCCGTCGGGCCACGATGAGCCTCATCACCCTCGCCGGCGGCGTGTCCCTCGCGGTCGTCCCGGCAGCGACGGTGTCGATCTCCGCGAGGCTGTTCACGGGCCCCGAGCAGGGGGCGATCGCCGTCGCGGTGATGGTCGCCACGTTCGCCGGCCAGCTCGCCTTCTCGTACGTCGTGGAGTCGCGACTCGCCTCGATCGGCACCGAGCGACGGGTGGTCTTCCCGCGCTGGCTGGGAGCGCTCGCGATCCTCGCCGGGCTCGTCGTGGCGGTCGTGCCGCCGAACGCCGTCCTGCTGTGCGTCGCGCTGCCCCTGCTCGTCGCCGGCCTCGAGGTGGGTCGCGGCGTCTCGGTCGCCGAGCGTCTGGACCGACGGGAACTGGTCGCCTCGGTCGCGGTCGGCGCCGGCGCCCTCGTCGGCGTGCTGGCAGGCTTCTTCGAGCAGCAGTGGGCGCTCATCCCGATCGTGCTGGGCATCGCGGCCGCGACCCTCGCCCGACTGCTGCCGGTGCCGCACCGCGCCAGCAGGCCGGAGGGCCGGGCCCTCGGCTGGGTGATGGCCGACACCGCGATCACGGGTGCCGTCTATCCGCTCCTGAATGCGATGATCCTCGCCTGGCTCGGCCCCGCCGAGGCCGTCCTCTTCACCTCGATCGCGACGGTGTCGGGGCTGCTGGCGATCCCGCTGAACTTCCTTCGCCTTCGCCTGCTGAAGGCGCCCTCGACGCTCGACGTGGTCGTCTCGGCGACCGCCGTCGTCGGGGCGGTGGTGGTGCTGCTGATCCTCGACGTGCTCGGGGTGTTCGGCTTCGTGTTCGGCGAGGCGTGGACGTCGTCCGACTCCCTGCTGCCGCTGCTGCTCGCGTGCGCCTGGCGCGCGGCGTCCCTCCTGACGACGCTGCCCTTCGCCGCGCTCCGCAGAAGCGGACGGGTCGCCCTCGTGACGGTGCTGCGCGCGGCGGTGTCGGTGCTGACGTTCCTGCTGGCCGCGGCCGGTCTCGCGACGCAGTCGCTCGCCGCGGTCTTCGCCGGCCTGCTCGTCGCCGAACTCGTCTCGGCGGTCGTCTACGAGGCGGCCCGTCGCCGGAGCGTCCACGACCTCGCCGTCCGTCCTGAGCGGCCGGAGGCCCGAGGATGACGCGCGTGCTCGTCGACCTGCTCTTCTTCACGGGCGCGAAGGGCGGCATGGAGTCGTACGTCCGCCAGGTCTACTCGCACATCGCCGACGGCGCGGACGACGTCGAGTTCGTGGGCCTCGCATCCCGGGAGCTCGCGCAGACCGGCGCCGAGTGGTTCCCCGGCCGGCTCGTCGACTCCGGCATCAGCGGCGAGGACCGCATCGCGTGGGCCCGCGGCGAGCTGTTCGCCGTCCCGAGCGCGGCGCGCCGACTCGGTGCCGACGTCGTCCACGCCCCGGCGAACCTCGGTCCCTGGAGATCGAGCGTCCCCGTGGTGCTGACCGTGCACGACCTGCTCCCGTTCGTGCATCCCGAGTGGGTGCCCGGCCCCTACGCGCCGGTCCTCCGCGCACTCGTGCGCGGCGCCGCCCGCGCGGCGAGCCGCATCCTGACGATCAGCGCGGCGACGGGCGCCGATCTCGAGTCGGTGCTGCACATCCCCGCCTCGCGGATCACGACCGTCCCGCTCGCCGGCTCCGTGCCGTCCGCCTCCGCCGGTCCGCGACGCCCCGATCTGCTGCTCGCCGTCGGCAACCGGATGCCCCACAAGGGCTTCGAGACGCTGCTCGAGGCGCTCGCGCGCATTCCCGCCGATCGGCGGCCGCACCTGGTCGTCACGGGCAGCCGCGGCGAGGACCCGCTCGCGCCGGTGGTCGCCCGCCTCGGCCTGGACCCATGGGTGGACCTCGTCGGCTGGATCACCGCCGCCGAACTCGACGGGCTCTACGGGAGCGCGACCGCGCTCGTCTTCCCGACGCGCTTCGAAGGGTTCGGCCTGCCGGTGCTCGAGGCGATGTCGCGCGGCTGCCCGGTGCTCTGTTCCGACCTCCCCGTGCTCCGCGAGGTCGGCGGGGACGCCGCGGGGTACTTCGACCCGACCGATCCGTCGGCGATCGCGCGATCGATCGAGGCCCTGCTCGCCGATCCCGACGCCCTCCTCGCCCGGTCGGCGGCCGGTCTCGAGCGCTCCCGAGGGTTCGACTGGGCGCGGACCGCGGCCGGCACACGGGCGGCCCTGGTCGAATCGGCCCGCTGAACCGCGCCGCTGCGGCGATCGCTTCCGTCGTCCTCGGCGGACGCACGCGACCCGGTGGTCGCCGGAGCGAGGGCCCTGGCGTCAGGAGTCGCCGAACCCCAGCCGTTCGAGCAGTTCCCCGACCGATCGGTCGAGCGACCGCTCCACCCGTTCGCGGGCGTACCACTCGGCCGTGTCGGCGCGCAGGGCCTCGCCGCCCTCGAGCGCGGCGACGATCGCGGCGCCGAGCGAGCCGGCCGACACGTCAGCGGCGACGAACCCGTTGACCCCGTCCTCGACGAGTTCGGCCGCCGCGTTGTCGACGCCCGCGACCACCACGCTCGGCGTGCCGAAGGCCGCCGCTTCCGCGACCACGAGGCCGAAGCCCTCGCGCCGCGACGGATTGACGAGCACGGCCGCCTCGCCGAGGAGTCGTTCCAGCTCCTCGTCGGACACCCGCCCGACGAAGTCGACGGACTCCGTCACCCCCGCGTCGACCGCGGCCCGCTCGGCGGCCGCCGACTCCGGCCCGCGGCCGGTGACGACGGCGCGCAGCCCCGGCACCCGTTCGCGCGCGACGGCGAGCGCCGCCGGGAGG
>NZ_WSTA01000038.1 GCF_009789225.1 Agromyces seonyuensis | reverse complement strand
CCTGTGCTCTTCCGATCTCCCGGCCAGGCCGCCGCGTCGTCGGCGCCGAGTTCGTGGGCGGCGCGGAGCGGCCAGTGCGGGTCGCGGAGCGCCGGGCGGCCCACGAGCACCGCGTCGGCGAGCCCGGCTGCCACGATCGACTCGGCGTGCGCCGGCGTCGTGATGAGCCCGACGGCGGCGACCGGTGCGCCGGTGGCCTCGCGCACCGCGATCGCGTGGGGGAGTTGGTAGCCCGGGCCGAGCGTGATGGCCTGGTGGGCGACGAGTCCGCCGGTCGACACGTCGAACGCGTCGGCGCCGGCCTCGATCGCCCAGCGGGCGACCTCGCTCGTGCTCTCGACGTCCCAGCCGCCCGCGGCCCAGTCGGTCGCCGAGAAGCGCACCAGCACGGGCATCCGCTCGCCGACCTCGGCGCGCACGGCGCGGACGACCTCGAGGAGGAGCCGGGCGCGTCCCTCGAGCGAGCCGCCCCACTCGTCGTCGCGGCGGTTCGAGAGCGGCGAGAGGAACTCGTGGAGCAGATAGCCGTGCGCCGCGTGCAGTTCGACGAGGTCGAAGCCCGCGTCGGCGGCTCGGCGGGCTGCGGCCCGGAAAGCCTCGACGACCGCGGCGATGCCGGCCCGGTCGAGCGCCTCCGGCTCGGCGTACCCGTCGAACGCGACGGCGGAGGGCGCGACGGCGGTCCACCCGCCCTCCTCGACCGGCTGGGTGCCGTGCGGGCGACCGGGCAGCGCGGGCCACGTCGACGCCTTGCGCCCGGCGTGCGCGAGCTGCACGCCCATGGCCGCGCCGTGCCCGTGCGCGATCCCGACGATGCGGCGCCAGGCCTCGGTCTGGGCGTCGTCCCACAGCCCGGTGTCCCGGTCCGTGATCCGCCCGTCCGGCAGCACCGCCGTCGCCTCGGCGATGACGAGGCCCGCGCCGCCGCGCGCGAGCGCGCCGTAGTGCACGAGGTGCCAGTCGCCGGGGACGCCGTCGAGGGTGTCGACCGAGTACTGGCACATCGGCGGAATCCAGATGCGGTTGCGGATCTCGAGCTCGCGGAGCCGGATCGGGCGGAAGAGCGCGGGGACGGGGGCGGCGGGCAGTGGAGCGGGTGCGTTCGACATCCGTCCCAACGTACCGCCGGCACCGGAGGCATATCGTGGAGGCATGGAGCGTCACGAGGCTCGGGAGTGGACCCACGACGACGCGAGCGGCAGCGTGCGGGCGCCCTCCGCGGACGACGACAAGTACCGGCGGGGCGTGCTCGGGGTCGTCACCGGCTCGAACGAGTACCCCGGAGCGGCCGTGCTGTCGGTCGAAGCCGCGCACCGCACCGGCGTGGGGATGGTCCGCTACGTCGGCCCGCGAGCACCGCGCGCCCTCGTGCTCGCACGTCGCCCGGAGACGGTCCCGGGGCGCGGTCGGGTGCAGGCCTGGCTCATCGGCTCGGGCATCGCCGCCGACCGGCGCACGTTCCTGCTGCTCGGCGAGCTCACGCACGCGCTCTCGTCGGAGCTGCCGGTCGTGCTCGACGCCGGCGCCCTCGACCTCGTCGGCCAGCGCACCGGCCCCACCGTCATCACGCCGCACGCGGGCGAACTGCAGCGGCTCTTCGCGGCGCGCGAGACCACAGGGCCGACGGAGCATCCAGCCGAGGACCCGGCCGCGTGGGCGACGGCCGCCGCGCACGAGCTCGGCGTCGCCGTGCTGCTGAAGGGCGCTGTGACGCACGTCGCCGACCCCAGCGGCAACGCCTACACCGTCACCGCGCCGACCCACTGGCTCGCCTCCGCCGGCACCGGCGACGTGCTCGGCGGCATCCTCGGCGCGCTCGCCGCGACCCACGCGGCCGAGATCCTCGACGACCCGACCGTGCTGACGAAGCTCGCCGCGACCGCCGCCTACCTGCACGGGCAGGCCGCGGTCGCCGCGAGCCGGGCGGTCGGCGGCGGACCGATCGTCGCCCTCGACATCGCGGCGGCGCTGCCGGCCGCAGCGGGCGGACTCCTCGCGCCGACCGACTGAGGGGAGCGGCCACCCTCGCTCGGGGGCCGCGGCGGCCGCCGGTCATCCAATACGGTGGCGGCGTGCAGTCGTCACCACGACCAACAGCCGATGGAGGCGCTGCCGGGGAAACGCAGCGCCGTCCCTCGTTCCTGCGATCCCGCACGGCGCTCTGGCTCGCCTTCGCGCTCGCGCACGTCGCGGTCGTCCTGCTCGGGCTGTGGCGACCCGACATGCCGCCGCTGAAGGGCTTCGACCCGTTCTCCGACGTCAACTCGATCTACGTCGCCTGGCTCGACTCGGCCGCCGCCGGCGAGGGACTCGTCGGCATCGATCGGGCGTGGGTATACCCGCCGCTCGCGCTCCCGGTCATCGGCCTGCCGTACCTGCTCGCTCCGACCCCTGAGGGGTACCAGGCCCTTTGGTTCGTCCTGATCGCCGTGCTCGACGCGCTCGCCTTCCTCGCGCTCGTCGGCGTTCGCGGCGCCCTCCCGGCCGGCCGCGAGCGGGCCGCCTGGTGGTGGACGGCGGCCATCGTGGCCGTGGGGTCGGTCGCCGTCGGCCGCATCGACGCCGTCACGGTGCCGCTCGCCGTGATCGCGTTCCTCGTCGCGGCGCAGCGGCCGGCCTTCGCCGCCGTGCTGCTCGCCGTCGGCACCTGGATCAAGGTGTGGCCGGCCGGGCTGCTGCTCGCCCTGCTCGTCGTGGTCCGGCGCCGGCTGCGGGTGGTCCTCGCCGCCGCGGCCGTGTGCGTCGCCGTCGCGGCGAGCTGGATCGCCCTCGGCGCCACGGCGCAGCTGGTCTCCTTCGTGGGCGGGCAGACCGGGCGCGGCGCGCAGCTGGAGTCGGCGACCGCCGTGCCCTATCTCTGGCTGGGGCTCCTCGGCGCGGAGGAGGTGGAGGTCTTCTACTCCGAGATCATCGCGATGGAGGTCGACGGGCCGGGCATGGCCGTGGCGACCGCCCTGTCGGACGTCCTCATGCTGGTCCTGATCGTCGCGGCATCGCTCCTGGGGGTCCGGGCCGTCCGGTCCGGGGCCGAGCGCCCCGAGTTGCTCGCGGTGCTCGGCACGGCGATCGTCGCGGCCCTCATCGTGTGCAACAAAGTCGGATCCCCCCAGTACCTCGTCTGGTTCATCGCCCCGATCGCGCTCGGGTTCGTCGTCGCCGGTCGCCGATTCGACCTGCCCGCCCTGCTCGTGCTCGCGGCGGCGCTCTTCGCGCAGTTCAATTACCCGTTCTTCTACGGGCAGCTCGAGCGCGTGCGACTGCTGCCGGTGCTGGCGACGACGGCGAAGTCGGCGCTCGTGGCCGCCGTGCTCGTGTGGGCGCTCGTCGCGCTCGTGCGCGCCGGGTCGAGGCGCTCGGCGGCTGCGGTCGAGGCGCGACCGGTCGAGGCGGGCTAACCCGAGAGCACGCGAGCGAGGAACGCCTTCGTGCGTTCCTCCCGGGGAGAACGGAAGAACTCGCGGGCCGGCCCTTCCTCGACGATGCGGCCGCCGTCCAGGAACACGACGCGGTCGGCGACGTCGCGCGCGAAGGGCATCTCATGGGTCGCCATGACGATCGTGGCGCCCTGCGCCTTCAGGGTGCGCACGAGCGCGAGCACCTCGCCGACGAGCTCGGGGTCGAGGGCGCTCGTGATCTCGTCGAGCAGGAGCAGTTCGGGCTCGGACGCGATCGCGCGCACGATGGCGACGCGCTGCTGCTGACCGCCCGAGAGGGTGTCGGGGAATGCCCCCGCCTTCGCCTCCAGTCCGATCGTCGCAAGGAGTTCGCGGCCGCGGCGCTCGGCCTCGCCCTTCGGTACCCGGTGCACGAGCCGCATCGCGAGCGTCACGTTGTCGAGCACGTTCAGGTGCGGGAACAGGTTGTACTGCTGGAACACGGCGCCGATGCGGGCACGCACGCGGTCGGCGTCGACGCGCGGGTCGCTCACGTCCTCGCCCGTGAGCAGGATGCGTCCGTCGTCGATGTGCTCGAGGAGGTTGGCCGTGCGCAGCAGCGTCGACTTGCCCGATCCGGATGCGCCGATGAGGGCGACGACCTCGTGCCGGGCGACCGCCAGGTCGATCCCGTCGAGCACGACGTGATCGCCGAAGGCGCAGCGCACCTGCTGCAGTTCGAGGACCGGCGGCTCGGCCGCACGGCCCGGCCTGACGGCGTCGACGGCGTCGCTCATACGATGCTCCCCACCTGTTCGCGCGCGCGCATGCGCCCCGTCACCCAGTCCGTCAACCGGATGGTCGGCCAGGCGAGCGCGATGAAGAGCAGGCCGGCCACGACGTAGGGCGTGTAGTTGTAGAAGTGCGCCGTCTCGATCTGGGCGGCGCGCACCGCGTCGACGGCGCCGAGCACCGAGATGAGGCCGACGTCCTTCTGCATGGCGACGAAGTCGTTCATGAGGGCGGGCGTCACCTTGCGGACGGCCTGCGGCAGGACGACGCGGCGCAGGGTCTGCCCGTGGTCGAGGCCGAGCGCACGGGCGGCGAGCCGCTGCGATGGGTGCACCGCCTCGATGCCCGCACGGAACACCTCGGCGACGTAGGCCGAATAGACGAGGACGATCGCGATCGTGCCCCAGAAGGCCGGATCCATGCGGGGGAACAGCCCGAGCCCGGGCAGTCCGAACCCCACGAGGTAGAGCACGATGAGCAGCGGCACGCCGCGGAAGACATCGGTGTACGCGGCAGCGAGGAAGCGCAGCGGGAAGAAGACGGGCCCGCGGAGCGTGCGCGCCACGGCGAGGACGACGGCGACGATCACGACACCGATCGCCGCGAAGAAGAGGACGCGCAGGTTCAGCCAGAGGCCTTCGAGCACCGCCGGGAACGCGGCGATCGCGACATCCAGGTCGAAGAACGACGTGCGGACGGCCTGGGCGCCGGGGGTGCCGGCGACGACGATCCAGAGCACGACGGCGACGACCGCCGTGGAGCCGAGGCTGACGAGCACGGAGCGCGTCGTCTGGCGTTTGCGGAACGCGCGCCGTTCGAGTTCGAGGGCGCTCGGGCGCCAGTCCGATGTCGCTTCGGTCACGAGGCGAGGCTAGCGGAGCGTGCGCGCCGCGGCGCCCGGCGGGGGGCCCCGTCGAGCGCCGCGGCGACCGTCGTGCTGCGCGTCACTGCAGGACAGGGGCGTTGCCGGCGCTCGCCAGCCATTCCTCGGCCAGGTCGTCGAGCGTGCCGTCCTCGCGGAGGGCGTCGACGGCCGCGGTGACGTCCGCGGTGAGCGCGGAGCCCTTCGGCAGGACGAGACCGAAGGCGTCGCCGGTCCCGGCCGTCTCGGGGAGCTGGCCGACGATCTTGCCGCCGTCGAGTTCGGCGCCCACGAGGTAGAACGCGGTCGGCAGGTCGACGACGATCGCGTCGACCTGGCCCGACTGGAGGGCGAGCTTGGCGTCGTCGTTCGAGTTGAACACCTGCGCGGCGGAGTCGGGCGCGATGACCTCCTCGATCGCATCGAGGCTCGTCGTGCCGGTCTGCGCGCCGATCGTGAGCGGCTTGAGGTCGGCGATGGAGGTCGCGCTCGCGGCCGGCGAGGACTCCAGGGTGATGACGACCTGCGTCGTCTCGTAGTACGGCGACGAGAAGTCGACGGCTTCCTTGCGCTCATCGGTGATCGAGAACTGCTGCAGGTTGAAGTCGAAGTCCTTCGGTCCCGGCGCGATGGCCTGGTCGAAGGTCGTGCGCACCCACACGACGTCGTCCTCGTCGAAGCCGAGCTGCTCGGCGACGGCGTACGCGACGGCGGACTCGTACCCCTCGCCCGAGGACGGGTCGTCGTCGAGGACCCACGGCGAGTAGGCGGGCTCGGCCGTGCCGATCGTGAGCTTGCCCTCGGTCACGTAGCCCGACGCCGAGTCCGTCGACGCGGGGTCGCCGGATGCGCAGCCGGCCAGGGCGATGGCGCCCGAGAGGGCGACGGCGGCGAGGATGCCCGTGCGGGCGGAACGGCGGATCATGACGGCCTCCTGGGCGCGACGCGGTGATGGGAAGGCTTCCAGCATCCCGTACCCGGGCGCGATCGGCGGCATCCGTAACGCACCGTGACGCCGTGCGGACCGTACCGGCGGGCCCGAATGGGGTCCGCACGGGCTCCCGAGGTACGCTCGGCGCCATGGCGCGTGCGGAACCGGGGGGAGCGCCGCGCGATCGGCGCGGCATCCGTTGGCTCGATCGTCGGGCTGCGCTGTGGATCGGGTTCCTCGCGGTGCACGGCCTGCTGATCTGGCTGAACCTCGCGGCGCCGGGCTACCCGCTCGGCGACGTCACGGGCGTCTACAAGTTCTGGGCGACCGAGGCCACCGACGGCTGGATGCGCATCGGCATCGACGCTCCCTGGGTGTACCCGATCCTGGCGTTCGCCCCGATGACGGCCGCCCTCGCGCTCGGCCCCGAGCTCTACGGACTCACCTGGCTGCTCCTGGCGAGCGGCCTGAACGCCGTCGTCTTCGGCATCCTGCTCGGGCGCGGCCGGCTCGCGCGCACGCGGCGGATCGCGGCGTGGTGGTGGCTCGTCTTCCTCGCCGCGCTCGGACCGATCGCGCTCGGCCGCATCGACGCGATCACCGTGCCGTTCGCGATCACCGGGATGCTGTGGGCGCTCGGCCGCCCGCGGGTCGCCGCCGTCCTCTTCACGATCGGCGCCTGGATCAAGGTGTGGCCGGGGGCGCTCCTGCTCGCCCTCGCGATCGTCGCGCCACGGCGTCGCGAGGTGCTCGGCGTCGCGATCGGCCTCTCAGCGGGCATCGTCGGAGTGAGCCTGCTCGCCGGCAGTGGGCTCGACGTCTTCGGCTTCATCGGCGAGCAGACCGGCCGCGGCCTCCAGGTCGAGGCGGGGCTCGCGGTGCCCTTCCTCTGGGCGATCGTCGGCGGATCGTCCGATCACTCGATCTATTACGACCGGCAGATCCTGACCTTCCAGGTGAACGGCCCGGGGACCGAGTTCGCCGCCGCGCTCGCGACGCCGCTCATGCTCGTCGGCGTCGCCGCGGTCTCCGTGCTCGGCGTCCTCGCCGTGCGCCGCGGCGGCAGCGCCGGCCGCATCCTCGTGCCGCTCTCGCTCGGACTCGTCACCGCGCTGATGCTCGGCAACAAGGTCGGCTCGCCCCAGTTCGTCACGTGGCTGGCCGCGCCGATCGTCCTCGGGCTGCTGCTGCGCCCGCGGCGCCTCGCGCTGCCGGCGAGCGTCGCCGTCGGGATCGCCGTGCTCACCCACCTGCTCTACCCGTACCTCTACGGCTGGCTGCTCATCGCCGACCCGGCCTTCGTGCTGCTGCTGACTCTGAAGATCGTCGGCCTCCTCGTGCTCTACGCGTGGTCGATCGTCGAACTCGTGCGCGCCGGCCGACGCCGGCTGGCCGGTCCGCCGGCGGGGAGGCCCGCCGAATCCCGTCCCCTGACCTTGGAGGAATGAACATGCTGGTCGCATTCTCGGTCGCCCCGAGCGGTACGGGCCGCGCCGACGGCTCGGTGCACGACGCGGTCGCCGCGGCGGTGGAGATCGTGCGGGCCTCGGGCCTGCCGAACCGCACGACGTCGATGTTCACGGAGCTCGAGGGGGAGTGGGACGAGGTCATGGACGTCATCAAGCGTGCGACCGAAGCCGTCGGCGCCTACGGCTCGCGCGTCTCGCTCGTGCTGAAGGCCGACATCCGGCCCGGTTTCTCGGGCGAGCTCGACGCGAAGGTCGACAGGCTGGAGGCGGCTTTGGATGGACTGGACGACCTCTAGTCTCGAAACATGTTCCGTCGGCCGCGCAAGGTGAGCGAGTATCCGCGCGACCCGAACGTCCCTGAAATGGGCTCATGGGGAACGCGTGGCATTTCCGGAACCATCGGCGTCGGCCCCCAGACGGGCGAATACGTCATCGCCGCCCGGCTCGACGGAGACCAGCGAGATCGTCCGGATGTCCCACGGTCGATGTACGAGCTCTGGTTCCCGACGGAGAGTCTGACCGAGCCGGACGGCACGACGTTCCTCATGGACTCCGGCGTCGTCGATGAGGCGCGTGAAAACGGGTCCGGCGGATTGATCGACGTTCTGACGTCGAGACTCCGGGTTCAATGGGACGCGGACGATGCGGCGTTCGAACGGGCGCTGAGCTGGTATCGCGAGCACATCTGGGGGAGTGCGTAAACCACCCGAGATCGGCGTCGAGTGAACAGCCGGCGACGACGGTTCACGGGCCGGTGGCTCAGCGCGTGATGACGCGCTGGGAAGACGGCGAGACGATCAGCGCTCAGGGGAATCGCGAGAAGGCCCCGGCCGTTCACTCGAACGGGCCAGGGCCCTTTGGGGCTTTCAACAAACCGCAGACGGTTTTCCAGGGGTGGCAGAGCGAGCGGGAGCTCCGTCAGGGGAGGGGGCGGACCGGAGTCGCGCTGCACATCCAGGACTCCCCCCTCACTTGCTCGAGGGGGAGTGGGACGAGGTCATGGACGTCGTCAAGCGTGCGACGGAAGCCGTCGGCGCCTACGGCTCGCGCGTCTCGCTCGTGCTGAAGGCCGATATCCGGCCCGGTTTCTCGGGCGAGCTCGACGCGCGGGGCGAATGACGGGCGGATGACGCGCGGGCGACGTTCTCGTTGCGGTTCCCCGTCGGAGTCGAAACGATTCGATTTCGAGGCTAGACTCCCCCGGTGACGAACTCAGCACTCTCCGCGACCTCGGCGACGCTCTCGCCCGCGCGCATCCGGCTCGCCCTGCTCGCCCTCGCCCTCGGCGGCTTCGGCATCGGCGCGACCGAGTTCGTCGCCATGGGCCTCCTGCCCGAGATCGGGCGCGACCTGCTGCCCGGCCTCGCCGCGAGCGACCCCGACGCCGCCAATGCCCAGGCCGGCTGGCTCATCTCCGCGTACGCGCTCGGCGTCGTCGTCGGCGCCCCGACGATCGCCGCGGCCGCAGCGAAGTGGCCGCGCAAACGCCTGCTGCTCGTGCTGCTCGCGTGGTTCACCGTCGGCACCGTGGCCTCCGCGCTGCTGCCGAGCTTCGGCCTCGTGCTCGTCGCCCGCTTCGTCGCCGCGCTCCCGCACGGCGCCTACTTCGGCATCGCCTCGCTCGTCGCTGCCTCGCTCATGGGCCCCGGCAAGCGCGCCCGCGGCGTCGCGCTCGTGCTCTCCGGCCTCACGATCGCCAACGTCGTCGGCGTGCCGACCATCACCTGGCTCGGCCAGCAGGCCGGGTGGCGCACCGCCTACCTCGCCGTCGCCGCGATCTTCGCCCTCGCGCTCCTCGCCGTGCTCGCGACCGTGCCCTTCCAGGCGGGCGACAAGACGGCGACCGTCCGCAACGAGCTCAGGGCGTTCGGCCGGCTCCAGGTCTGGTTCGCGATCGCGATCGGCGCGATCGGCTTCGGCGGCTTCTTCGCCGTCTACAGCTACGTCTCGCCGATGGCGACGGAGGTCGCCGGCCTCGACGCCTCCGTCGTGCCGTGGGTGCTCGTCTCGGCCGGCCTCGGCATGACCGTCGGCAACCTCGTCGGCGGCCGCATCGCCGATCGCTCGGTGCGCCGTTCCATGTACGCGATGTTCGGCCTGCTCGCCGCCTCGCTCGTCGCACTCGGCCTCTCCGCCTCGACCGCGGTCGGCATCTTCGCCGGCGTGTTCCTCGTCGGACTCGCCGCCTCGGCGCTCTCGCCGACCATCCAGGTGCGCCTCATGGACGTCGCGGGCGACAGCCAGTCGATCGCGGCCGCGCTCAATCACTCGGCGCTCAACATCGGCAACAGCATCGGGGCCGCGCTCGGCGGCGTCGCGATCGCCGCGGGGCTCGGGTACGTCGCCCCAGTCTGGATCGGCCTCGGGCTCACCGCCGCGGGCAGCATCCTCGCCGTGTCGACGTTCGCGATCGACCGTTCCCGCCGCGCGCGCGGGCAGCACGTCGTGTCGACGACGACGTCCATGCACGCCGTCGAGGTGCGCTGACCCGGTCCGACGGGCGGTCCGGGCCGGCGCGCGGCGTCAGTCGTTCTGCAGCAGGATGCCGTCGAGGATGGCCCGCTTGCGCAGCGCCACCTTCGTGCCGACGTCGATGCCGAATACGCGGTACTTCTCGCGGATGCGCTTGAGGTAGCTCTTCGCCGTCTCCTCGGAGATGCCGAGCTCGAACGCGACGGCCTTCACCGGATGCCCCGCGCCGTAGAGCGCCATGACCCGGCGCTCCTGCAGCGAGAGCTTCGGCACGCCGTCGTTGCCGTCGACGATGCGGTCGATGAGGTCGGGGCTGATGTACGTGTCGCCGGTCCACGCCTGGCGGATGGCCTCGACGATCTGATCGGCCGACTCGTCCTTCACGACGTAGCCGAGGGCGCCGGCCGCGATGGCCTCGCGCACCTGGGCGGGCTCCGAGTAGTTCGACATGAGCATCGCCCGTACGCCCGCCGTCTTCAACGTCGCGAGCTTGAGCGAGACGGGGATGTTGTCGCGCAGGTCGAGGTCGAGCAGCACCAGATCGACCGGGAACTCGGGGTGCGCGAGCAGTTCGGGCCAGGTCGGCACCGCGGCGGTGACGCGGATGTCGTCCGCCTCGCGTTCGATCCACTCTCCGAGTGCGGTGAGGAGCATCCGGTGGTCGTCGACGAGGGCGATGCGGATCGGGGGACGTTCGGACGTCATCGTTCGGCCTTTCTCTGCGAGCGGGCCGTGCGCTCAGGCGCATCGGGCTCGACCCGACTCAAAATCGTAATGCGGAAGTCCCGCTCTTCGAAGAAGGTGCGATAGGAGCCGACGTTGCCGAGCGTCTCCCACGTGGTCGGATCGATGCGGCGACGCGAACCGCCGGCGATGACGAGATCGATCGACACGAGCCGGTCCGTCTCAGCATCCGCGTTGTCGACGATCACACGGATCGGGACCTGCGAGCCGCGCGGGCGGTCGTCGACGAGCAGCCACAGGCTGAGCAGCAGCGCGTCCCGTGCGGCGGGGGCGAGCCGAGCGGCGTCGCCCTCGGGGTCGTCGACGACGGCGGCGCCGGCGAGCAGCTCCGACTCGGCGATCGCGTGTTTGAGCCACGTGTCGGTCCGACCCTCGATCAGGCGGATTCGCAGCGATGCCCCGACACGCGCTGCGAGCGCCGACTCCGCGGGCGGGAGGGGCAGCGGGATGCGACCGGCGGCGACGCCGGCGAGGAGCTGCTCCGCCTCGAGGTCGAGGCTCGCGAGCTCGTCGCCCGCGCCCGCGATGGGCTGGGTCGGCCCGACGCCGACGGTCGACTGCACGATGGAGTGGTCGAGGTCGACGCCGACCATGCGGTTGAAGCCCGTGACGGCGACCGCGGTGAGCACGGCGGGCAGGCTCGCCGCGAGCGCCATTCCGACGCCCTCGATCGTCGCGACGCCGGCCTGCGGCGCCTGGACGAGCACTTGGCTCAGCGCGAACGCCCCGATGAGCACGCCGGTGCTGCCGGCAAATCTCGGATCGCCGAGGACGGCGACGACGGCGAGGAGCATGCCGACCGCGCCCGTCGCCGTCAGCGTGACGCCCGCGTCGAGCAGCCCCGCCGTCGTCACGAGCTCGAGAGCCGACACGCCGCACGCGAACAGGCACACGAGCGCGAGCATGGGGCGCGACGGTTGCCCGTTCGCCGCGACGATCAGGCCGATCGAGAGCACCACGGCGATCGCGAGGGCGATCCACGGCCACCACGCATGGCGGGTGGCCGGGATGTTGTCGCGAAGCGCGAGGAAGTGGATGAACCACCCGGCGGCGACGAGCAATGCGATGAGGAGCACCCCGAACACGAGCTGGCGGCCGCTGCGGCCGGGCAGGGCCTCCCGGAGGGCGTGCTCGCGCGTGACGGGACGCTCGAGGCTGCCCGAGAAGCGGACGGGACCGGTGTCGTTCACGGCTTCGGCACCTCCAGCATCACCGTCGTGCCGGAACCCGGCGAGGAGAACACGCGCGCCCGGCCGCCGACGGCGACGAGGCGCCCGACGACGGACTCCGCGAAGCCGAGCCGGGCCGGGTCGACGCCGGCGGCGTCGAAGCCGACCCCGGCATCGGTGACCATGGTGCGCACCATGAGGTCGTCCTCGGTGACGGTGACGTCGGCGACCTCGGCGCCCGAGTGACGCCGCACGTTCTCGAGGCACTCGTGGAGGGCGCCGATCAGGGCGTCGAGGGTCTCGCGCGGGAGCACCAGCCGGCCGGCGCCGTGCCAGTTCACCTCGAGGCCGAGTTTCACGAAGCGCTGCCGCACGACCTCGAAGGTCGCGCCGATGACCCGCTCGGGGTCCTGGGCCTGCGGCGAGTAGAACGCGAGCGAGGCGTTTCCCTCGAGCGGCTGGCCCTTGCGTAGCTGGGCGAGCAGCCGGGCGTCCTCGCCGGCCTGCTGACGCAGCGCGTCGACGCCGACGCCGATGCCCGAGTGGGCGAGGAGGCTGAGGGTCGCGAGCACGGTGTCGTGGAGCACTCGGGCGTCCTGGCGGCGCTGCGCCTCGCGCTCGCTCGCGGCGCGCTCCGTCTGGTGGGCGCGCGCGATCTCGCCGATGCGCCGGCTCGCCCGTTGCCCGGCGAGCTCGATGACGCGGCCGAGGGCGGCCTGCGCGCCCCAACCCATGAGCGTCATGAGCACCAGCCAGCCGACGTCCGCTCCGAAGTAGCCCGGCACCGCGGCGGCGGCGATCGTCACGACGCACAGCACCACGGTCGGGACGTAGGACCCGAGGGCGGCCAGGGGGATCGCGACGGATGCGGCGGCGAGCGCGGAGAAGCCCGAGGCCGCGGTCTCGCTCGCGGCGGGGACCCCGCCCATGAGGCCGCCGAAGCCGGCGACGAGGAGGCCTGCGACCGCACCCACGACGATCGGCGCGGGCGAGCCGCCGCGCAGCGCGAACCACCACGAGTAGATCGCGGTGAACGCGGCGAGCACGACGACGAGGATCGAGACCTCGAGCGGCATCGCGCCGGGCACGGCGACCGCGCCGGCGGCCAGCACGGCGCCCGAGGTCGCCGAAACCGCGGTCAGTCGCCGCAGGAGCCGGTCGCGCTCCTTCAAGATCCGTTTGGAGCGGCGGCGCTCCGGCCCGCCGCGCTCGGCTCCGCCTCCTCGCACGGGGGTCACCCTACCCGAGCCTGAGGCAACCGGCCCGGACCCGGACTGCCGGTGCCGGCCGGTCGCGGCGGGCGGAGACGGGTTCACGCGGCGAGCAGTCGCGTGACGGCAGCCCCGACGGCCTCCACGTCGAGCAGGAACGCGTCGTGCCCGAACGGCGAGTCGACGATCGTCGGCTCGTGACCGTCGAGGCCGTTCGGCAGCGCGGCGGCGAGGCGGCGCTGGCCCTCGAGCGGGAAGTAGCGGTCGCTCGTGATGCCGAGCACGAGGGTCGTCGCGCGCACCCGGGCGACGGCTTCGGCGAGGGCGCCCCGACCGCGCGCGACGTCGTGCGAGTTCATCGCCTCCGTGAGGACGAGGTAGCTGTTGGCGTCGAAGCGCCGTGTGAAGCGGTTGCCGTGGAAGTCGAGGTAGGACTCGACGGCGTAGCGTCCACCCGCGGTGTGCGGGTCGAGCGCCGACTGCCACTCGCGGCCGAAGCGCTCGTCGAGCTCCGTGCCGGATCGGTACTCGAGCATCGCCATGCGGCGCGCGAGGGCGAGGCCGCGCCACGGTCCGCTCTCGGCGTCGTAGTAGTCGCCGTCGGCGAAGCGCGGGTCGAGGCGGACGGCCTCGAGCTGCAGGGAGTTGCGGGCGAGCTGGTCGGGGCTCGTCGCCGGCGGAGCGGCGAGCACGCCGACGCGCGCGACGCGCTCCGGCATCCCGACGCCCCACTCGAGCGCGTGCATGCCGCCCATCGAGCCGCCCACGACGGCGGCGAACCGCTCGATGCCGAGGGCGTCGGCGAGCCCCGCCTGCGCGGCGACCTGGTCGCGGATCGTGAGCCGCGGGAATCGCGAGCCCCATTCCGCGCCGTCGGGGGCGACCGAGGCCGGGCCGGTGGTGCCCTGGCAGCCGCCCAGGACGTTGGGGGCGATGACCCACCAGCGGTCGGTGTCGATCGCGAGTCCGGGACCGACGAGCTCGGGCCACCAGCCGGCCGTCGGCTGGCCGGGGCCGGCGGCCCCGACGACGTGGGCGTCGCCCGTGAGGGCGTGCAGCACGAGCACGGCGTTGTCGCGCGCCGCGTTCGGCTCGCCCCAGGTCTCGTAGGCGACGCGGACGCGCGGCAGCTCGCGGCCGGACTCGAGCCGCAGCGACCCCAGGTCGACGAAGCGGCGGTCGGCGACCGGGTCGCCCTCGCGCCACGCGCCCGTCACGGGGACGCGCGCCGCCGACGTGGACGCCGCCGACGAGTCCCGCTGCCAATCCATGGGTCGATTCTCGCCGTCCGGCGGGGGCTCGCGGGAAGTGTTACGCATCCCGGTCCGTCGACCCCGGGGCGATCCCCGTCGATCCTCCGACGGCCGCTCGACGGCCGCCCGACGGCCGCCCGACGGCCGCCCGGAGGGCGGCCGGCATCGACGACGACGGCCGCGGCCCCCGGGATCGGGGACCGCGGCCGGCGGGACGCGGACTGCCGCGTTACGACGTGAGCTGCGACTGGGTGACGCGCTTGGCGGCGGCGAGGCCCGCCTCGAGGTCGGCCTTCAGGTCCTCGACGTTCTCGATGCCGACCGAGAGGCGCACGAGGCCGGGCGTGACGCCCGTCGTGAGCTGCTGCTCGGGGGTGAGCTGCGAGTGCGTGGTCGACGCCGGGTGGATGACGAGCGAGCGCACGTCGCCGATGTTGGCGAGGTGGCTGAAGAGCTGCAGCTCGTCGACGAGGGCGCGGCCCGCGTCGACGCCGCCCTTGAGTTCGAAGGAGAGCACGGCGCCGACGCCCTTCGGAGCGTACGTGTTGGCGGCCGCGTACCAGGGGCTCGAGGGTAGGCCGGAGTAGTTGACCGACGACACCTCGGGGTGGTCGTCGAGCCACTCGGCGATGAGCTGGGCGTTCTGCACGTGGCGCTCGACGCGGAGGGAGAGGGTCTCGATGCCCTGCAGCAGCAGCCAGGCCGAGTTCGGCGAGATCGCGGCGCCGAGGTCGCGCAGCAGCTGCACGCGCGCCTTGATGACGTAGGCGAGGCCGTCGCCGACCGCGGTCGTGTAGCTCGCCCCGTGGTACGAGGGGTCGGGCTCGGTCAGGTCGGGGAACTTGTCGACGTGCTCGCTCCACGGGAAGTGGCCGCCGTCGACGATGACGCCGCCGATGGTCGTGCCGTGACCGCCGAGGAACTTCGTCGCCGAGTGCACCACGATGTCGGCGCCGTGCTCGAACGGACGGATGAGGTAGGGCGTGGCGATGGTGTTGTCGACGATGAGCGGGATGCCTGCATCGTGCGCGATATCGGAGACGAGCCCGATGTCGAGGACGTTGATCTTCGGGTTGCCGATCGTCTCGGCGAAGAAGAGCTTCGTGTTCGGGCGGACCGCTCGGCGCCACTCGTCGGCGTCGTCCTGGTCCTCGACGAACGTCGTCTCGATGCCGAGCTTGCCGAGCGTGTACTTGAAGAGGTTGTACGTGCCGCCGTAGATGGAGGACGAGGAGACGATGTGGTCGCCGGCCTTGGCGATGTTCAGCACCGCGAACGCCTCGGCGGCCTGTCCGCTCGCGACGAGCAGCGCGCCGGTGCCGCCCTCGAGCGCGGCGACGCGCTCCTCGACGACCGCCTGGGTCGGGTTCTGGATGCGCGTGTAGATGTTGCCGAACTCGGCGAGCGCGAAGAGGCTCTGGGCGTGGTCGGCGGAGTCGAAGACGTACGACGTGGTCTGGTAGATCGGCGTGGCGCGCGCCTTGGTGACGGGGTCGGGGGCGGCCCCGGAATGCACCTGCTTGGTCTCGAAGCGCCAGTCGGCGGCGTGCTCGCTCATGTGGATCTCCTCGGAAGTGACGGGGGCGGCGCACCTCGCGTCGCGTCGTGGCAGTCACGGTACGTTCGGGCGCGCGGCACGGCAACGCCGCGCGAAACACGCCGTCACACCCCGGAAACGTCGTTGCCGCGCGTGAGCGCGTTGGCATGAAGTCGCTGGAATCTGGCGCCGCGTGCGATCCGTCCGGACGAGTTCGGCCTCCATGCTGTCGGCATGACGACCCCCGACGACACCGCAGCGATCATCGCGTTCGCCTGGCTCGCGCTCGCGATGACCCTCGCACCTGGAAGCGACACCGTGTTCGTGATCCGGTCGAGCCTCCAGGACGCGTGGCGGGCCGGCGTGGTCGCGGCGCTCGGGATCGTGTGCGGAGTGGTCGTGTGGGGCGCGCTCGCCGGTCTGGGGGTGGCGTTGCTGCTCGTCCGGTTCCCCGTCGCCTACGACGTCGTCGCCGTCGCCGGAGGGATCTACCTCGGATATCTCGCGTGGGGCGCGCTCGTCTCCGCGCGCCGGTCGTGGCGCGGCAGGCACGACGCGGGGATCGGCCTCGGCCTCGCGCCGACCCGGTCGCTCCCGCGCACGTTCGGCGCCGGCCTGCTCGCGAACCTCCTCAATCCGAAGATCGGAGTGTTCTACCTCTCGGTCATGCCGGGGCTCTTCGTCGGAAGCGGGGTCGGCGTCTGGACGGGGCTCCTGCTCGGCGGGATCCACGCCGCGATGGGCGTCGTCTGGTTGTCGCTCGTCGCCGTGCTCTCCGGGTGGGCGCGGCGCTCGCTCCTCCGTCCGACCGCACGGGCGGTGCTCGACGGGGTCTGCGGGCTCCTGCTGCTCTCGTTCGGCGTGCTCGTGGTCGTGGGCGTCCTCGCGGGCGGTGGCGCGGTGGCGTAGGCCCGATCGCTCAGTCGCGCCTCGGCGGCGCGGGCGGCGGGTCCACGGGCAGCACGATCGTGCCGGTCGGCGTCTCGGGGGTGGGGCGGAACGCCCACGGCCACTTCGGCTCGACGAGGGGCCGGAAGAGCCGGCGCACCGTCGTCGTCGAGAGCACGACCGCGAGCAGGAGGCATCCGAGCACCATCGCGGGCAGCACCCACCTCGGCTGAGGGCCCTCGAGGATGCCCGACTCGCGGAACGGGTAGAGGAAGAACGGGTGCAGCAGGTAGACGTACATCGTCGCCGAGCCGAACCTGGTGAACGGCGTCGTCACGCGCGGCATGAGTGTGAGGAAGCCGAGCGCGAGCACCATCGCCACGAGGAGCAGCACGAGCCGCACGAGCCCCGACCACGGCTCGTCGAAGCCGAGGTCGTCGAAGCCCTCGTCGTAGAGCAGGAAGCGGCGCAGTTTGAGGTCGCGCCAGAGGTCGATGCCGAGCGGCATGACGGCGAGCACCGCGGCGAAGAGCGCGATGGCCCCGGCCCGCCACCGCCAGGCGACGCGCGTGGGCAGTGCGAGCCAGCGGCCTGTGAGCTGCTGCTGGCGGATCGACCAGCCGAAGACGAAGAAGGGGAGCATCCCGAAGATGCGCGTCAGCGAGAGCGTCGAGTCGACCGCCTCGCTGTAGCCCGCCGCGATCGAGAGCGCGATCGAGATGAGCAGCGGGTACCGGAGCAGCACGAGGAACGGCAGCGCGACGCGCCAGACGGCGAGCGCGATGAGGAACCAGAGCGTCCACGACGGCGTCGCGAGGTCGTACGAGAAGTGCCCGGTGACGAGCCACTTCACGACCGTCCAGATCGTCTCGAAGATCACGTACGGGAAGACGATGTCGGTCAGGAGCCCCCGCATCGTGCGCCCGGTGAGCGGCCCCGACTTCGCGAAGTACCCCGAGACGGTCACGAACACGGCGACGTGGAACGAGTAGATGAACAGGTAGACCGAGTAGGCCGCGTCGCTCACCGAGATGAGCGGCAGGATGCCGTGGCCGACGACGACGAGGGCGATCGCGACCCAGCGCGCGTTGTCCCACATCGGCACCCGCCGCTTCGTCGCCGGCAGTGCAGTCCGCGTCGCATGCATCCCTTCATCATGCCGCCGGGCCGTCGGGAGTCGCCAGGCGCGAGGGCGCTCCGGGCGCGTCGGCGGGCGGCCGGGTCCGCGTCGAGCGGGCGCCCCCGCGCGTGGTGGAATGGATGCCATGAGCATGCAGCGCGCGGTCGTGACGGGAGCCAGTTCGGGGATCGGTGCGGCCACGGCGCGCGCGCTCGTCGCGGCGGGCTGGGAGGTCGTCGCGGTCGCCCGGCGCACCGACAAGCTCGAGGCCCTCGCTGCCGAGTCGGCAGCGATCGTGCCCTTCACGGCCGACGTCACCAGCGACGAGGACGTCGCCGCGCTCGCCGCCTTCCTGGACGGCCTCGAGGGCGGCATCCACGCCCTCGTCAACAACGCCGGCGGCGCCAAGGGCCTCGAATCGGTCGAGGAGTCGAGCGTCGAGGACTGGCGCTGGATGTTCGAGATCAACGTGCTCGGCACCAAGCGCGTCACGAGCGCGCTGCTGCCGCTGCTGCGCCGCGGAGCCTCGGGCGAGCGCCGGGCCGCCGACATCGTCAACATCACCTCGATCGCCGCGCACACCGCGTACGTCGGCGGCGGCGGCTACAACGCGGCGAAGTTCGCCGAGCGCGCCCTCACCGAGGTGCTGCGCCTCGAACTGAACGGCGAGCCCATCCGCGTCATCGAGATCGCCCCGGGCATGGTCTTCACCGAGGAGTTCTCGCTCAACCGCTTCCGCGGCGACGCCGAGCGCGCGGCCGCCGTCTACTCGAAGGTGCCCGATCCGCTCGTCGCGGAGGACATCGCCGGCGTCATCGCCGATGCGATCGGCAAGCCGCGCCACGTCGACCTCGACCTCATCGTCGTGAAGCCCGTCGCGCAGGCCGCGCCGTACCGCGTCGCCGAGGGGGAACTGCGCCCCAAGGGGTTCTGACCGGCGGGGCGTCTTCCGTCATCCCACCGCCCCGGCCAGACTGGGCGCGGGGGTGGGGTCGTGCAGGATGACTCGTCGCGGCGCACGCGAGCGCTGGAGGTCTGGGAGGACTCGACGGCGTGGGTGTTCGTCGTCGCCTCGCTCGTCTTCCTCCTGCTGTACAGCGTCCGGGTGATCGGCGACACGTCGCTGCCCGACGGCTTGCAGCGGTTCTGCGCGATCGGCCTGCTCGTCATCTGGGTCGTCTTCGCGGTCGACTACCTCGTGCGGCTCGCGATCGCCCCGCAGCGCTGGAGCTGGGCGCGGCACAACTGGGTCGATCTGCTGTCCGTACTCGTGCCGGTCTTCCGGCCGTTCCGGCTCGTCAAGGAGCTCAACCGCATTCCGGCGCTGCGGGGGCACACGGGCTTGAAACTGCGCCGCCGCGTCATCCTCGTCGGGGTCGTCTTCGTCCTGTTGTTCGTGTACTCCATCGCGCTGGCCGTGCTCGAGGTCGAGCGGTACGCGCCCGGGGCGACGATCGTGACGCTCGGCGAGGCGGTGTGGTGGGCCTGCGTCACGATCGCGACCGTCGGCTACGGCGACTACGTGCCCGTGACCGGGATCGGCCGCATGCTCGCCGTGCTCCTCATGATCGGCGGCGTCGGCATCATCGGCACGGCGAGCGCGACGATCGTGTCCGCGCTCAACGACCATGTGCGGCATCGTGTCGCCGAGACGCCGGAAGAGGCGCGGGCCGCCGCGGAAGGCGCCGAGCCGGGCGTGCTCGCCGATCCGCCGAGCTTCGACGCCGGAAGCAGTCGTTCCGCGGCGGACCGGCCGGGTAGCCTGGACGGATGAGTTTCGACGCCAACGACGCGGCAGCCGACCAGCCCGAGATCCGCAAGGAGATCCTCACGTGGGACGAGTTCGGCGGTGCGGCCCGTGAACTCGCCGCCGACGTCCTGGCGAGCGGCTTCCGTCCCGACATCGTGATCGCGATCGCCCGCGGCGGCCTGCTGATCGCCGGCGCGATCTCCTACGCGCTCGGCACGAAGAGCTGCGGCTCGATCAACGTCGAGTTCTACACCGACATCGAGGAGACGCTGCCCGAGCCCGTGCTGCTCCCGCCGGCCCTCGACGCCCCCGCCCTCGCCGGCAAGAAGGTCCTCCTCGTCGACGACGTCTCCGACTCCGGCCGCACCCTCGAGAAGGTCGTCGGCATCCTCGCCGAGGCCGACGCGGAGACGAAGAGCCTGACCCTGTACACGAAGTCCCGCACCGTGCTCCGCCCCGACTTCTCGTGGCGCGAGACCGACGACTGGATCGTCTTCCCGTGGTCGGCGCTGCCCCCGGTGCGGGTCGGCGCATGAGTATCCACCTCGTCGGCGGCGGCGCGCTCGGAATCGCCGACGCGCCGCTGTACGCGCCGTTCCTCGCCGAGGCGGCGGCTCGCGGCCGCGCTGCCGGCCGGGCGACGCCCCGCATCGCCGTGCTCTCGGTGCACCCGGGCGGGACGGCGCCGTCCGAGGCGCTCGTCGCGGTCCTCGCCGCCGCCGGCGAGTTCGAGCCGCACGTGACGGCCGTCGCGGGCGGCATCCCGCTCGATCCGACGGCGATCGCCGACGTCGACGCCGTCGTCGTGGGCGGCGGCATCGTCGAGGAGGTGCGGGCCGGCGTCGAGCCGCTCTTCGGGGAGATCCGGCGTCGGGTCGCGGGCGGCACGCCCTACCTCGGCGTGTCGGCCGGGGCGATGATCGCCGGCGAGGGGGCGCTCGGCGGCGGATCGCGCATCGACGGGGTCGTGGTCTCGCCCGAGGACCCGTCGGGGCCGGGCGTCGAGTTCGCCGTCGAGGCCGGGCTCGGGCTCATCGACGTCGCGGTCGACGCGCACGTCGCCCAGCGCGGCAACCTGTCGCGCCTCGTCGCGGCCGTCGAAGCCGGGCTCATCGACAGCGCCCTCGGCATCGACGAGCGCACGGCGCTCGTCGTCGGCGAGGGCGGGCTGCGGGTCGTCGGCTCGGGCAGCGTCTGGCGCGTGCTACAGGCCGACGACGGCGTGCTCGTCTCGACGATCGGCGCATGAGCTCGCCGCTGCCGGCCCTGGTCGAGCAGGGGCGCATGGATGCCGGCTGGGCGCGCGCCTTCGAGCCGGTCGCCGACCGCATCACCGCGATGGGCGCCTTCCTGCAGGCCGAGGAGGCAGCGGGGCGCGGCTACTTGCCCGCCGGCCACGACGTGCTGCGGGCGTTCCGCGCGCCCTTCGCCGACGTCCGGGTGCTCATCGTCGGGCAGGACCCGTATCCGACGCCCGGGCATCCGATCGGGCTGTCGTTCGCCGTCGAGCGCGACGTGCGGCCGGTGCCCCGCAGCCTCGGCAACATCTATCGGGAGCTGCACGCCGACCTCGGCATCGAGCCCGCGCCCCACGGCGACCTGGATTCGTGGTCGGAGCACGGCGTCATGCTGCTCAACCGCGTGCTCACCGTCGCGCCCGGCACGCCCGCGTCGCACCGCGGCAAGGGCTGGGAAGCGGTCACCGACCACGCCATCCGCGTGCTCGTCGCCCGCGGTACGCCTCTCGTCGCGATCCTCTGGGGTCGGGACGCTGCGGGGCTGAAGCCGATGCTCGCTTCGACGCCGACGATCGAGTCGGCGCATCCCTCGCCGCTGTCGGCGTCGCGCGGATTCTTCGGCTCCCGACCCTTCTCGCGGGCGAACGCCCTGCTCGAGGCGCAGGGGGGCGCGCCCGTGGATTGGCGCGTAGCCTAGGCGGGTGCTGGAAGAGGAATACGAGACCCGTCGGGTGCCGCCGCCCCATCTGCGCAAGGCCGAGCCGCGCGAGGCGCCGTTCGAGTACGCGATCCGCACCGCCGAGCGAGCCGACCTGCCGCATGTCCGCGAGATCTACAACTACTACGTCGCCAACTCGACCGTCACGTTCGACGAGGACGCGATGACGCTGAAGGAGTGGAAGGCGAAGTTCGATCGCCTGGCCGAGGCCGGCTACCCGTTCATCGTCGCCGAATCGCCGACGGGCCAGATCCTCGGCTACGCCCTCGTCGCGGCGTGGATCCCGAAGCGCGCGGCGCGCTTCACCGTCGAGAACTCGATCT
This sequence comes from Agromyces seonyuensis, assembly GCF_009789225.1. Lineage (GTDB taxonomy): Bacteria > Actinomycetota > Actinomycetes > Actinomycetales > Microbacteriaceae > Agromyces > Agromyces seonyuensis. The sequence continues at coordinate 11,507 of NZ_WSTA01000038.1, read as the reverse complement.
ACCTCGGCCCGGCGGCCGGCGGCAAGGGCCTCGGTCGGGCGCTCCTCACCGAGCTCGTCGAACGCTCCAAGGCCGCGGGCCTCCGCGAGATGATCGCCGTCATCGCCGATCAGGGCGCGGATGCCTCGATCGCGCTGCACAAGAAGCTCGGCTTCGTCGAGGTCGGCCGCATGGGCCGCGTCGGCTACAAGTTCGGCCGCTGGCTCGGCACGGTCTCGTTGCAGAAGACCCTGAAGTGAGCGAGCTCCACGAGCTCACCGCGCTAGCGCTGCACCAGGCGCTGCAGCGCGGCGAGGTCTCGCCCGTCGAGGCCGCCCGGCACTACCTCGATCGCATCGAGGCGGGCGGAGCGCGGGTCGGCGCCTTCGCGACCGTGACGCCGGAACTCGCCCTCGAGCGTGCGGCGTTCGTCGAACGCGAGGTACCGCGGGCCCGCCCGCTGTGGGGGATGCCGCTCGCCGACAAGGACCTCGAGCAGCGTGCGGGCGTGCCGACGGCGTTCGGCTCGCGCGCGTTCGCCGGGTACGTCCCCGAGACCTCCGACGACCTCGTGGTCGACCTCGATCGCGCCGGCGCCGTGAGCCTGGGCAAGAGCGCTGCGCCCGAGTTCGGGATGCCGGCCTATACCGAGACGCTCGTCGGGCCGCCCGCACGCAACCCGTGGGACCTCGCGCTCGGCGCGGGCGGGTCCTCGGGCGGTGCCGCGGCCGCCGTCGCCGCCGGACTGCTGCCCTTCGCCCCCGGCTCGGACGGCGGCGGGTCGATCCGCATCCCGGCGGCCTCGTGCGGGCTCGTCGGCATCAAGCCGTCGCGCGGCCGGGTGCCGGGCGGTTCCGGGCAGGCCGGGCCGGGCGGACTCGCCGTCGCGGGCGCCCTCGCGCGCACGGTCGCGGACGCCGCACTCCTCCTCGACGGGATGATCGCCCCCGTCGGCTACCCGGCCGAGGCCCACTGGGCGCTGCGCGCCGCGGGGGAGGAGGGGCCGTTCCTCGGCGAGGCGCTGCGCGGTCAGGGCCGCTTCCAGCTCGGCGTCTCGACGGATTCGCCGTGGAAGAGCGCCGTCGAGATCGACCTGCACCCCGACCAGCGACGCGCGCTCGACGTCGCGATCGAGGCGTTCGACTGGATCGGCCACGGCCTCGAGGACGTGCCCGACGTCGACGAGCCCGACTACCCCGCGATGTTCAGCCGGGTCTGGCAGGGCACCGCCTCGGCGATCCCCGTCGAGGGGGACGGCGTCGCCGCACTCGAACCGCTCACCCGGTGGCTCCTCGCCGAGGGTCGGGCGATGCCGGCCCGGGCGCTCGCCGAAGCCCTGTCGTGGTTCGCCGCCTACGAGCGCCGCACGATCGCCCGGTTCGCGGCGTACGACGCCGTGCTCACCCCTGCGCTCGCGACCCTGCCGCCCGCCGTCGGCTCCTGGTCCGACGACGGCCCCGAGAACTTCGCCCAGCAGTGCCGGTTCACGCCGTACACGTCGTTCGTCAACGTCGCCGGACTGCCCGCCATCACGGTGCCCGTCGCGGAGACGGCGGCCGGGCTGCCGCTCGGGGTGCAGCTCATCGGCCGCCCCGGCGGCGAGGGAACGCTCTTCGCGCTCGCCGCGCAGCTCGAGCGGTCGGCGAAGCGCACCGCGAAGCATCCGCCGGTCTGGTAGTCGGCTCCGAGGGTTCGCACAACCCGGGGGTGCGGGGTTAGTGTGGTGAGGCAATGCTTACCTCACTCGCGACCGCCGCCCCCGTCCGTCCCGCGTATGCGGCCTTCGAGGCGCGCGTCAGCCGGGTGAACGGCCTCAGCCCGAGCTTCGTCCGGGTGACCTTCACCGGCGCCGAGCTCGAGCACTTCGGCACCGCGGGCTTCGACCAGCGCATCAAGGTCGTGCTCCCGCAGCCGGGCGCCGAGCCCGGCGCCGAGTTCGCGAACTTCCCGCGCGGCGAGGACTGGTACCGGCAGTGGCGCGAGCTCGACCCGGCCGACCGCAACCCGTTCCGCACCTACACGGTGCGCGCGGTGCGACCCGAGTCGTCCGAGGTCGACGTCGACTTCGTGCGCCACGGCGACGAGGGCCCGGCCTCCCGCTGGGCCGGCCGCGTGCGGGTGGGCGACGAGGTCGTGCTCGTCGGGCCCGACGGCCGTTCGCCCGACCACCACGTCGGCATCGACTGGCGGCCCGGCACGGTCTCGCGCGTGCTGCTCTGCGGCGACGAGACGGCCGCCCCCGCGATCGCCGCGATCCTCGAGCGCCTCCCGGCCCACCTCACCGGTGCGGCCTTCATCGAGGTGCCCCACGCGTCCGACGTCCTCGACCTCGTCGCACCCGCCGGCGTCGAGGTCGCCTTCCTGGCCCGCGAGAACGCCCCGCACGGCGCCCGCCTCGACGCGGCCGCCCGCGCCTGGCTGGAGTCCGACCGCCCGGCCGGCACCGTCACCCTCGACACCGACACGATCGCCGTGCTCGACTCGATCGGCGCCGACGGCGTCGGACCCGGCGACGCCCTGCTCTGGGACGTGCCCGCCGGCCGTGCCGCCGACGGCGAGCTCTACGCCTGGCTCGCCGGCGAGGCGAGCGTCATCACCGGCCTCCGCCGCCACCTCGTGCAGGGCCTCGGCATCGACCGCCGCTCCGTCGCCTTCATGGGGTACTGGCGGGCGGGCCGCGCCGAACTCTCGTGAGCGCGCGCGGCAGGGCCGAGGCCGTCGCCGCGCACGACGAGCAGGTCGCGGACGCGACCGGCCCCGACGTGTCGCGCCATCCGGTCGCGAGCGCCCGGCATCGCCGGCTCGTGCTCGCGGGAGCGTTCGCCGGCGGCATCCTCGTGCTCGCGCTCGTCGCGTTCGCGAGCCTCGCGATCGGCACCCGCTCGCTCTCGCTCGCCGAGGTCTGGGGCGCGCTGACCTCGCCCGACGGCGGCACCGCGAGCCACATCGTGCTCGACCTCCGACTGCCGCGGCTCGTGCTCGGGCTCATGGCCGGCGCAGCGCTCGGCATCACGGGCGCGGTGCTGCAGGCCGTCACCCGCAACCCGATCGCCGACCCGGGCATCCTCGGCATCAACGCCGGCGCCGCCGTCGCCGTCGTCGCGGCGATCACCTTCCTCGGCGTGCGCGATCCCGCCGGCTTCGTCTGGTTCGCGTTCGGCGGCGCGGCGCTCGCGGCGTTCGTCGTCTTCGCCGTGGGCTCGTCCGGCCGAGACGGCTCGACGCCCGTCAAGCTCGCGCTCACCGGTGCGGCCGTCACCGCGTTCCTCACGCCGCTCACGACCCTCATGCTCATCGGCCAGGACACGACCATCTCGGCCTACCGCTCGTGGTCGGTCGGCTCGCTGTCCGGCCGCGACCTCGGCATGGCGGCGCAGCTCTGGCCGTTCCTCCTCATCGGCCTCGTGCTCGCGGCCCTCCTCGGCCGGCGCCTCAACCTGCTCGCGCTCGGCGACGACGTCGCGCGCAGCCTCGGCGTGCGCGTCGGCACGACGCGCGTCCTCGCCGCCGCCGCCGTCATCGTCCTCGCCGGCACGGCGACCTCGCTCGTCGGGCCGATCGCGCTCGTCGGCCTCGTCGTCCCGCACGTCGCCCGGCCGCTCGCCGGCGGCGACGCCCGCTGGGTGCTCGCGCTCTCCGCGATCTTCGGCCCCGTGCTGCTCCTGGCCGCCGACGTCATCGGCCGCGTCGTCGTCGCTCCGGCCGAACTCGAGGCGGGCATCGTCGCCGCGATCATCGGGGCGCCGGTGCTCATCGCCATCGTGCGCCGCACGAAGGGGGCGAGCGCATGAGCGCCGCCGTCCTCGAACGATCGGATGCCCGCTCGGGCGCCGAGATCGTCGGCCGCGCCCGGCGGGGCCGCGCCCGGCGCACCGCGATCGTCGTCGCGGCCTGCGTACTCGTGCTGCTCGTCGCCGCCGCCGGCTCCCTCCTCGCGGGCGCCTCCGACCTCAGCCCCGGCAAGGTGCTCGCTGCCGCGTTCGGCTTCGGCGACGCCGGCGACGTCTTCATCGTCCAGCGCCTGCGGCTGCCGCGCATCCTCGCCGCGATCCTCGCCGGCGGCGCGCTCGGCCTCTCCGGCGCCCTCTTCCAGACCACGCTCCGCAACCCGCTCGCGAGCCCGGACCTGCTCGGCGTCTCCGGCGGCGCTGCGTTCGGTGCCGTCCTGGCCCTCCTCGTCTTCAAGGTCGACGCCGGCTGGGTGAGCGCCGCGGCGTTCGCCGGCGCGCTGCTCGTCGCCCTGCTGAGCTGGGCGCTCGCATGGCGGGGCGGCCTGCAGGGCTACCGCTTCGTGCTCGTCGGCGTCGGACTCGGCGTGCTCATGCAGGGGCTCATCGGGTGGATGATCACCCGGGCCGACGTCCGCACGGTGAGCGATGCGCTCGTCTGGACCGTCGGGGGCGTCGGCAACGCCAGCCAGGACGACCTCGAGCGCACGGGCATCCTCGTGGGCATCGCCCTGGTCGGCGTCATCGCGATCTCGCCCCGCCTGCCGGTGCTCGCCCTCGGCGACGAGAGCGCCCGCGGCCTCGGGGTGCGCGCCGGCCGCGACCGTGCGATCGTGCTCGGGCTCGCCGTGCTGCTCGTCGCGAGCGCCGTCTCCCTCGCCGGCCCGCTCGCGTTCGTCGCCCTCATGTCGGCGCCCATCGCCCGACGCCTCGTGCGCAACGGCGGGGCGGCCCTCGTCGCCGCGACCGCCGTCGGGGCGACCCTCGTGGTCGTCGCCGACCTCGTCGGCTCGAAGCTGCTGCCCGACGGCGTGCCCGCGGGCATCGTCACCGGGCTCATCGGCGCCCCGTACCTCCTCTGGCTGATCGCCGCCTCGAACCGCAAGGGGGTCGACGGATGACCGTGGTCCCTCGTGCGGGTTCCGCTGCCGGCACCGCCGCCTCGAACCGGAAGGGAGTCGAGCGATGACCGCCCACGCATCCCCGATCGCCGCCGAGCCGCCCCGCGCGGCCGCCCACGAACTGCGCGCCGACGGGCTCGCCCTCGGCTACGACGGACGTCGCATCATCCAGGAGCTCGACCTCGTCGTGCCCGACGGCCGGGTGAGCGTCGTGGTCGGTCCGAACGCCTGCGGCAAGTCCACGCTCCTCAAGGGGCTCGCGCGCCTGACGTCGCCCGACGGCGGCACCGTCTCGCTCGACGGCCGCGACCTCGGCCGCATCCCGCCGCGCGAGCTCGCCCGCACGCTCGCCGTGCTCCCGCAGCAGCCCATCGCGCCCGACGGCATCCGCGTGTGGGACCTCGTCGCCCGTGGACGCCACCCGCACCAGGGCTGGTTCCGCTCGCGCTCCGCCGGCGACGATGCGATCGTGGCGGAGGCGCTGTCGGCGACGTCCACGCTCGGCATCGCCGACCGGCTCGTCGAGGAGCTCTCGGGCGGCCAGCGCCAGCGGGTGTGGATCGCCATGGTGCTCGCCCAGCAGGCCGACATCGTGCTGCTCGACGAACCGACGACCTTCCTCGACGTCACCCACCAGCTCGAGGTGCTCGATCTGCTCACCGAGCTCAATCGCACGCGCGGCACGACCGTCGTGATGGTGCTGCACGACCTCAACCTCGCCGCGCGCTACGCGGACCGGCTCGTCGTCATGAACGGCGGGCGCATCGTCGCCGAGGGCGCGCCGGCGGAGGTGCTCACCGCCGACCTCGTCGAGCGGGCCTTCAGCCTGCCGTCGCAGGTGGTGCCGGATCCGGTGTCGGGCTCGCCGATGGTCGTGCCGATCGGCCGCTTCCACTCGCAGGATCCGGCGCCGGGCGAGGTTCCCGCTCCGCGCGATCCCGGATCCCGTGCAGCATCTTGATCGTCATGACGGTCGAGAGCCACTCGACGAGCTCGATGACGCCGCCGACGGCGGGCCGATCCCACTCGTAGCGCTCGCGCACCACGAGGCGTGAGCGGACCCCGTCGGGTTCGACGACGAAGGCCCAGGTGAACGCGAAGGGCGGCCCGGGCGGCGCGTGCTCGGGCGCGGCCAGGCCGTCGCCGTGCAGCACCAGTGCGCGAGGTGGATCGAGGTGCGCGACGCGCAGTCCGACCCCCTCGGCGAGGCGCACCTCGTCGCCGACCGCGAGGGACTGCCAGTCCGGCACGATGCCCTCGGCCGAGCGGATGCCGAGCCCGATGGCGTTCTCGAGGGCGTCGAAGCTGTAGAACCCGGCCCGGCCCTGGCCGAGCTGCACGAGCCACGGCCAGACGAGCTCCGCCGGGGCGGCGATCGCGATCGCGCGCGTCGCCTGCAGGCCGGGGAGGGGGATGAGCCCGTCGCCCGGAAGCACGCCCTGCTGCTCGGCCGGCGTCGCGCCCCACCGTCGGAGCGGCCCGCGCAGCGCCGAGAGGGCGATGAGCTTCAGCACGCCGATGACGAGCACGACGAGGGCGACGCGGAGACCGATGCGGCGGCCGGACTCGGAGGTCATCACCCCAGCGTGTCCTGCCCGGGCGCGGAGGACAAGGGACGGGCTCGGTTTCCCCTACCGGTTAGGTGAGGCTAAGCTCAACACTCGGGCATTCGCCCGCGCGGCTGCACCGGCCGCAGCATCCTGCTTCCCCCTTCGAACGGAGTCCGATGTCCTCGCGCATCCGCACCGCCGCTCTCGCGTCGGCCGCCCTCCTGGCTCTCAGCCTCACCGCCTGCGCCTCCGGCGGCGACGCCCCGTCCGGCTCGGACGCGGCCGACGATTCCGCCGCCGCGTTCCCCGTCACGATCGAGCACGCCTTCGGCGAGACGACGATCGACGCCGAGCCCGAGCGCGTCGTCACGTGGGGCTGGGGCTCCACCGAGGCCGCCCTCGCCCTCGACGTCGTGCCCGTCGCGATGGCCCAGCAGGCCTATGGCGCGAACGAGGACGGCGTGCTGCCGTGGGTCGCCGCCGACCTCGAGGACAAGGGCGCCGAAACGCCCGTCATCCTCACCGACGACGGCGAGACCCCGCCCTACGAGGAGATCGTCGAGGCCGACCCCGACGTCATCCTCGCCCCCTACTCGGGCATCACCGAGGAGCAGTACGACCTGCTCAGCGAGATCGCCCCGACCGTCGCCTACCCCGGCGAGGCGTGGGCCACCCCGTGGAAGGACGTCGTCTCGATCGTCGGCGAGGCCCTCGGCAAGTCCGACGAGGCCGAGACCGTCCTGGCCGACCTCGACGGCGAGCTCGCCGACCAGGCGGCTGCGCACCCGGAGCTCGAGGGCAAGACCGTCGCCGCGGTCTGGGACGTCGCCGGCACGTTCTACGTCTACCGCTCGACGGAGCCCCGCGTGGAGTTCCTGACCGACCTCGGCCTCGAGGTCGCCCCGTCGGTCGAGGAGCTCGCCAACGGCGAGTCGACCTTCTTCTACACGCTCTCCTACGAGCAGGTCGACCAGCTCGACTCCGACATCCTCGTGAGCTACTCCGACACGCAGGAGGAGGCGGACGCCTTCCTCACGTCGGCGAACACCTCGGTCATCCCCGCCGTCCAGAACGGCGCGGTCGCGCAGGTCGTCGGCACCGAGTTCATCGCCGCCGTCTCGCCGCCCACCGCGCTCTCGCTCACGTGGGGCCTCGACGACCTCGTCGCGAGCCTCAGCGAGGCCGCCGCGGTTCCCTCCGAGTGAGCCCTCAGGCTCCCGCCGGCCGCTTCGCCCTCGCGGAGCGCGCCGGCAGGTAGCCGCCCGCCTCCAGGCCGGCCTCGATCTCGAAGCGATTGCGCAACGGATCGCGGCCGGCCTTCGCGTACAGCAGGGGCATCAGCATCCCGAACTTGCGCCACTGGGATTTGTGCACGGCCTCGTGGCCGAGCACGCGGTCGCTCGCGTTCGTCGCCGTGAGGTACACGCCCCCGACGCACGTGCCGCCGCGTCGGAACGCCCACTTCGGCATCCCGGTGAAGACCCAGAGGCCCTGCCGGCGCTCGACCCGCCCCGTGGAGAGCAGGAAGCCCCACGTGAAGCCGACCGCGGTCGCGTAGCCGTAGCCCGCGCGCGAGATCGCCGAGTCGGTCAACCGGATGGTCACGCGTCGGGTCGGCCGCTCCGAGGGTTCCGGCAGTCCGCCCGTCACGACGCGGCCGCCGTGAGGCCGCCGTCGGCGCCGCGCGCGCTCTCACGCCCGAGCGCCTCGAGCAGCCGCAGCCAGACCTCGCTGACGCTCGGGAACGCCGGCACGGCGTGCCAGAGCCGTCGCACGCTCACCTGGCCGACGATCGCCACGGTCGCCGCGTGCAGCAGTTCGGCGACGTCGTCGCCCACGAACGTCGCACCGAGCACGAGCCCGTCCCGGGCGTCGACGACGAGCTTCGCGCGGCCGTCGGCGCCGTCGACGTGGATCTGCGCGCCCTGGGCGCTCGTGAGCGGCACCTCGACGGCGCGCACCGAGAACCCGGCGGCCCGGGCGGCCGACTCGGTGAGCCCGACCGCGGCGACCTCGGGCGACGAGAACACGACCTGCGGCACCGCGCGGTGATCGGCGGTCGCGGCGTCGGCGCCCCACGGGCCGAGTTCCGGCGCGTCGCCCCGCACACGGGCGGCGATCCCGTCGCCGACGGCGCGCGCCTCGTACTTGCCCTGGTGCGTCAGCGGGGCGCGGCCGTTCACGTCGCCGACGGCGTAGAGCCAGCCGCCGGATGCCGTCGGCACCGCGAGCGAGTCGTCGACGTCGAGCTTCGCGCCGGGTTCGAGGCCGAGGGTCTCGAGGCCGAGGTCGCCCGTGCGCGGGCGCCGGCCGGTGGCGACGAGCACCTCGTCGGCCTCGACGCGCGTGCCGTCGTCGAGTTCGAGCGTCACGGTGCCGTCGGCGTCCCGCGAGGCGCGGGCGACCTGCTTCCCGAGCAGCACCCGCGCGCCGAGCGCTTCCAGCCCGGCTGCGACCGCCTCCCCGGCGAAGTCCTCGAAGCCGTGCAGCAGGGTGCCGCGCTGGATGATCGTGACCTCCGAGCCGAAGCCCGCGTACGCCGTCGCCATCTCGACCGCGACGACGCCGCCGCCGACCACGGCGAGTCGCGCGGGCACCTCGTGGGCGCCGGTGGCCTCGCGCGAACCCCACGGCCGGACCTCGGCGAGTCCCGGGATCGGCGGCACGACGGGCTCCGAGCCGGTCGCCACGACGACCGCGTGCCGCGCGACGACGAGGGTCTCCGCGCCGGCGTCATCCGTGACGACCACGCGTTTCGGCCCGTCGAAGCGGCCGGTGCCGCGCAGCAGCCTCGCGTCGATCGAGGCGAGCCAGTCGGCGCCGCCCGAGTCGTCCCAGTCGCCGACGAACCGGTCGCGGCGCGCGAACACGGCCTGCGGGTCGAGCTCCCCGGTGACCGCCTCGGCCGCGCCCGGCAGCGCCTTCGCATCTCGGAGCGCCGCCGCGCTGCGCAGCAGCACCTTCGACGGCACGCACGCCCAGTACGAGCATTCGCCGCCGACGAGCTCCCGCTCGACGATCACGGTGTCGAGTCCCGCGGCGCGGGTGCGATCGGCGACGTTCTCGCCGACCGGTCCCGCGCCCAGCACGATCACGTCGGTCTCGATGGTCTCGGACATGTCCCCCCTCGTCCGGCTCGCGCCGGGGTCGTTCAGGATGCCGCGTCCTGCGGCTCCTCGTGCGTCTTCGCCCCGGCCGTGACGGCGCCGATGAGGCGGAGGATGGTCGGCAGGTCGTCGTTCGCCTGCTCGGGCGAGCCCGGGGCGAAGCCCGCGACGGCCGCACCGGCGACCGGGAAGCGCGTCGCGACGGCCCGCAGCAGCGCGGCCAGCGTCTCGGCGCTCGCGCCGAACGGCAGCGGGTAGCTGAGGCCCGACAGCGCGCCCGGGTCGAGCACGTCGAGGTCGACGTGCACGTAGACCGAGCGGGCGCCGGCGGCCTCGAGCGCGCCGATGACAACTGCCGGGTCGGCGAGGTCCTCGACGGTCAGGAGCGGGATCCCGTGCGCCTCGGCGTAGTCGTGCTCGCCGGGATCGATCGACCGGGCGCCGCCGATGACGAGACGCGAGGGCGCCAGCGCGTGGGGCGAGCGCAGTGCGAGCCCCTCGGCGCCGTCGCCGAGGATCGCGCGCAGCGACATGCCGCCGAATCCGCCCGACGGGCTCGACTCGGGGGAGTGGAGATCGGGGTGGGCGTCGAGCCAGAGCACCGCGAGCCCGTCGTCGGCGTCGCGCTGCCGCAGGTGCTCGAGTGCCGAGACGGAGACGCCGCAGTCGCCGCCCACGAGGAACGGCCAACCCGGTGCTTCGGCGAGGGCCGCGGCGATGCGTTCGCGGACCCGGGCGAGCGTCGAGTAGCGCTTGACGCCGGAACCGAGGGACTCGCCGGCCTCCGTCGGCACGTCGACGAAGCGCGTCGCACGGCTCGGCAGGTCGCCCGCGATCGCGTGGGCGCCGTCCGCGTGGGACATCGCCCGAGTCGACACCGAACCCTGCCACTGGGGGATCACGACGAAGGTCACCGGCATCCATTCAGTATCGCGCCTGCCGGCGCCGACGCACCCCCGATCTTCGGCGAATACCCCGGGAAACGACGAAGGCGCCCCTGCGCTCGCCGGGGCGCCCCGTCGAGCGGCTCGGCGCGTCAGCCGCCGATGGCCTGCTGGCCGCCGGCCTTCAGCGCCGCGAGGCGGGCGTCCACCTCGGTGAGCTCGCCGAGGTCGTCGAGCTCGTTGAACTGCGCGTCGAGCGAAGACGCGGCGAGCTCGGCCTGACCGCGGGCCTTGGCCTCTTCGCGGCGCACCTTCTCCTCGAAGCGCGAGACCTCGCTCGTGGGGTCGAGGATGTCGATCGACTTGACGGCGGCGTGCACCTGCTGCTGCGCGGCAGCGGTCTTCGAGCGCGCGATGAGCTCGGAGCGCTTGTTTTTCAGCTGGACGAGCTTGTCCTTCATGCCGTTCAGGCCGGACTTGAGCGTCTCGACGATCTGGGTCTGCGAGGCGATCTGCGGCTCGGCGGTGCGCGCCTCGTTCTCGCTCGAGATCTGGCGGCCGAGGGCCACCTTGGCGAGGTTGTCGAACTTGTCGGCGCCCGCGGTGTCGCCCGCGGTGCGCAGTTCGTCGGCCTTGCGGCTCGCGGCGAGCGCCTTCTGGCCCCATTCGGCCGCGACGCGCACGTCCTCGGCGTGGTCGTCCTCGAGGAGCCGGAGGTTGCCGATGGTCTCGGCGATGGCGGCCTCGGCGTCGGCGATGGAGTTCGTGAAGTCGCGCACCATCTGGTCGAGCATCTTCTCCGGATCCTCGGCCTGGTCGATGAGGGCGTTGATGTTCGCCTTCATGAGCGTCGAGATGCGCCCGAAGATCGACTGCTTGGTCATTTCCGTTCCCTTTCCTGTGCCGGGATGCCCCGGTCGTGCTGTCCGGGGGAGCCCCCCGGTTCGGTCGTGCCTGCTGCTGCGCTCGTGCGCCTGATCCGCGTCGGCGGACCGGACGTGCGTTCCCTCGTCCCCTAGAACCGCCCCCCGCTCGAACGACGGCCCCCGCCGCCCCTGCGGCCGCCGCCGAACCCGCCGACGCGGCCGCCGCCGAACCCGCCGCCCCCGCGACCGCCGCCGGAGCCGCGGACCGGAGG
>NZ_WSTA01000037.1 GCF_009789225.1 Agromyces seonyuensis | reverse complement strand
GTGGTGTGCTCTTCGGTTCTGGAGGCGGCGCCGTCGGCGTCCGCACCGCCCGCGGCGGCGAGCGGCTCCCACGCGGCCAGCCAGGCTTCGGCCTGCGATCGGAGGGTGGTGCCGCGCAACTCCTGCACGTCGGCGAGCCGGGCCGCGTCCGCTTCGCCGGCCCGCCAGACGGCGACGGCGGCGCCGACGCCGACGACGAGCGCGGCGACGACGGCGATACCGACGATCCGGTCGAGGGAACGCCGGCGACGGGGCTCGGCGCCGTCGACCCGGGAAACGGTGACGGGTGCGGTGCGGCGGCGCAGGGTGATCGCCATGGGCCCTCCTTCGGGCGGGAGTCGGGTCGGCGCGCGGTCTGCGGATCGGGTGCGTCTCCGCGGCTCGCGGGCATCCTATTGGCCCGTGCTCGGCGAGCGGAACCACCCCGGACGGGGGAGCTCGCCCGGCTCGGTTAGGCTGGAAGCCGTGCTGGAACTCGTCGTGCTCATCTCCGGCGGCGGTTCGAACCTCCGCGCACTGCTCGAGGCGGCCCGCTCCGCCGACTATCCGGCCCGGGTCGTCGCCATCGGCGCCGACCGCGACGCCGACGGACTCGCCCTCGGCGAGGAGTTCGGCATCCCCGTCTTCACGGTCCCGTACACGGCCTACGCCGACCGCGCGGCGTGGGGCGAGGCGCTCATCCGCGAGATCGACGTATGGACGCCGGGCCTCGTCGTGCTCTCCGGGCTCATGCGGCTCGTGCCCTCCGCCGTGGTGCAGCGCTACACGCCGAGACTCTGGAACACCCATCCCGCCTATCTGCCGGAGTTCCCCGGCGCGCACGGCGTCCGCGACGCGCTCGCCGCGGGCGCGACCCGCACGGGTGCCAGCCTCATCGTCGTCGACGACTCGGTCGACGGCGGCCCGATCATCGCCCAGGAGCGCGTGCCCGTGTACCCGGGCGACACCGAGGCGGGCCTGCACGACCGCATCAAGCCCGTCGAACGACGTCTGCTCATCGACGCCGTCCGCGACTACGCCGAGGGCCGGCTGACCCTCTGACGCGTCGCCCTCGGCGCGGCCGGCGGGCGGAGCATCCATTCGAACAGACCTGACGGCCCGATCCGGGCCGGTCCCGCACCACCGAGAACGAGGAGCCACGCCATGAGCGGCCCGAAGCACGATCCGTCCCTCTACCGCCGTCGCGACCGCGTCGAGATCCGCCGGGCGCTCATCTCGGTGAGCGACAAGTCCGGCCTGGTCGAGCTGGCCGCCGCGCTCGCCGGCGCGGGCGTCGAGATCGTCTCGACGGGCTCCACCGCCGCGACGATCCGCGACGCCGGCCACCCCGTCACGGAGGCCGCGGAGGTCACGGGCTACCCGGAGATCCTCGACGGCCGCGTCAAGACGCTCCACCCGGCCGTGCACGGCGGCCTGCTCGCCGACCTGCGCCTCGAGCACCATGAGACCGAGCTCGCGGAGCGCGGCATCCGAGCGTTCGAACTCGTCGTCGTCAACCTCTACCCGTTCGCCGCGACGGTCGCCTCGGGCGCGAGCGAGAACGACACCGTCGAGCAGATCGACATCGGCGGCCCCGCGATGGTGCGCGCCTCGGCGAAGAACTTCGCCAACGTCGCGATCGTCGTCGAGCCGAGCCGCTACGACGAGATCATCGCCGCGGTCGCCGCGGGCGGCACGACCCTCGCGCAGCGGGCCGCGCTCTCGCGCGACGCGTTCCGCCACACCGCCTCCTACGACACGCAGGTCGCGACCTGGCTCGGCGGCCAGGTGGCGCCGGATGCCGAGGGCGCCGGCTTCCCGGCATGGTTCGGTGCGAACTGGGACCTGGAGGCCGGCCTCCGCTACGGCGAGAACTCGCACCAGCAGGCGGCCGTCTACGCGAGCCCGACGGGCGCGCCCGGCATCGCGCAGGCCGTGCAGCACGGCGGCAAGGAGATGTCCTTCAACAACTACGTCGACGCCGACGCCGCGGTGCGCAGCGCGTACGACTTCGCCGAGCCGGCCGTCGCGATCATCAAGCACGCGAACCCGTGCGGCATCGCGGTGGCCGCGGTCGGCGCGACCGACCCGATCGCCTCGGCGCACCTGCGCGCCCACGAGTGCGACCCGGTCTCGGCCTACGGCGGCGTCATCGCCGCGAACCGCACTGTGACGCTCGGCATGGCCGAGACCGTCAAGGACATCTTCACCGAGGTCATCGTGGCGCCGGCGTTCGAGCCCGAGGCGCTCGCGCTGCTCCAGACGAAGAAGAACCTGCGCATCCTCGAGCTGCCCGAGGGCTTCGCCCCGACGGTCGTCGAGCAGAAGCAGATCTCGGGCGGCCTGCTCGTGCAGACCGCCGACGCGCACTTCGCCCCGTTCGCCGAGTGGACCCTCGCCGCGGGGGAGCCGGTCGACGAGGCCACGGCCGCCGACCTCGAGTTCGCCTGGCGAGCCGTGCGCGCGGTGAAATCGAACGCGATCCTGCTCGCCGACGGCGGCGCCTCGGTCGGCGTCGGCATGGGCCAGGTCAACCGCGTCGACTCGTGCAAGCTCGCCGTCGAGCGGGCGGGCGAGCGGGCGAGCCGCTCGGTCGCCGCCTCGGACGCCTTCTTCCCGTTCGCCGACGGCCTGGAGATCCTGCTCGCGGCCGGCGTCCGCGCCGTCGTGCAGCCGGGCGGCTCGATCCGCGACGAGGAGGTCGTCGCGGCGGCCGAGCGCGCCGGCGTCACCATGTACTTCACGGGCGAGCGCCACTTCTTCCACTGAGCCGCGACTCGATCGACGAGCGTCGAGGATGCCCCGGGCCGCGGCCCGGGGCATCCGGCGTTCCGGGGAGGGCGGCGCCGGGCGCGCACTAGGCTCGCAGGATGACGTCCCCCCGCGCCGGTCGGCTCGCCCCTGCCCGTTTCACCCCCGAGCCGACTCCCGCGCGTCGCATTCTGGCGGTGTTCACGGCGGCGTTCGCGGTCGCGTTCACGGCGTTCGGGGCGGCGCTGCTCGCGTACTTCATCGGCGAGGGCGCCGACGCGAGCGTGTTCGGGCTCGTCGGCGGGCACTTCGCGTGGGCGGGCCTGTTCCTGACGGTGCTGCTCGCGGTCGGCAACGCGGCCGGCGCCGCGCGGCGCTGGTTCCTCGCACTGCCCACCGGGCTCGCCTCGGCGGTGCTCGCGTCGCTGCTCGCGACGATCCTCACGTTCCTCGGCGGCGGGCTGACGCTCGACGGCGCGACGCTCGTCGTCATGTGGAGCTGGCTCGTCTCCATCAACCTGATCTTCATCGTCACCGCGGTGCTCGCGTACGTGTTCCTGTCGTGGCGCGTCATCCGCGCGGTGCTCGACGCCCGCGTGCAGCACGGGCCGCGCAAGCTCGCGCTCGTGCGCATTCCGGCGTCCAATCTCGCCGAGGGCGAGCTCACCCACCTCGAGCGGATGCCCGTCGACACGGACCTGGCCGACGAGCAGTGGGACAACTACTGCGCCGCGCTCGTTGCGGAGGGCTGGGAGCTCGTCGAGGTCGACGCGGCCCCCGACCTCGCCGACTCCGTCTTCGTCGAGGACGCGGTCGTCATGTTCGGCGACCTCGCGCTCATCACGAGCCCCGGCGCCGAGAGCCGCCGTGGCGAGACCGAGGCCGTGGAGCGCGCCGTCGCCGCCCTGCCCGGCGTCACGATCGCGCGCATCGAGGCACCCGGCACCCTCGACGGCGGCGACGTCCTGAAGGTCGGCGACACCGTCTACGTCGGCGCGTCGAGCCGCACGAACGCCGCGGGCATCCACCAGCTCCGCGCCCTGCTGACGCCCCACGGCTTCCGGGTCGTGGCCGTGCCGATCGGCGCGGCCCTGCACCTGAAGTCCGCGGTCACCGCGCTCCCGGACGGCACGGTCATCGGCCACCCCGACCTCATCGCCGACCCGACGCTGTTCCCGTCGTTCCTGCCGGTGCCCGAGGTGCACGGCGTCGCCGTGGTCGCCGTCGCCGACGACACGCTCCTCATGTCGGCGGCCGCCCCGCGCACCGCCGAACTGCTCTCGAGCCTCGGCTACCGCGTGGTCACGGTCGACATCTCCGAGTTCGAGAAGCTCGAGGGATGCGTGACCTGCCTGAGCGTGCGGGTACGGTGAGAGGCGGCCGAAACGCGCTCTTGCGCGAATCGGCGGCAACCCCATAGCCTGAAAGGCTCCCACGCGCACGACGCGGGGCGCACCATGGCCGCGATACGAGGAGGACACGATGAGCACCTGGACGACGACCGCGAAGACCGCGGACCTCGCCATCCGGCTCGCCTCCCCGGCCGGATTCCGACCGAGCGGCCCACTGCCGCACTGATGGGGAGGCGCCCGCTCCGGCGGGTGCGAACCGATGCACCGGGGCGCTCGTGCCCCGTCTCCGACGTCCTGCGACGTCGTCTCCGGCGGCCCTGACCGCCGAATCCGCCCACCGCCCGTACGCGACCGACGATCGCGTGCTGCTGCTGCTGCTGCTGCTGCACGCCGTCGTCGCCGGCGGGCCGTCGACGCCGAAGGCCGACATGCACCCCGAACACCGTCCCGGTCAGACCGGCGACGAGAGCACCCTCTCGACGCCCCGATCCCTCGCGCGCCTCATCCGCTACGCGCGTCCCGCCCTGCCGCGCCTCATCGCCGGCACCGTCGCCGCGCTCGCGGCCTCCCTCTTCGCCCTCGCCGTGCCCCAGGTGCTGCAAGTCCTCATCGACGGGCCGCTCTCCACGGGCGACGCCGCAGCGGTGCTGCCCGCCGCGCTGCTCGTCTTCGGCCTCGGCGCGGGTGAGGCGCTCATGATCGCGCTGCGCCGCTGGTTCGTGCTGACGCCCTCGACGCACGTCGAGGCGGCCATGCGCAATCACCTGTACGCGAAGCTGCAGGACCTGCCGGTGGGCTTCCACGACCGCTGGCCGAGCGGACAGCTGCTCTCGCGCGCCGTGAGCGACCTCGGCCTCATCCGCCGGTGGCTCGCGTTCGGGCTCATCCTGCTCGTCGTGAACTTCATCGTGATCCTCGTCGGCACGGGCATCCTGATCTCGATCAACTGGGCGCTCGGCCTCGTGTTCTTCATCGCGTGCATCCCGTTGTGGTTCGCGGGCTTCCGCTTCGAGGGCCGCTACTCGGCGCTCTCGCGGCGCAGCCAGGACCAGGCGGGCGACCTCGCGACGGCCGTCGAGGAGTCCGTGCACGGCATCCGCGTGCTCAAGGCCTTCGGCCGGGGCAAACACGCGCTGCGCACGTTCGCGGCGCAGGCCGAGCAGCTTCGCGGCACGGAACTGCAGAAGGCCCGGCTCGACGCGTCCATCTGGGCGTGGCTGCTCGTCGTGCCGGCGATCGCGCTCGGCGCATGCCTGCTGGTCGGCGTCTGGCTGGCCTCGCAGGGGCAGCTGAGCGCGGGCGAGCTCGTCGAGTTCTTCGGCACGGCGACGGTGCTCGCCTGGCCGATCGAGTCGATCGGCTTCCTGCTCGCGTTCGCGCTCGACACCCGCACGGCGACCGACCGCTTCTTCGAGATCATCGACGAGGAGAACACGATCACCGACCCCGAGCAGCCCGTGCGTCTCGATCGCCCCACGGGGGCGCTCGCCTTCGAGGGCGTGCGCTTCCGGTACGCGGATGCTCCGGCGGGCACGCCCGACCTGCTCGACGGCATCGACCTGACGCTCGTGCCGGGGGAGACCATGGCGCTCGTCGGGCTCACGGGGTCCGGCAAGTCGACGCTCACCGCGCTCACCACGCGCCTCTACGACGTGACGGGCGGTGCGGTGACGCTCGACGGCGTGGATGTCCGCGCGCTCTCGCGCGAGGAGCTGCGCGCGCACATCGCCATGGCGTTCGAGGACGCGACCCTCTTCTCCGCATCCGTGCGGGAGAACGTGCTGCTCGGCCGGCCGGAGCTGGGCGGCGACGACCCCGACGTGCGCGCCGAGGCCGAGCGCGTGCTGACCGAGGCGCTCGCGATCGCGCAGGCGCACTTCGCCTACGACCTGCCCGAGGGCGTCGACACGAAGGTCGGCGAGGAGGGCATGAGCCTCTCCGGCGGTCAGAGGCAGCGGCTCGCGCTCGCGCGCGCCGTCGCGGCCAAGCCCGCCGTGCTCGTGCTCGACGACCCCCTCTCGGCGCTCGACGTCGAGACGGAGGCGCTCGTCGAGGACGCGCTGCGGCGCGTGCTCCAGGGCGGCGGCGCGGACGGCACGGGCACCGGGACGACGGCGCTCATCGTCGCCCACCGCCCCTCGACGGTCGCACTGGCCGACCGGGTCGCGCTGCTCGAGGACGGCCGCGTCACGGCGGTCGGCACCCACGCGGAGCTGCTGCGCGCGAGTGCGCACTACCGATTCGTCATCTCCAGCCTCGAGGAGGAGGCCCGCCGCGAGCGGACCGACACGGGCATCATCACGGTCGTGCCGGAGGCGGCCGACTTCGCGGAGGCTTCGGCGTCCGGCACCCAGGGAACGGAGGGGGACCGATGAGCGTCATCGGCGTCCAGGGAGAAGAGCGCAACGACTACACGAAGGCCGAGTCGCGGCAGATCCGTCGCCGATCGCAGCGCCTGCTCGGCTCGCTCGTCGTGCCGGTGCGGGGGATGCTCGCGCTGACCGCGGCGGTCATCGTCGTCTCGACCGCGCTGCAGGTGGCGGGCCCCGCGCTCATCGCCTACGGCATCAACACGGGCATCCCGGCGCTCCTGTCCCAGGACTGGTTCCCGATCGGGTGGGCGGTGGCCGCCTACATCGCAGCGGGCGCCGTCGGCGCGGCCCTCATCGCGTGGTACATCCGGCTGGCCGCGCGCATCAGCCAGGCCGTGCTCATCGACCTGCGCAAGCGCGTCTTCCTGCACACGCAGAAGCTGAGCCTCGAGTTCCACGAGTCGTACACGTCGGGCCGCATCATCTCCCGGCAGACGAGCGACCTCGACTCCATCAAGGAACTGCTCGACTCCGGACTCAACCAGCTGGTCCGCGGCGTGCTCTACATGGTGTTCACGGCGGTCGCGCTCGTGCTGCTGGACTGGGCGTCGGGCATCGTGCTGCTCGTCGCCCTCGTGCCGCTCGCGATCCTCACCCGCTGGTTCCAGGTGCGCTCGCAGCGGCTCTATCGCGTCTCGCGCGTGGCCTCGGCGAAGCTCATCGTGAAGTTCGTCGAGTCGATGACGGGCATCCGGGCGGTCAAGGCGTTCCGCGCCGAGCGCCGCAACGAACGCGAGTTCGGCGGGCTCGTCGAGGACTACCGCGACGTCAACGCGAAGGTCGTCAACCTGTTCGGCGTCTTCGACCCCGCGCTGCTCCTCATCGCCAACGCGGCCATCGCGACCGTGCTGCTCGTCGGCGGCTACCGCGTCGTCGACGGCGGACTGGCGATCGGCTCGCTGCTGGCGGCGGTGCTCTACACGAAGCGGTTCTTCGACCCGATCGCGGACATGGCGATGTTCTACAACTCGTACCAGTCCGCCGCGTCGGCGCTCGAGAAGATCTCGGGCGTGCTCGAGGAGGAACCGAGCGTGCCGGACCCGGCCGACCCGGTCGACCTCTGGAAGGCGAACGGTCGCGTGCGGTTCGACGAGGTCGAGTTCGGCTACGTCGAGGGGCGTCCGGTGCTGCCGAGGTTCGACCTCGACATCCCCGCGGGGCAGACGATCGCGCTCGTCGGGTCCACCGGTGCGGGCAAGACGACACTGGCCAAGCTGGTGTCGCGGTTCTACGACCCCACGCACGGCGCGGTCGAGCTCGACGGGGTCGACCTGCGCCGGCTCCACCCGAAGGACCTGCGCCGCGCGATCGTCATGGTCACGCAGGAGTCGTACCTGTTCTCGGGATCGGTCGCCGACAACATCGCGCTGGGCCGACCCGACGCGACGTTCGAGGAGATCGTGGCGGCGGCGAAGGCGGTCGGCGCCCACGAGTTCATCGAGGGCCTCCCGAACGGCTACGACACCGACGTGAACAAGCGCGGCGGGCGGGTCTCCGCGGGCCAGCGGCAGCTCATCTCGTTCGCGCGCGCGTTCCTCGCCGACCCGGCGGTGCTCATCCTCGACGAGGCGACGTCCTCGCTCGACATCCCGAGCGAACGCGCGGTGCAGGACGCGTTGCAGACGCTCCTGGCCGACCGGACGGCGATCATCATCGCCCACCGGCTCTCGACCGTCGCGATCGCCGACCGGGTGCTCGTGATGGAGCGCGGCATCATCGTGGAGGACGGCTCGCCGGACGAGCTCATCGGCGGCACGGGCCGGTTCGCCCGGCTCCACGCGGCCTGGCGCGACTCGCTCGTGTAGTCGGCCCGGGTGCGGGCGGCGGGATCCGCCGCCCGCACCCGGCACCTGTCCGCGTCCGCCCGGCGGCGTCCCCCGAACTGGGGCGCGGGTGTCGGGTCCGGTGAAACCGCCATGAGCGGTGGCGGGCGAGTAAAGTTCAGCCGATGCACCGAGGTTCGGCACGGAGCATCAGCGTCGCGGGGAACCGGGAACCCCGTCGTCCCCTGGAAATCCCGACTGGAGGCACCGGTGAGCGAACCGGAACGGCTGCGAGTGGCCGTGGCGGACGACGCCCTGCTGCTGCGCGCCGGCATCGAGAAGGTGCTCGCCTCGGGCGGCATCGACGTCGTCGCGTCGGTGGGCACGGCGGACGAACTGCTCGAGGCCGCCGCCGAGCACGAGCTCGACGCGGCGATCATCGACATCCGGATGCCGCCGACCCACACCGACGAGGGCGTCGCCGCGCTCGAGACGCTGCGCGCCGGCGGCTCCCGCATGGGCGTGCTGCTCCTGTCGATGTACGCGACCCCGGAGTACGCGATGCGCGTCATGGAGTCCGGCGCGGGCACGGGCTACCTGCTGAAGGAGCGTGTCAGCGAGCCGCTCACCCTCGTGCGCGCCGTCGAGACCGTGGCCGCGGGCGGGTCCATCGTCGACCCCGAGGTCGTCGAGGCCCTCGTCTCCCGCACGCGCGCCGACGACCCGCTGCAACGGCTCACGAAGCGCGAGCGCGTCGTGCTCGAGCTCATGGCCTCCGGGCTGTCGAACTCGGGCATCTCGCAGGAGCTCTTCCTCGGCATCAAGACCGTCGAGTCGCACGTGCGCAACATCATGCAGAAGCTCGACCTCGAGGAGTCGCCCGATGCGCACCGCCGCGTGCTCGCGGTGCTGACGCTCCTCGGCAAGCGATGAGGTCCGGGGTGGGCGCCGAGGCGGCACCGGCGTGATCACGGCGCCCGCCTACCGCACCGCCGAGCATCCTCGGTCGCTCACGCCCGCCCGCGTGACCGTGCTGCTCGTCGCGGCCGCCCTGAGCCTCGCGATGGAGTTCTCGGGGTGGATCGCCACACCCGAGGCCGACCGCCCGGAGGCCGCCTGGTTCACCCTGCACCTGCTCGTGCCGCTCGCGTTCCTGATCTCGGCGGCCGTCTCCTGGCGCATCGACCCCGACTCGCGGTTGCCCCCGCGGCTCATGGTGCTGTTCGCGCTCGCCTGGGTCCCGCAGACCTTCTACGCCGTCATCGGCGGCCTGGGCTGGCTCTGGCCGATCGTGCGCGGCATCGATCTGTCGTGGGCGCTCATCGCGGGCATCATCGTGATGCTCTACCCCGCGGGCCGCATCACCAGCCGGCTCGAGCGGTTCGTCGCCCGCACGGCGGTCATCGCGAGCGCCGTGAACCTCATCGCGGTGCTCCTGCTCGCCCAGGGCTCCACGACGCCGTGCGGTGCTGCGCCATGCGCCCCGAACGCTTACCTCGTGGCGGATGCCCCGTGGCTGTTCGCCTTCTTCGACGTCGGCTACCGGGTCGTCGGCACGGCGCTCATGGCGATGGTCGCGGTACGTCAGCTCGTGCAGTGGATGCGCGGCACGACACCGAGCCGCACGGTCGCGTTCCTCATGCCCGCCGCCTTGCTCGCCTGGATCGCGACCCTCGCCGTGCAGACCCTCAGCTACGCCGTCGACCGCACCTTCGACCAGGTCCTCTCGACGATCTCGCTCATCGCCCTCGCGACGATCCCCGTCGCCTACGTGTCGGGCATCAACCACCTCCACAACCTCCGGGCGCGCGTCGCGGACCTCATGCGCATCACGCGCGAGGGCGCCGACCGGCTCGTGTGGGAGGAGTCGCTGCGCCGCGTGCTCCGCGACGACTCGCTCGAGGTCTACTGGTGGACCGACGAGGACGGGCGCTACGAGCGCGCGAGCGGCGACGTCCTCCCGCGCGACGCGGGCGCGGCGGGCGCCGACCGTTCGTACCTCACCGTCGCCGCGCCGGGGGGACGGCCGCTCGCGGTCATCCGCCACGACCGCGTGCTCACCGACAACGCGCGCCTGCTCGACGGCGTCTCGAGCGCGCTCCGGCTCTCCGTCGACAACGGGCGGCTGCGCTCGGAGGTCGAGCGCACGCTCGCGCAGGTCCGCGAGTCCCGCCTGCGCATCGTCGAGGCGGCCGCCCGCGCGCAGCGCAGCGTCGAGCGCGACCTCCACGACGGCGCGCAGCAGCGGCTCGTCTCGCTCGGCCTCGAGCTGCGCCTCATCGCGAACGCCGCCGCGTCGGCGGGCTCGGCCGGTCTCGCGGAAGACCTCGAGATCGCCATCGAGGAGCTCGGCCAGGCGCTGCGGGAGCTGCGCGAGCTCGCCCACGGCATCCACCCGAGCCTGCTCTCGCAGGGCGGCCTCTCACTCGCCGTGCCCGAGCTCGCCGGCCGCTGCCCCGTGCCGGTCGACGTCGAGGTGCAGGCCGACGGCCGGCTGCCCGAGCTCGTCGAGTCCACCGCCTACTTCGTCGTCGCCGAGGCGCTCGCCAACATCGCCAAGCACGCGCAGGCGAGCCGGGTCTGGGTGCGCGCGTGGGCGGCGGGCGGGATGCTCCACCTCGTCGTCCGGGACGACGGCGTCGGCGGGGTCGACCCCAACGGTTCGGGCGTCATGGGCATGCGCGACCGCGTCGAGGCCGCCGACGGCTCCCTCGTTCTCGAGAGCGAGCGCGCCCACGGCACGACGATCCGCGCCGAGATCCCGTTGCCGCCGGGCACGGCCGTCTGAGTCGCTCGAGCCGGAGCCGGAGCCGGAGCCGGAGCCGGAGCCGGAGCCGGTTCAGGGCCGCCAGCGCGCGGCGCGCAGGTCGACGCGGTAGCCCTCGGGCCCCTCGTACGGCCGCAGCGGCGTGCCCTCGGCCTCGTAGTTGAGGAGCGCCGCCTCCGCGTGGCCCGCGGGCGGCAGCCCGCTCGCCCGGATGACGCGCCACCACGGCACCGTGCCGCCGGAGCGCGCGAGGATCGTGCCGACCGCACGGGCGGCGCGCGTGCCGAGCAGGGCGGCGACGTCGCCGTAGGTCAGCACGAGGCCGGGCGGGATGTCGGCCACGAGGGCGAGCACCGCGTCGCCGAAGTCGCCGACCGGTTCCGCGTCGTCGTCGTCGCGGTGCGGCGGCGTCGGTTCGCCCGCGGCGCCGCGCCGGGTCATCCGGATGCGGGGATCGCCGGGCCGGGGCATGGCGGGCCCGGGCTCAGAGCTCGATGGCGCCGATGACGTCGCCGTAGGCGCTGATGCCGATGTCGACGAAGCCGATGCGGTGGAAGAAGGCCTCGGGGCCGTCGATGCCCGACTCCCACATGACCGTGATGCGGTTCACGCCGCGGCGCTTGGCCTCTTCCGCGAGGGCGAGGGTGAGTTGGCGGCCGACGCCGCGGCCCTGGGCGGCCGCGTCGACGTTGATGCGCCAGATGCAGGCCCGGAACTCCTCGTGCACGTTGTCGGGGTCGAAGTTGCCGTGGATGAAGCCGACGACCTTCTCGTCCTCGAACGCGACACGCTGCCAGGCGCTCTCGGGGTCGGGGACGACGGTCTCGGCGGCGTAGGTCTCGGGGATGACGAACTGGGCCTGACCGGGCTTGAGCGTGAGCGCGTTCGCCGCGACGATGTTCGACGCGTTCAGTTCTTCCAGTCGCAGGTCCGCCATGCGAACACACTAACCGCATCGTGGGGCGACGTCTCCGTCGATTTGGTGCCAACTCTCTCGATGTCGAGATACCCAGGGAGGCGGGGTATCGTGGACGGCGGCCCGCACGATCGGCTCCGGTCGTTTTCCCCTCCCGCATGAACAAGGAGACATCCTTTTGTCCAAGATCAAGGTTGAAGGCACCGTCGTCGAGCTCGACGGCGACGAGATGACGCGCATCATCTGGCAGGCCATCAAGGACGAGCTCATCCACCCGTACGTCGACGTGGACCTCGAGTACTACGACCTTTCGATCCAGAAGCGCGATGAGACGGACGACCAGATCACCGTCGACGCCGCCAACGCGATCAAGAAGCACGGCGTCGGCGTCAAGTGCGCCACCATCACCCCCGACGAGGCCCGCGTCGAGGAGTTCGGCCTGAAGAAGATGTGGCGCTCGCCCAACGGCACCATCCGCAACATCCTCGGCGGCGTGATCTTCCGCGAGCCGATCATCATCTCGAACATCCCGCGCCTCGTGCCCGGCTGGAACAAGCCGATCATCGTCGGCCGTCACGCCTTCGGCGACCAGTACCGCGCCACCGACTTCAAGTTCGAGGGCGAGGGCACCCTCACGATGACCTTCACCCCGAAGGACGGCTCCGAGCCGCAGTCGTTCGAGGTCTTCCAGGCGCCCGGCGCCGGCGTCGCCATGGGCATGTACAACCTCGACGAGTCCATCAAGGACTTCGCGCGCGCGTCGCTCAACTACGGCCTCGACCGCAACTACCCGGTCTACCTCTCGACGAAGAACACGATCCTGAAGGCCTACGACGGCCGGTTCAAGGACCTCTTCCAGGAGGTCTTCGACACGGAGTTCAAGGAGCGCTTCGACGCCGCGGGCCTCACCTACGAGCACCGCCTCATCGACGACATGGTCGCTTCCTCGCTCAAGTGGGAGGGCGGCTACGTCTGGGCCTGCAAGAACTACGACGGCGACGTGCAGTCCGACACCGTCGCGCAGGGCTTCGGCTCGCTCGGCCTCATGACCTCCGTGCTGGCCACGCCGGACGGCAAGGTCGTCGAGGCGGAGGCCGCCCACGGCACCGTCACGCGCCACTACCGCCAGCACCAGGCCGGCAAGCCCACCTCGACGAACCCGATCGCCTCGATCTTCGCCTGGACCCGCGGCTTCGCGCACCGCGGCAAGCTCGACGGCAACCAGGAGCTCATCGACTTCGCGAACACCCTCGAGGACGTCGTCATCAAGACCGTCGAGGCCGGCCACATGACGAAGGACCTCGCGCTCCTCGTCGGCCCCGAGCAGCCCTACGAGACCACCGAGGTCTTCCTCGGCTCGATCTCGGCCGCGCTCAAGGAGCGCCTCGCCGCGTAATCGCCGCGACGCTCGCGCGAACGGGCCGGATGCCGCTTGGGCATCCGGCCCGTTCCGCGTCTCCGACGCGCTCCGGCCGCCACCGGGCGCCGGCGGATCGCTCAGGGAGCGGTGGTCGACTCCGGGGGAGCGGCGGCCGGCTCGGCGGTCGCCCCGTCCGGCACCGGCCGCGCGTGCTCGAGCGCCCAGTCGAGGGCGTAGTCGGCCACTTCCTCCCAGCCCTCCTGGCTGACGATGCGGTGGGTGCGCCCGGGGAACTCGATCTGCTCGACGAGCGCCGGCCCCGCTTCGTAGTGCTGCAGGGTCGCCCGCTGGATCGCGGGCGGGGCGACATGGTCGATCTCGCCCGAGATGAGCAGCAGGGGCGCGCGGTCGGCCTTCGCGAAGTCGACCCGCGTGATGCCCGACTTCGGCTGCGGCAGCGAGAGGACGCCCTCGAAGAACACGCGGTTGACCGAGTTCACGGCGCTCGCCTCCCACTCCAGGTCGGAGTCGGCCCGCGAGAGGTCGTTGCCGAAGGTGTAGTGGAAGTGGGCCTTGCTGAGCGGGCTCGCCTTGGCCTTGCCGAACGGGTTGGCGAGGATCGGCAGGCCGGTGCGCAGCGTCGAGAACGGCAGGGTCAGGACGCCGGCCGGCTGCCCCGGCTCGACGCCGACGCCCGCGACGCCGAGCCCGCGGTCGAGCAGCATCTGGATGAAGATCCCGCCGAACGAGTGCCCCATGATGATCGGCGCCTCGGGCAGCGCTCGGATGATCCGGTCGTACGAGTCGACGATCTCCGTGATCGAGACGTTCTCGAGCGCGCTCGGGTCGCGGCGCACGTCGGCCGGCTCCCGGTCGTCGATGCCGGGCCAGCCCGGCACGATCACCTCGTGACCGCGGGCGCGGAAGCGCTCGGCCCAGGTGTCCCAGCTGGAGGGGGTCATCCACAATCCGTGCACGAGCACGATCGGGGGGAGGGTGGCGTTCTCGCTCATGATGCTGCCTTTCTCGAACGGTGCGGGAAACGAGGGATGCGGGCCGGCGACGGTGGCCGGTCCCGCTCGGTGTCGTGCAGTTCGTGGACGCCGACCGCGGCGAGCGCGGTCCGACGAGCAGTTCGGCGGAGCTCCGCCGCCCGAGGGCGGCGTTCGGGATCACCGTAGACCCGCGGGCTTCCGCGGGACAACGGGGAAAACGAGCGGGCCGGATGCCCGTGGCATCCGGCCCGCTCGTCGAGACGCGACGGGGTGGGGGAGTCAGACCGTCTCGCGGGGCGCGTGCACCAGGTCGGCGATCTCGCGCTTGATCTCGTTGAACTCGGCGCTCGTCACGTCGCGCGCGCCGGCGAGGTCGACCGGAACGACGCGCGAGATGTGCCCGGGCACGCCGTGCGCGGCGCCGCCGGTCATGACGACGACGCGGTCGGCGAGGAAGACGGCCTCCTCGATCGAGTGCGTCACGAAGAGCACGGTCGTCTGCGTCTCGCGGTGGATGCGGCGCAGCTCGACCTGCAGCTCGCTGCGCGTCAGCGCGTCGAGCGCGCCGAACGGCTCGTCCATGAGCAGCACCGACGGGTCGTTCGCGAGCACCCGCGCGATCGCCACGCGCTGCTGCATGCCGCCCGAGAGCTGGCCGGGGTAGCGGTCGGCGAAGCGGGTCAGGCCGACGGTTTCGAGGAAGCGGGTGGCGAGCGCCCGGGCATCCGCCCGCTTCGCCCCGCGGCGACGGGGCCCGTACCCGACGTTCTCGGCGACGGTGAGCCAGGGGAAGAGCCCGTAGTCCTGGAAGACGACGCCGCGGTCGGGGCCGGGGCCGCGCACCGGGACGCCGCCGACGCTCACCTCGCCCTCGCTGGCCTCCTCGAAGCCGGCGAGGATGCGCAGCAGGGTCGACTTGCCGCACCCGGAGGCGCCGACGACCGCGACGAACTCGCCGGAGGCGATCGACAGGTCCACGTCGGCGAGGGCGAGCACCTCGTCGCCGTCGGGCGACTCGTAGCGCTTGGCGAGATCGGCGAATCGCACTTCGGCGTTGCGTGACATGGTGCCTCGATTCACTTGACGAGCGGACGCCCGCGGAACGCGAGGCGGAAGACGAGGGAGAGGAGCCGGTCCGAGAGGAATCCGGCGAGGCCGATGCAGATCATGCCCGCGACGATGAGGTCGGTGCGCACGATGTTGCGCGCCATCGTGATGGTGGCGCCGAGGCCCGTGTCGACGCCGACGGTCTCGCCGAGCACGAGCACGACCCAGGCGAGGCCGAGCCCGACGCGCAGGCCGTTGACGATCGCGGGGGCGGCGGCCGGGACCACGACGCCGGCGAGCTGCTGCAGGCGGCCGGCGCCGAGCATCCGGGACGCCTCGAGGAGGCGGGGCGGGACCTGACGCGCCCCGCTGGCGGCGCCGAGCACGATCGGGAAGAACGCCGAGAGCGTGATGAGGAAGATCGTCGACTGGTCGCCGACGCCGATGATGAGGGCGACGAGCGGCACCCACGCGGTCGCCGGGATCGGGCGGAAGAGGTTGATGAACGGGTCGAACAGCGAGTTCACGACGTAGCTGCGGCCCATGATCACGCCGAGGACGATGCCGAGCACGGACGCGAGCAGGAAGCCGCTGAGGACGCGCAGGACGCTCGCGCCGAGATCCGGCCAGAGCTTGCCGGCGAACGCGTCGTCGCCGAAGGCGGGGATCGCGTACCCGAGCAGCGTCTGGGCGACCTCGAGCGGGTAGGGCAGGAAGCCCATCTGGATGCCGAAGGGCAGCACCCACTCGTAGACGACGCCGAGCTGCCACACCAGCACGAAGACGATGGGCACGGGGAAGGCGAGCAGCACGGCTTGCAGCCGGCCGCCCCGGCGCGAGCGGCGCCCGGGCTTCGTCGTCGTCGGCGGGGGGACGGCGCCCGGCGTCGCGGGGGCGGCATCCGCGGTCTCCGCCGGGGCGGTGGTCGTGGCGGTCTCTGCGTCGGTCATGTTCGCTCCGATCGGATGCTGGCCGCGGGCGGGCGGATCGGGATCCGCCCGCCCGCGGGCCGGGTCAGGAGGCGGTGAGGAACTCGGCGTCGACGAGGTCGGCGGACGCCGGTGCCTCATCGATCAGGCCGAGCTCGGCCATCTCGGCGGCGAGGGCGTCGAGCTGGCCGAGGTACTCCTCGGACAGGTCGCTGCGCATCCAGAAGTTCTCGATGGCCAGGTCGAGGATCGCCTGGTCGCCGCCGAACTCGGCCACCATCTCGGGCAGCCACTCGTCGGTGTGCTCCTGCATGTAGTCGACGGTCGCGACGTGGGTGTCGACGACCTCCTGCACGAGCTCGGGGTCGGACTCGATGAGCTCGCCCGTGGTGACGAGGCCGATGTTGACCTTGCCGATCGGGGTGTCGTACGGGTCGGCGAGTTCGTGGCCGCCGTTCTGGAGGGCGATCGACGCACCGATCTCGACGCCGAAGAAGGCGTCGATGCTGCCGTTGGCGAAGGTGCCCGCCATGTCGGGGACGGGGACGACGACGAGCTCGACGTCGGCGGGGTCGACGCCGGCGGCCTCGAGCGTGAGGCGCATGGCGACCTCCTGGGCGCTGCCCTGGATGTAGCCGACCTTCTTGCCGACGAGGTCCTCGATCGAGTCGATCGACTCGTTCGCGATGAAGCCCGAACCGCCGTCGGCCGCGGAGGCGACGATCTTGAGGTCGCGGCCCTGTGCGATCGAGGAGATGGTCGGGGTGACGCCCGTGATCGCGAAGTCGACCGTGCCCGAGACGAGGGCGTCGTTGAGCGCGGGGGTCGTGTCGAGGGTGACGACCTCGAACTCGACGCCCTCGGGGGCGAACTGCTCGTAGAGGAACGGGTGGTAGAAGTGCGGCTGGCCGCGGAGGGTGCCGACCTTGACGGTGACGGTCTCGCCGGGGGCTGCGGCGTCGGCCGCGCCGGACTCGGCGTCGGCGGCGGAGCAGGAGCTGAGGCCGAGCGCTGCGGCTGCGGCGAGTGCGACCAGGGCTGCGGTGCGGCGGAATGCGGTGGGCATGCGGAAGCTCTCGATTCGGGTGAGGGAACGGCGGAGGGCCGTCGGGCGACGGCGCCGGGATTTCGGGTGCCTGCTCATTCGAGCGCGTCACGTGTCGCGGGGGATTTCACTCGGGTAACGGCTTTGTAAACCACATCAACATCCCGGCCGGTCTGGACCGGTCGTCGAACCTGCGAACTGGCGAGTTGATGCCGTGGCAACAACCCGACAGCAGATGTGAAACACCCGTGCGTCTCCCGTGCGGTAGCCTGCCTGCCATTCGTCCCCCACTTGGGGGGCACCTCACGTCCCGAGAGGATCACCAGTGGAGTTGAACGACCCCGCGCGCCGACCCGGACGGCGGCGCCTCCGCGCCGTCGCGTCCGTCGCCGGCGCAGCACTCGCATCCACGGCGCTCGTCGCATTCGCAGCCCCTGCAGCTGCGATCGGCGCCGAGCGCACGGAGCTCGACACGTCCGGCCTCGAGCCCGGCCGCTACATCGTCGTCCTCGACGACGCGGCGGCCGCGGCCTACGACGGCGGCGTGACCGGCTACGCCGCCACCGCTCCCGTCGAAGGCGAGCAGCTCGACGCCGAGGACGCCCACGTCGAGGAGTACGCCGGCTACCTCGAGTCGCAGCAGGAGGACGTCGCGGCCTCTGTCGACGCCGAGGTCGGCGTGTCCTACAGCCTCACCCTCAACGCGTTCTCGGCCGAGCTCGACACGACCCAGATCACGGCGCTCGCGCGCGACGAGAAGGTCGTCGGCCTCGTCCCCGACGAGCTCCTCAAGCCGACGGCCGTGCCCTCGACGGACTTCCTCGGGCTGAGCGGCGACGACGGCGTCTGGGCCGCCGTCGGCGGCGCCGAAGCCGCCGGCGAGGGCGTCGTCGTCGGCGTGCTCGACACCGGCATCGCGCCGGAGAACGCCTCCTTCGCCGGCGAAGCGCTCGGCACTTCGCCGAGCGCGGAGCCCTACCTCGACGGCTCGTCGATCGTCTTCGACAAGGCCGACGGCTCCACCTTCACCGGCGTCTGCCAGAGCGGCGTCCAGTTCGCCGCCGACGACTGCTCGACGAAGATCATCGGCGCCCGCTACTTCGTGCAGGGCTTCGGCGCGGCCAACATCGGTTCGACCGCGATCGGCGAGTACCTCTCGCCGCGCGACGGCGCCAGCCACGGCTCGCACACCGCCTCGACCGCGGCCGGCAACGCCGACGTGCCCGTGACCCTCGCGGGCCACGACTACGGCACGATCTCGGGCGTCGCGCCCGCGGCGAAGATCGCCGCGTACAAGGTCTGCTGGGAAGGCAAGAACCCGGCCGCGACCACGGACGACGGCTGCACCACGACCGACCTCCTCGCGGGCATCGACGCGGCCGTGCAGGACGGCGTCGACGTCATCAACTTCTCCATCGGCGGCGGCACCTCATCCTCGACGTTCGAGCTGACCGACCAGGCGTTCTTCAACGCCGCCGCGGCCGGCATCTTCGTCTCGGCCTCGGCCGGCAACAGCGGCCCGTCGGCCTCCACGCTCGACAACTCGTCGCCGTGGATCACGACCGTCGCGGCGTCGACCATCCCCTCCTACGAGGCGACGGCGACCACGGGTGACGGGGCGAAGTACCCGGGCGCCTCGACGACCGTGTGGGAGCCCCTCTCGGGCGACCTGGTGCGCGCCGACGACGTGCGCCTCGCGGGCAAGGTCGCGGCCGACGCGCTGCTCTGCGCCCCCGGCTCGCTCGACCCGGCGCTGGCCGCCGGCAAGATCGTGCTCTGCCAGCGCGGCACGTACGACCGCGTCGCCAAGTCGGCCGAGGTCGCCCGTGCCGGCGGCATCGGCGTGGTGCTCGTGAACTCGACGCCGGGCTCGCTCGACGCCGACACCCACTCGGTGCCGACGATCCACATCTCGGACGCCTACTGGGCCGCCCTCTCGGCCTACGCGGCCACTCCGGGCGCCACGGTCTCCCTCACGCCCGACAACACGAGCGGCATCGACACGCCGACGCCCCAGGTGGCCGGCTTCTCGTCGCGCGGCCCGATCGTCGTCGACGGCGCGGACATCCTGAAGCCCGACATCTCGGCGCCGGGCGTCGCGATCCTCGCGGCGGCGGCGAACCCCGAGGGCGCCGAGAGCGCCTACACGTTCATGTCGGGCACGTCGATGGCGGCGCCGCACATCGCGGGCCTCGCAGCCCTCTACCTCGGCGAGCGTCCGAACGCGACGCCGGCCGAGATCAAGTCGGCGATGATGACCACCGCCTACGACACGCTCTCGGAGACCGGCGAGACCGTCACCGACCCGTTCGCGCAGGGCGCCGGCCACGTCGATCCGACGCGGTTCTTCGAGCCCGGTCTGCTCTACTTGAACGACATCGGCGACTGGGCCGCGTACGTCCAGGGCATCGGCGCGTACGACTTCGGCGTCGAGCCGGTCGCCGCGAGCGACCTCAACCTCGCGTCGATCTCGGTGGGCGAACTCACGGCGCCGGAGACGGTGACCCGAACGGTCACGGCCACGCAGGACGGCACGTTCAGCGCGTCGATCTCGGGCCTGGCCGGCGTCAAGACGACGGTCTCGCCGAAGTCGCTGCGGCTGAAGGCCGGCGAGTCGAAGAGCTTCACCGTGAAGTTCGACCGCACGGACGCGCCGCTCGACGAGTGGGCGACCGGCTCCCTCACCTGGACGAGCGGCGACACCTCGGTGCGCAGCCCGATCGCGGTGCAGCCCGTCACGGCCGTCGTGCCCGAGGCCGTCGCCGGCTTCGGCGTCGACGGTTCCGTGAAGCTGCCGATCGTGTCGGCGGGCGACGGCGCGCTGCCGATCACCACCCTCGGCCTCGCCAAGGGCGTGCTGCTCCCGGACCCCTACGGGGAGACGAGCGAGCACTCGGGCATCGGCTCGAACACCTCGGCCGACCCGGAGTACGAGTGGCTCGTCGACGTCGCGGACGGGCAGGCGCTCGCCCGCTTCGACGTCGACTCGCTCCTCGACGAGTCGGTCTCCGACCTCGACCTCTCCGTCTACAAGCTCGACGACGCGGCCTTCGCGCAGGGACGCCTCGTGGCGACCGCCCTGTGGCAGTCGGCCACGGGCTCGGCCGACGAGCGCGTCGACCTGTCGGACCCGGCCGCGGGCAAGTACTACGTGCTGGTCGACGTCTACACGGGCGTCGACGTGCCGTTCGACTTCACCCTGCTCCAGCTCGGCGCGGAGGGGGAGGGCGACTTCACCGTCGCCCCGAACCCCGTGAAGGTCAAGGAGGGCAAGGAGACGACGGTCTCGGCGTCGTGGAAGGGCCTCGCTGCCGGCGAGTACCTCGGCGTCGTGCGCGTCGGCGACGGCGGGGCCGAGACGGTCGTCTCGGTCTCGGCGCCGGTCGCGCCGGTCAACACCGCCGTGCCGACGATCTCGGGCAGCAACCGCCTCGGCGCCGTGCTGACCGCGAAGCCCGGCACGTGGGACGTCGAGGGCCTCTCGTACACGTACCAGTGGTACGCGGACGGGCAGCCGATCTGGGGCGGCGTCTTCTCCAAGCTCGTGCTCCTGCCGCGCTTCGACGAGAAGGACCTCACGGTCGTCGTGACGGCGAAGAAGGCCGGCTATCCGGCGGTCACCGCGACGTCGGCGCCGTTCGCGGTCGACTTCCCGCGCTTCGGCCACCCGGGCCACGGATGGCTCGTGGCGGAGTGAGCGGAACCGCCTGATCCGAGCCGATCGACGGGCGGCGGGGCTTCGGCCCCGCCGCCCGTTCCCGTCTCCGGATGCCCGTCGCGACGGCCTCGATCACGAATCGGTAACGAGCGGGGCAATCGAACATCCGAGCTTGTGCGCTGTTTGTTCGTAAGCTTTACTAACAAACGTGACGACCACGGACTCCCAGCTCGGACCGGCGATGACGCCGGACACCGCGCGCAGCGACGCCGGCTTCACCGTCGGGCGGGCCCTCCGGCCCACCGCGAAGGTGCTCCCGGAGCACGCCCGGGCCCACAACCGCGCTCTCGTCCTCCAGACCCTCCTCGCCGGCGGCGCCGCCTCCCGCGCCGACCTCGCCCGTGAGACCGGCCTCACCCGCGTCACCGTCTCCGATCTGGTCGCGGAGCTCATCGCCGAAGGCCTCATCGTCGAACTCGGCCACCGCGAGGACGCCCGTCCCGGCAAGCCCGCGACCCTCATCGACTTCGCCCGCGACGCCCACCGGATCCTCGCCGTCGACCTCTCCGAGCACTCGCTCGTGCGCGGCGCCGTCGTCGACGTCGACGGCAACGTCCTCGAGCGCATCGAGCTCCCGCTCGACGGCGCGACCGGCGACGCCGTCGTCGAGCTCGTCCTGGACGTCCTCGTCCGACTGCAGGCCCTCGCCGACGCCCCCGTGCTCGGCATCGGCATCGGTTCGCCGGGTGTCGTCGACCGTGTCGGCGTCGTCCACTCCGCCCCGAACCTCGGCTGGCGCGAGGTCGACCTGCAGCGCCGCGTCGCGGTCGCGACCGGACTGCCGGTCCACGTCGGCAACGACGCGAACGCCGCGACCCTCGCCGAACTGCGCGGCACCGCATCCGACGACCTGCTCGTGGTCACGGTCGGCCGAGGCGTCGGCGCGGGCGTCGTGCTCGGCGGCCGCCTCGTCTTCGGGTCCGCCTGGGCGGCCGGCGAGATCGGCCACGTCGTCGTCGGCACCGACGGCGGCGCCCCCTGCGCCTGCGGCAAGGAAGGCTGCCTGGAGACCTGGCTCTCGGTGCCGCGCCTCGAAGCGCGCCTCGCCGCCGCCGACGGCGAAGAGGCCCGCGAGGCCGTCCTGCGCGAAGCCGGGCGTCGCCTCGGCATCGTGCTCGCGCCCGTCGTGGGCGCCCTCAATCTCTCGGAGCTCGTCGTGAGCGGGCCCGAGGAACTGCTCGGCGGTGCGCTCCTGGGCGCCACCGCCGACACGCTCCGGAACCGGACGATGGCGGAACTCACCCGCGATCTGAGGCTCCGGATGACCGCGCACGGCAAGGACATCGTCCTCCGCGGCGCGGCCGTCATGGTCCTGTCCGGACAACTCGGGGTCTCGTAACAGCACTTCCCGAACGGGATCCCAGCGCACCAGGGGTGTCGGCGGCTCGCCGGCCACCTTCCAATGATGAAAGGAACACAAGGCAATGCGGA
The DNA here is from genome assembly GCF_009789225.1 of Agromyces seonyuensis. Taxonomy (GTDB): domain Bacteria; phylum Actinomycetota; class Actinomycetes; order Actinomycetales; family Microbacteriaceae; genus Agromyces; species Agromyces seonyuensis. The sequence goes on along the minus strand of NZ_WSTA01000037.1, from coordinate 11,070 downwards.
AACTCGGCATCGCGGCGCTCGGCGCCGTTGCCGCGCTGACCCTGGCCGGCTGCTCGGCCGGCGGCAGCGCAGAAGAGACCACGGCCGACAGCGGCACCATCACCGTCTGGGTCGTCGGCACCGACACCCCCGACACGGCCCGTGACTACCTCAAGGACACCTTCGAGTCCGAGAACGACGGCTGGACGCTCGACATCGTCGAGAAGACCTGGGCCGACGTCAGCGACACCTACGCCGCCGCGCTCCAGTCGAACGACTCGCCCGACGTCGTCGAGGTCGGCAACACCCAGACGGCGTCCTTCGCCGACCAGGGCCTCTTCCTCCCGCTCGACGACGTCGACCTGCCGGACGACTTCCTGGGCGGCCTGCAGGACTCGGCCACGTACGACGGCACGCTCTACGCCGCCCCGTACTACGCCGGCGGCCGCATCGTCTTCTACAGCGACCAGATCCTCGGCGACACCGTGCTGCCGGAGACCCTCGACGAGTACGTCGCCACCGGCGAGGCGCGCCACACCGACACGGTCTCGGGCATCTACGCGCCCGGCCGCGACTGGTACAACGCCCTTCCCTACGTCTGGGCGCACGGCGGCTTCATCGCCGAGCAGGAGGGCGACGAGTGGAAGGCCGGCTTCTCGAGCGAGGGCGGCATCGAGGGTCTGACGCAGCTCCAGCAGGTCTACACCAACGCCTCCAACGCGGCGAAGGACGGCGACGAGACCGACCCGCAGGTTCCCTTCTGCGCCGGTGAGGTCGTCTTCCTCTCCGCCCCGGCCTGGGTGCAGTGGTCGATCAACGCCCCCGAGGACGCCGAGAACCCCGGCTGCGCCTCGACCTACGGCGCCGACCTCAACGCGTTCCCGCTGCCCGGCCTCGAGGCCGGCGAGACCGCCCCGATCTTCGCGGGCGGCTCGAACATGGGCGTCGCGACCAAGTCGAAGAGCCCGGAGATGGCCAAGAAGGCCCTCCAGATCATCACCTCCGACGGCTACCAGACCCTCCTCGCCGAGGGCGGCCTGACCCCGGGCGTCGAGTCGGCCGCTTCGTCGCTGCCCGACACCCCCGTCGCCAAGGCGCAGGCCACGGCCCTCGCCAACTCGAAGGTGACCCCGACCACCCCGAAGTGGGCCGAGGTCGAGGGCGCGCAGATCATCCAGGAGGCGCTCGTCAAGATCGCCAACGGCGGTGACGTCGCCGCGATCGCGGCCGAGCTCGACGGCCAGATCGAGGACATCCTCAACGGCTGATCCAGCTGTGCGAAGGGGGCGGAGCGCCCGCTCCGTCCCCTTCGCCATGGGCCCCGCACGGTCCGTCCCCGGTTCCACCGCCGCCCGCGCGGCACCCCCCCCAGATTTCGCAAGGAGCAGTCATGACTGCAACGCTTCCGAGCGCGACGGCCACGTCGGGCTCGACGAAGGCCGACCGCCCCGGCCGCCGCGGCGGGCGCCGCTTCCCGTGGGCGCCCTGGCTGCTGCTCACCCCGAGCGTCGTGCTGCTGGCCGTCATGGTCGGCTACCCGACGATCAAGATGATCGTCACGAGCTTCACCGACGAGGCCATCCGCAACAAGATGCTCGGCACGGCGCCGAACTTCGTCGGCTTCGACAACTACCTCGAGATCTTCACCCAGTCGGACTTCCCGGCCGTCCTCGCGCGCTCGATCGCCCTCATGGTCATCCTGACCGCGCTCATCACCGCCGGCGGCATGCTGCTCGCCCTGCTGATGCGGCGCCTCTCCAAGGGCTGGCGCACGGCCGTCTCGATCTCGCTCCTGCTGGCCTGGGCGATGCCGCCGCTGGCCGCGACCGTCGTCTTCGGCTGGATGTTCGACACCAAGTACGGCGTCGCGAACTACATCCTGAACGTGCTGACGCGGTCGAACGACTGGACCGACCACCAGTGGCTCTACAACCCGTTCTCCTTCTTCATGGTGCTGATCCTCATCGTCACCTGGCAGGGCATCCCGTTCGCCGCGTTCACGTTCTACGCCGGCCTCGGCCAGGTGCCCGACGAAGTCCTCGAAGCCTCGCAGCTCGACGGCGCGGGCGGCTTCCAGCGCTTCCGGTTCATCGTCATGCCCTACCTCTCGAGCGTCGTCACCGCGGTGCTCGTGCTCGAGACGATCTGGAACCTGCGCATCTTCACGCAGGTGTACGCGCTGCAGCAGCGCGGCGGGCTCGTCTCCGAGACGAACGTGCTGCCGACCTACATCTTCCGGCAGGGCATGGGCGAGTTCGGCGTCACCGCCGCGATCGGCGTGATCATGCTGATCCTGCTCATGGCCCTCTCCTACTTCAACGTCCGCCGCACCCTCAAGGAGGAGGCACTGTGACCACGCAGCTCTCACCGGCGCTCGCCGCCGGAGCGGCCTCCCCGGTCGACTCCATCGAGACGAAGCGCCCCAAGGGCCGCGGCCGCACCTTCCGGCCGCGCAACGTCTGGACGCGCGTCGCCCTGAACTCCATCGCGGCGATCGTCATCGCGTGCTCGGTGTTCCCCGTCTACTGGATGGTGAACATGTCGTTCACCCCGCCGCAGAAGATCATCAGCCGCGAGCCGGCGTTCTTCCCGGTCGAGTTCACGTGGAAGAACTACGTGACCGCCTGGACCCGAGAGGCCGCGCCCGGCCAGACCGACTTCGTGCACGGCCTCGGCGCCTCGATCGGCGTCGCGCTCGCCGTCGTCGTGGTCTGCGCGCTGTTCGCCTTCCTCGCCTCGATCGCGCTCGCGCGCTTCGCGTTCAAGGGCCGCTGGGTCTTCATCATCTCCGTGCTCATCGTCCAGATGGTGCCCGGCGAGGCGATGATGTACACGACGTTCAACATGCTCGACAGCTGGCAGCTGGTGAACACGCTGTTCGGCCTCTTCCTCGTGCACCTCGCCTCGGTCGTGCCGTTCACGATCTGGACCCTGCGCGGCTTCGTCGCCGGCGTCCCGGCCGACCTCGAGGAGGCGGCGCAGATCGACGGCTGCACCAAGGCGCAGGCGTTCTGGAAGGTCACCTTCCCGCTGCTCGCACCGGGCCTCGTCTCGACCGGCATCTTCGCCTTCATCCAGTCGTGGAACGAGTTCACGATGGCGCTCCTGCTGCTCCAGGGCTACAACCTCACCCTCCCGCCGTGGCTGAACTCGTTCCAGTCGGCGACCGAGGCGACCAACTGGGGTGCCGTCATGGCCGGCTCGACCCTCATCGCACTGCCCGTCGTGATCTTCTTCCTCTTCGTGCAGGGACGCATGGTCGGCGGCCTCGTGAGCGGCGCGGTCAAGGGATGACCGGAGCGAACACCCCCGACGCGGCCGCGAGCCTCCGCCGGGACGCGCTGACGTGCCTGCTGCCGGGCTTCGTCGGACCGACCGCGCCGGAGTGGCTCCTCGGCCTCCTCGGCGAGGGCCTCGGGGGCGTGTGCCTCTTCGGCACCAACGTCGAGCGCCCCGCGCAGGTCGCGCGGCTCACCGCGGCGATCCGTGCGGCGAACCCGGATGCGGTGGTCGCGATCGACGAGGAAGGCGGCGAAGTCACCCGCCTCGCCTACGACATCGGTTCGCCGTTCCCCGGCGCCGCGGTGCTCGGGCGCATCGACGACGTCGCGGTCACCGCGGCGGTCGCCGACCGCGTCGGCCGGGCGCTGCGGGCCGTGGGCGCGAACGTCACGTTCGCCCCGGACGTCGACGTCAATTCCAACCCCGACAACCCGGTCATCGGCACCCGCTCGTTCGGCACCGACCCCGAGCTCGTCGGCCGGCACGCGGCCGCGTGGACGCGCGGCGTGCAGACGGCCGGCGTGGCCGCCACTCCGAAGCACTTCCCGGGACACGGCGACACCGCCGTCGACTCGCACCTCGGGCTGCCGATCGTCGACCTGCCCCTCGAGACGCTCCGCGAGCGCGAGCTCGTGCCGTTCCGCGCGGCCATCGAGGCCGGCGCGAAGCTCGTCATGACGAGCCACATCCTGCTGCCGCAGCTCGATGCGGACCGGCCCGCTACGCTCTCCCCGACGATCCTCGGGATGCTCCGCGACGAGCTCGGCTTCGACGGCGTCATCGTGAGCGACGCGCTGGACATGCACGGCGCCTCCGGCGAGACGGGCATCCCCGAGGCCGCCGTGCGCGCGCTGGACGCCGGCTGCGACCTGCTCTGCATCGGTACCGCGAACACCGGGCCGCAGCTCGAGGAGATCACCGCCCACGTCCTGTCGGCCGTCGCCGACGGCCGGCTGTCCGCCGATCGAGTGGCCGAGGCCGCCGCGCGCGTGCGCGCCCTCGCCGCCGGACTGCCGGCACCCGCTGCCGTGCCCGCGCCGGGGGAGGAGCTCGACCTCGACGTCGAAGCCGCCTCCGACGAGCGCTCGCGCGTCGGCGCCTCGTTCCGCGTCGCCGACGCCGTGCCCGGCGTACTCGCCGAGGCCGGACGCGTCGGCACGCTCGTCGGCGTCGAGACCGTCGCGAACATCGCCGTCGGCGCCGCGCCCTGGGGGCCGTTCGCGGCGCTCGCCCAGGATGCCGCCGCGCCCCGCTCGCTCGCCGACGCCGACACGCTCGTGCTCGCGGCCGACGCCCCCGCGTTCGAGGACGCCCGTGCGCTGACCGGGCCCGTGCTCGTCGTCGGCCGCGACCTGCACCGGCACGCGTTCGCCCGCGACGCCGTCGACGGCCTGCGCGCCGTGCGCGGCGACGTCGTCGCCGTCGACTTCGGCTGGCCGTCGCCGGACTTCGCCTACGCCGACATCGCCACGTTCGGCTCGTCCCGGCTCGTCGGCGAGGCGTTCCTCGCCGCGCTGGAGGGGTGGACGCTCGGCGACGCGCCCGGGGAGGGGGAGCAGCCATGAAACTCGGCATCGACATCGGCGCCGGCGGCGCCCCCGCACCGGCCGTCGAGGACCGCGGCGTGCGGCTCGGCATCGATATCGGCGGCACGAAGACCGCCGCCGTCGTGCTCGGCCGCGACGGCGAGCTCAGCGACCAGGTGCGGATGCCCACGGGCTTCGGCGCCGAGGAGGTCGTCGCCACCGTGCTGCACACCGTCGAACGCATGACGGAGCTCGCCGGGCTCCCCGTCGACGGCTTCACGACCATCGGCATCGGCATCCCCGGCGCGGTCGACTCCGAACGCGGCCACGTGCGGCACGCCGTCAACCTCGGGCTCGGCGGACTCGACCTCGGTCCCGTCCTCGAACGCCGGCTCGGCGTGCGGGTGCGTATCGAGAACGACGTCAAGGCGGCCGCGCTCGGCGCGCATCACCTGCTCTCCGAGCGCGGTGCCGCGGGGGACTCGATGGCCTACCTGAACCTCGGCACGGGGCTCGCGGCGGGCGTGCTGCTCGACGGGAAGCTCCTGCGCGGCGGCCACGGCATCGCCGGCGAGATCGGCCACATCCCCGTCGACCCGGCGGGTGCGCAGTGCCCCTGCGGCCAGATCGGCTGCCTCGAGACCGTCGCGTCGGGCAAGGGCCTCGCACGCATGTGGCCCTCGACCGACGCGCTTCCGGCGCGCGAGCTCTTCCGGCTCGCGGCAGACGGGCGCCCGGACGCGGTCGAGGTGCGGGAGCGGTTCCTCACCGGCGTCGCGTCGGCGGTCCGCATCCTCGTGCTCACGGCCGACGTCGACTCGGTCGTCATCGGCGGCGGCCTCGCCGCCCTCGGCGAGCCCCTGAAGAGCGGCGTGCGCCGCGTACTGTCGGAGTGGGCGGCGAACTCGCCGTTCCTCGGATCCATCGACCTCCCCGACCGGGTGCAGGTCATTCCGAGCGGGTTCCCTGCAGCAGCAGTAGGCGCAGCGCTCGTGGGAGGTGCCTCGTGGCCGAAGTGATGTCAGTCCGAGCGGCGCTGTGCCGCTCGCGTGCAGCTGCAGTCGGAGCGGCGCTCGTGGGAGGTGCCTCGTGGCCGAAGTAGTCATCGTCGGGAACCCGGAGGAGGCCGGTGCGCTCTACGGGGACGCCGCGGCCGAGCTCATCGCCCGCAAGCCGGACGCGGTCCTCGGACTCGCGACCGGGTCGACCCCGCTGCCCGCCTACCGCGCTCTCGCGGAGCGCATCGCGGCGACGGGCCTGGACGTCTCCCAGGTGCGCGGCTTCGCGCTCGACGAGTACGTCGGCCTGCCGGCGACGCATCCGGAGAGCTACCGCTCCGTCATCACCCGCGAGGTCGTCGAACCTCTCGGGCTCACGCCGGAGCTCGTGCATGTGCCGAACGGCGACCCGGCGACGATCCGCACCGCGGGCGAGGACTACGAGGCGGCGATCGACGCCGCAGGCGGAGTCGACCTGCAAATCCTCGGCATCGGGCGCACGGGTCACCTCGGCTTCAACGAGCCGGGCTCGTCGTTCGCCTCCCTCACGCGCGTGAAGACGCTGACCGAGCGCACGCGCCTCGACAACGCGCGCTTCTTCGACTCGCTCGACGAGGTGCCCGTGCACTGCGTGACGCAGGGGCTCGGCACGATCCTCCGGGCGCGCCACCTCGTGCTGCTCGCCTTCGGCGAGGGCAAGGCGGAGGCGGTCGCGGCCGCCGTCGAGGGTCCGCTCACTGCGAGCATGCCGGGCTCCGCCGTGCAGCTCCACGCGCGCGTCACAGTCATCGTCGACGAGGCCGCGGCATCGCAGCTCGCGTACGCCGACTACTACCGCTACGCGTGGGCGAACAAGCCCGCCTGGCAGGGCGTCTGAGTCGAACCGAACGGCCCTTGCGCGCTGCGCGGGGGCCGTCGGCGTACGTGGCCGCGCCGTCCGCGTCCGGGGCCGCTCCGCCCGAGGTCCGGGCGGACCGCGTCGACGGAGCGGACGTGCCGCGTCGCGCGCGCCGCGTCAGCCGCGGTAGACGAGCGGCAGGGCGGCGATGAAGGCGTCCTCGTCGAACTGCGGCAGGATCGCGCGCTGCACGAGGAAGCCCGGGACGGCGGCGATGACCGCGGGCACGACCAGGTCGGCCCATGCGCCGGGATCGCCGTCGACGCGACCGGGCTCCGCGGCCGCCCAGGCGGCGAGCTCCGTGCGCAGCAGCCGGTGGACGCGCAGGAAGATGCGGCCGGCGATCTCGGCGATCTCCGGGTCGACGGCCGCTTCGGCCCAGACTTGGGGGATGACCCTCGTGGCCTTCTCGAGGCGCATGCCGCCGACGAGCGCGGAGACGAGTGCGGCGGGGGAGAGGGGCTGTCCGTCGACCCGCGCCGCCTCGAGGTCGGCCTGACGGCCGGCGAGCACGCGTTCGGCGACTGCGACGAGGATCTCCTGCTTGCCGGCGAAGTGGCCGTAGATCGCACCGGCCGAGAGGCCCGATTCGGCGATGACGGCGGCCATCGAGGTGCCGCGGTAGCCGTCGCGCTGCACGCAGCGCAGCGCGGCGTCGATGATCTCGTCGCGGCGGGCGGCTTTGTACGCGGCGGAGACCTTGGGCATGGGCCAAGTGTAGGCAGCCGGGTTGCGTTTCAGCCGGGATCTGATAAAAAAGAACGAACATTCGTTTTGAATTGAGAGAGAAGCGCCACCATGGCCGCACGCACCGTCGACGCCGCAGCGCCGCACCGCACCCCCCACAACCCCGTCGGCAGAGTCGTCGGTCTCGCCGTCGGCCTCGCCGCCCTCGTCGCGATCGTCGTGCTCGCGTTCTCCTGGCCGGCCGTCACCGCCGAACCGAAGGACGTCCCCGTCGCCCTCGTCGGCCCGGAGGCCGCCGTCTCCGCACTGCAGTCGGGCCTCGAGGAGCAGACGGGCGACCTGCTCGACTTCACCGTCCTCGACGACCGCGACGCCGCCGTCGACGCGATCGAGCAGCGCGACGTCGTCGGCGCCATCGTCGTCGGGCAGGAGCCCGAACTGCTCACCGCCACGGCGTCCGGCTCGGTCGGCGCCGTCGTGAAGGGGCTCGCGACCCCGCTCCAGGCTGCTCTCACCGCGCAGTCGCAGGCCGCGGCGGCCGCCGCCGGGGTGGAGGCCACCGCGGTGACGCTCACCGTCACGGACGTCGTGCCCTACGCCGACAGCGACCCCAACGGCCTCGGCTTCAGCGCCGCGTCCTTCCCGATCCTGCTCGGCGGCATGCTCGGCGGCATCCTGCTCTCGATCGCCGTGGTCGGTTCGATGCGGCGCGTGACCGGCCTCGTCGTCTACGCCGCGGTCGGCGGCATCGTGCTCACGAGCATCATGCAGAGCTGGCTCGGCGTCATCCAGGGCGACTACTGGCTGAACGCCGCCGCGTTCGGACTCTCCCTCGCGGCGATCGGGGCCCCGATCATCGGCGCCGTCGCGCTGCTCGGCCGAGCCGGCATCGCGGTCGGTCCGGTCGTCATGATGCTCTTCGCCAACCCGATCTCGGGAGCCGGCGTCCCCGCCTCGTACTTGCCGGGCGGCTGGGGCGCCGTCGGCCAGTGGTTCCCGCCGGGGGCCTCCGCGACACTCTTGCGCGACCTCTCGTACTTCCCGGAGGCCGACACGACGTTCCCGTGGCTCGTGCTCGGCGCGTGGGCGCTCGGCGGCGTGCTGCTCGCCGTCATCGGCAAGTTCCGGACGGCGGGCGGCGCCGAGCCCGACCGCGAGGCGGCCCTCGAGGACGCGCCCGAGTCGCCGGCGGGAGAACGCGAGCCGGCCCTCACCGCCTGATCCCGCACCGAAGACGAACGGCCGGCCACCGCATCCGCGGGGCCGGCCGTTCCGTCGTGCGCGGGAGCCTCAGGACTCGGTGATCTCCCGGCGGCCGTTGAGCACGCCGGAGACCGCGGCCACGAGGGCGAAGACGGCGGCGAGGATCGGCTGGCCGAGCTGCCACAGGCCGAGCGCGGCCGAGGAGAAGATCGCGATCTCGACGAGCGCCTTGACGAACGGGTCGACTGCGAAAACCGCCTTCGGCGAGCGGAAGAGCGCCCAGAGCAGGATCGCGAACACCGGTGCGCCGATGCCGATCAGGATGCCCGGCCACGGCAGGGGGAACGCGAAGAAGCCCCAGAGGGCGAGGATGACGAACGCGGCGATCTCGAGCACGAAACGCACCACGTCGTTGACGCGGATGGTCATCGAGGGCGCGGCCTGCGGGGAGTCGGGGGTCTTGCCTGGCACCGCAACAGCCTACCCGGGGCATCCTGAGGGTCTCGCCGGGGAAGCACGGGCCGCGTGCGCGGCGGGCGGACGGGCTGCCGGCGCTCGTCGGGCGACGGCCCGGCCCGCGTCGGTCAGCGGAAGATGATCGTGCGCGCGCCGTCGAGCAGCACGCGCCGGTCGGCGAACCACTTCACCGCCTGGCGGAGGGTGCGCGACTCCTCGTCCTGCCCGATGGCCACGAGCTCGGAGACGGCGTTCGCGTGGTCGACGCGCACGACGTTCTGCTCGATGATCGGCCCCTCGTCGAGGTCGCTCGTGACGAAGTGGGCCGTCGCGCCGATGAGCTTCACGCCGCGGGCGTGCGCCTGCCGGTACGGGTTCGCGCCCTTGAAGCCCGGCAGGAAGGAGTGGTGGATGTTGATGGCGCGCCCGGCGAGCGCTTCGCAGAGCTCGGGGGAGAGGATCTGCATGTAGCGGGCGAGCACGACGAGCTCGATGTCGTGCTCCTCGACGGCGGCGAGGATTCGGGCCTCGAACGCGGCCTTCGACGCGGGGTCGGTCACGGCGAGCGACTCGAACGGCACGCCGTAGAAATCGACGAGGTCGCGCAGCGTGCCGTGGTTCGAGAGCACGAGCGGGATGTCGACGTTGAGCTGCCCGGCGTGCCGGCGGTAGAGCAGGTCGTTGACGCAGTGGCCGGCGGTCGAGGCGAGCACGAGGGTGCGCACGGGGCGGCCGACCTCGTCGAGGTGCCAGTCGAGGCCGAGCTCCGCGGCGACCGGGGCGAGCTGCGCCTCGAAGTCGGCGCGGTCGGCGGAGGACTCGATCTGCAGCCGCATGAAGAAGCGGCCGGTATCGGCGCTCGCGAACTGCTGGCTCTCGGTGATGTTGCCGTCCGCGGCGACGATCGCCCCCGAGACGGCGTGCACGATGCCGGGGCGGTCGGTGCAGACGAGGGTGAGCACCCAGTGGTTGCGACGGTCGCCGAGGCGCGCGGAGATCATCGGTCCAGGATAGTCAGCCTCGATCAGCCCCGGGTTTCGACCGGCACGAGCGCGCCGAGGCGCTCGCCGACGACGTACCGGGCGCTCGTGCGGCCCGCGTCGATCAGGAACGCGAAGCCGACCGCGCGCACCTCGCCGTCGGCGCCCAGGCGCACGTCGGCCGAGCGCGCCCCGTTGGCGAGGCGCACCGTCGTGCCGGGGCGTCCGGTGACCGTCACGGTGACGAGGCCGATCCCCAGACGCTCCACGACGACGCGCGGCACCTCGAGGCGGACGCTCGCGCTCGCGCTCGTCGGCGCGGCGCCGTCGGCGCGCTGGCGCACCTCGAGCACGTGATCGCCGCCGGCCAGCCCGCCGATGGCGAGGGTCCACGAGCCGTCGAGGCCGACGCTCGTCGCACCGAGCGGGGTGCCGCCGAGCAGCACCTCGAGCTGCGCGCCGGGCTCGCCCCGGCCGCGGAGGATCGGCTGCACGAGTCCCAGCGCGGTGTCGATCTCGACGACCTCGGGCGGCGCGGGCGCGGCGACGGGCGGCTCGGTGGGGTCGGGGGTCGGGGTCGGCGTCGGGCTCGGGGTCGGAGCGGCAGGCGGCGCCGCCGGAGGAGTCGGCGCCGAGGACGCGGGGGCGTCGGGCGTGGGAGACGGCGCTGCGTCGGGCGTCGGCGTCGGCTCGGGCGCAGGGGCCGTCTCCTCGACGGGCTCGTCCGGTCGGACCGGCTCGTCGGGCTCCTCGGTCGGCGGCGGGGCCGGCGCGGTCGAAGGCGCCGGCGCATCGGCCTCCGTCGTCCCGGCGGGACCGGTCTCGACGGCCGACGGCGGCAGTGCGGCGAGCTGCGGGTCGCGGTCGTCGCCGAACGCGGCGAACGCGACGACGCCGGCCACGATGACCGCGACGAGCGCTGTGCCCGTGCCGATCGCGACCGGTGCGGACAGGGCGGTCCCGGCACCGGCGCCCGCGCCGGCCGTCGAGCCCGAGGCGGTCGCTCCGACCGAGTTCTGCCCGCCGCCCCACACGGCGGCCGGGACCGCTGCGGCACGTCC
>NZ_WSTA01000036.1 GCF_009789225.1 Agromyces seonyuensis | reverse complement strand
GCGCCCGCGCCGCCGAGGAGCACCGCGCCGCCCGCGCCGCCGCGGCCGAGACCCGCACGAAGCCGCTGCGCTCGCTCGCCCCGCCGGTCCCGCTCGTCGCCCCGCGATCGCCCGCACCGGCTGCCATCCCGTCAGCGCCGCCGAGCGTGGAGCCCGAGCCCGGTGCCGGCCCGTTCGTCGAGGCGCCGGTCCAGGTCCCGGCCTCCGGGTTCGCCGACGGGCGCTACCGGGTCGCGGGCGTCGAGCGGCGACTCGGCGAGGCCGCCCTGATCGGGCGCAGCCCGCAGCACCGCCGGATCGAGGCATCCGAAGTCGATCTGGTGGCGATCGCCGGTTCGGAAGTGCTCTCCGGCACCCATCTCGAGCTCCGGCGGGAAGGGGAGCGGATCATCGCCGTCGACCTCGGATCGCGCAACGGCACCGTCCTCGTGACGGCCCGCGGGCGCCGGAGACTCCGCGGCGGCGTCGCCGTCGTCGTCGAAGGCGGCGCGCGGCTCGAGCTCGGCGGGGATACGATCGTGGAGATCCTCTCCGGCAAGGAGCCCGATACGTGACCCGAACCCGCACGACCCGACCGAGCCTCTCGAGCGGCCGATGACCCAGATCGGCAACGACAACACCGGCGTGCGCTTCGCCCTCCCCGACGGCACGGCCGTGACCATCGCGTGGTCGGCGATCAGCGACGTCGGGCTCCGGCGCGAGGTCAACGAGGACAGCTTCGTCGCGCAGCCCCCGATCTTCGCGGTCGCCGACGGCATGGGCGGCCACGCCGCGGGCGACATCGCGAGCGCCGCCGTCGTCGCCCGCCTCGCCGAGCACGGCGGCCGCAGCCACGCCACCGCCCGGGACATCGACAAGGCGCTGCGGCACGCGGTGCGCGACATGGCCCGCTCCATCGGCGTCACCGACGAGGGCAGCGGCACGACCGTCACGGGCGTCGCGCTGACCGTCATCGGCGCCGAGCCGGCCTGGCTGGTCTACAACATCGGCGATTCGCGCGTGTACCGCTACATCGACGGACTGCTCGAGCAGCTCACCGTCGACCACTCGATCGTCCAGGAGCTCGTCGACGCCGGCCAGATCAGCCGCGAGGAAGCCGACGTCCACCCGCACGCCAACGTCATCACCCGAGCGGTGGGCTTCCACGAGACCCCGCAGCCCGACTACCGCGCCATCGCGATCGAGCCCGGGATGCGACTGCTCGCGTGCAGCGACGGCCTCACCAAGGAGCTCACGCCCTACGGGATCCGGCACTTCCTCGCCGAGCACGAGGCGGCGGCGGATGCGGCCAAGGCGCTCGTGGACGCCGCCGTCGGCAACGGCGGTCGTGACAACGTCACGGTCGTGGTCGTCGACGTGCTCGATGTGGAGCCGCCGGAAGCCTCCTAGCGCGCGGGAACCGCGGACCCGTGGCGAAACCGTGACTCGGTGCCGGCGGAGGCTGGCCCTAGAATGAGGCACGCGCCTGCCCCGGGCGCGACGGCGCCCCGAAGCGCTGGAAGGCTGGGAGGCACAGTGTCGCGACGCATTCCCTCGACTCCGCCGATCCTGCCGGGCTTCACATTCGTGCAGGTCCTCGGGTCCGGCGGGTTCGCGGACGTGTTCCTCTACGAGCAGAACCTGCCGCGTCGCCATGTCGCCGTCAAGGTCATGCTCGCCGATGTCGTGACCGACGAACTGCGCCGCGCGTTCCAGACCGAGGCCGACTTGATGGCCGGGCTCGGTGCGCACCCCGCGATCCTCACCGTGCACCAGGCGGGCGTCGCCGCCGACGGCCGCCCGTACCTCGTCATGGAGCCGTGCACGCCCGCCATCGGCCAGGGCTACCGATTCTCGCCGCTGGCCGTTCCCGACGCGCTCGCCGTCATGATCGCGATCGGCGGCGCCGCCGAGTCGGCGCACCGCGCGGGCATCCTGCACCGCGACATCAAGCCCTCGAACATCCTGACGACGGCCTACGGCCATCCCGTGCTGAGCGACTTCGGCATCGCCGTGCGGCACCGCTCCGAGCCCGCTCCCGACTCGGTCGGGCTCTCCATCCCGTGGACGGCGCCCGAGGTGCTCCAGGACGAGAGCGGCGGCTCCGTCGCGAGCGAGGTCTATTCGCTCGGCGCGACCCTGTACTCGCTGCTCGCGGGCCGCAGCCCGTTCGAGCGCGTCGACGGGGACAACGGCGCGAACGTGCTCGCGCAGCGCATCCGCCGTGCCGCCCCGGAGCCCATCGGCCGTTCCGACGTGCCCGCGTCGCTCGAGGCGATCATCCGTCGGAGCCTCGACAAGCGCCCCGAGGAGCGCCAGCGGAGCGCCGTCGCGTTCGTCCGGGACCTGCAGGCCGTCGAGTCGGAGCTCGGCCTCGACCAGACGCCCATCGACCTCGTCGTCGACGGCTTCGCGACGGGGGTGCCGATCGACCGCGAGCACCCCACGGTCGCCGCGTCCGACGACGTCCACGCGCCGCGCCGCCGTCGCCGGCCCCCGCTTCGGCCCGCGGCCCAGACGGCCGGTCCCGTCCGCTCGCGCGGGCGCGGCTTCGTGCTCGCCGCGTGCGCGATCGCGCTCGTCGTCGGCGCGGGGGCGGGCGCCGCCCTCACCTGGTGGTTCGTGGGGAGCGGCGCGGCATGACGCGGGCAGTCGACGGTCGCCGCGCTCGCGGACGACGGGGAGACCTCATCGCGGCGATCTCCCTCGCCGTCGTCGTCGCCGTCGTCGCGACCGTGGCGGTCGTCACCAACGGCTATCACTCCGAGCGCAAGGATCTCGGCGACGGCTCGGTGTGGATCGCCAGGGGCGAGGACGGGCTCGTCGGTCGCGCGAACACGCTGGTGGACGAGCTCAACACCGTCGTCGACGTCGGCGGCGGATCGATCGAGGTCGCGCAGCGCGGCGACGACGTCCTCGTGCTCGACGCGCAGCACGCGTCCCTCCGCATCATCGACCCCGTGGACTCCACCGTGCTCGACACGGTCGCGGTCCCGCCCGACGTCGACGCGTTCGCCCTCGCCGGCGACCGCCTCGTCCTCGCGGCAGACGGCGACGTGTGGATGCCCGCAATCGACTCGCTCGACGAGTTCGACTCGTCGCGCGACCCGCTGCTCTCCCTCGGAGCGGGCACGATCGTCAGCGTCGACGACGCCGGGCTGCTCTTCGCCTTCACCCCGTCGACCGGTCTGCTCGTGAGCCTCGACGTCACGCGCGCCGACACGGTCCAGTCGCGCTGGGAACTCGACCCCGTCGACGAGTCGCACGCGCTCCAGCTCACGAGCTCGGGCGGGGTGTGGGCGCTCCTCGATTCGGATGTCGGCGTGCTCCGTCTGCCGGATCGGACGATCGACCTCGCCGACGACGTCCCCGGGTTCCGCGGGGCGCTGCTCCAGCGCGCGTCGGCGGCGGGCGGCCCGGTGCTGCTCGCGCACGCGGCCGGGCTCGTCGCCGTCGATGCCGACGGAACGGTCCGCGTCCTCCGCGACGATCGTCGCGGGGCGCCGGCGGCGCCCGTGCGGGTCGACGGCTGCGAGTACGCCGGATGGAACCTCGACGCCGGCGGCGGCTGGCGGCGCTGCGACGACGGCGCCGGCGAGGACTTCACCCTCGCGGGGATGCCCGGCGGCGCCGACCTCGCCTTCATCGACAACGGGCGGGACGTGGTGCTGGCCGACCGGGACGGGGGGCGCGGCTGGGGGGCCTCGGAGCAGTTCGACCTGATCGACAACTGGGCCGAGCTCGAAGCCGAGCGCGACGATGATCTGGTCGTCGAGCAGCAGGACTCGCCCGAGGAGCCGGAGCTCGAGAAGACCCCCGTCAAGCCCGTCGCGGTCGACGACGAGGTCGGCGCCCGGCCCGGCCGCACGACGACGCTGCCGCTGCTCGTCAACGACTACGACGACAACGGCGACGTCCTCGTCATCGACTCGGTCGAGAACGTCACGCCCGTCGAGCACGCGGTCGACCTCGACATCGTCGCCGAGGGCCAGGCGGTGCAGATCGAGCTCGCCGACGACGCGAGCGGACCGATCCGCTTCACGTACACGATCTCCGACGGCACGGGCGTCGGGTCCACCGCCTCGGCGACCGCGACCGTGATCGTGCGCGGCGCGGACGAGAACTCCGGACCCGTGCAGGTGCGCACGCCCTCGCTCGTCCTCGAGGCGGGTCAGCGGGGCGAGACCGACGTGCTGTCCGACTGGGTCGATCCCGACGGCGACCCCATTCATCTCGTGTCCGCGGAGTCCGACGTCGACACGGTCGTCCGGCGACCCGATGGACGGGTGACGGTCACGGCGGACGCGGCGGTCGGCGCTCGGCGGGTCGAGCTCTCGGTGTCCGACGGCGTCGCGACCGGTGCGGGGGTGCTCGACCTCAGCGTCGACGCGACCGGCACCGCGCCGCTGATCGCCGAGTCGTTCGTCGTGCAGACCGCGGTGAACGAGGACGTCGAGATCGATCCGCTCGTGCACGTCAGCGGGGGGAGCGGCGAGGGCGTCCGACTCACGGCCGTGCCCGACGTGCAGGCGACCGTCGACTTCGAGGACGGAACGTTCCGCTTCCGTGCGACGGAGGAGGGCACCCACCTCCTGGAGTACTCGGTCGCCGACGGAGCCCAGACGGCCACCGGTACCGTCCGCATCGAGGTCTCGCCGTCCGCCGAGCAGGGCACGGTGCCCATCACGGTGCCCCACTCGGCGTTCGTGCAGCTCGCCCGATCCGTCGACGTCGACGTCCTCGCGACCGACTTCGATCCGAAGGGGCGCGTGCTCATCATCACCGGGATCGACGAGGAGTCGCTCCCGCCCGAGGTCGGCGTCGAGGTCATCGATCACCGGATGCTCCGCGTGAAGCTGGACGCCCCGCCGGAGAACGGCTCCGTCGTCTTCGACTATCGCGTGAGCAACGGTCTCGCGGAGGCGACGGGCACGGTCACGGTCATCCAGGTCGCACCGCCCGCCGTCCCGCAACCGCCCATCGCCGTCGACGACACGGCCACGGCGCGCTCCGGCGACGTCATCTCGATCGACGTGCTCGACAACGACCGCCATCCCGACGACTCCGCGCTCTCGCTCGGCGACCCCGCGATCGTGACCGCGCCCGCCGCCGGCCACCTCTTCGCGGACGGCCGTGTGCTCCGCTACCTCGCCCCGGAGGAGCCCGGCGAGTACACCGCGACCTACCGCGTCGTCGACGAGGACGGCACGGCCGCGGAAGCCGAGGTGCGGATCCTCGTGCGCGGCACCGATCTGACGCCGAACACCGCGCCCCAACCCGAGACCGTCACGGCGCGAGCGCTCCAAGGCGAGTCGATCCGCATCCGGGTGCCGCTCACGGGGATCGACGCCGACGGCGACTCGGTGCAGTTGCTCGGCCTCACCTCCAACCCGACCCTCGGGCTGGTCGCCGAGACGGGCGTCGACTGGGTCGACTACACGGCCGGCGACTACTCGACGGGCACCGACCAGTTCGAGTACCAGGTCGTCGACGCCCTCGGCGTGCGTTCGACCGGCGTCATCCGGGTCGGCATCGCCGGCGGGCTCGAGGGCGCCAGCCGCCCGGTCGCGAACGACGACGCGGTGGCGGTCCGCCCGGATCGGACCGTCGCGATCCGAGTGCTCGCCAACGACACCGACCCCGACGGGGACGACCTCACGATCGTCGACGTCGAGCCGGTCGACGGCGCGCCGGAGCCCCGATTCGACGGGGAGCTCGTGCGCGTCGCCGCGCCGTCCACCGCCGGCTCGCTCGAGTACGTCTACACCGTCCGCAACGAGAGCGAGGTCGAGGCGAGCGCCCGGTTGACGGTCGAGGTCGATCCGGATGCACCGCTGCCGGCGCCCGAGGCCGACGACACCGTGCTCGCGCTCGACGAGATCCTCGATCGCACGACCGTCGACGTCGACGTCCTCGAGAACGTGTTCTTCGCCGAGGGGGACTCGAGCGTGCTCGAGCCCCGCCTGGTGCCGGGCTTCGACGAGGGGGCGAGCGTGCTGCCCGACGGCGCCATCCGGATCGAAGTGCGCGACCGGCGCCGCACCGTGCCGTTCGTCGTCGCGAACCCCGAGGACGCGACGCGTTCGGCGACCGCCCTCGTGCTCGTGCCGGGCCGCGACGACGCGATCCCGCAGGTGCGCAGCGACGCCCCGGAACTCGAGGTCGTCTCGGGCGAGGAACTGCTCATCGACATCGACGAGCACGTCGTCGCCGCCTCGGGCCGACCGGTCGGCCTTGTCGACGACGGCGAGGTCAGCGCATCGAACGCCGCCGGCGTCGACTTCGTCGTCGACTCGCGCACACTGCGCTATCGCAGCGCCGACGAGTACTTCGGTCCGGCGTCGATCTCGTTCACGGTCGAGGACGTGGCCGGGGAGGGCGAGGCGGCGGGCCGAACCGCGACGATCGTGCTGCCCATCCTGGTGGAGCCGGCGGTCGACCAGCCCCCCGCGTTCACGGGCGGTCGGATCGACTTCGAGCCCGGCGAGACCAAACGCCTCGACCTGGCGAAACTGACCGCCTATCCGGACTCCGTGTCGGCGGATGACCTCGAGTTCGTGATCCGCAAACCGTGGCCCAACGGGTTCGACATCGACTCCGACGGCTCGGTCGTGGCCGTCCGGGCCGACGACGGCATCCCCGTGGACACCGTCGCCACGCTCAACGTCGACGTCCTCCTGAACGGACAGCCGGGCACCCCGGGGCAGATCCGTCTCTCCGTCGTGTCGTCCTCGCGTCCGCTCGCGAGCGCCCGAGCGGACACCGCGGTGACGCCGCGGGGTGCGACGACGAGCATCGACGTCCTCGCCAACGACGAGCCCGCGAATCCGTTCCCCGGCACGCCGCTCGTCGTGACCGAGGTCCGCGGGGCGGACGCGGAGAGCCTTCCGGCCGGGGTCTCGGTGTCCCCGAGCGGCGACGGGTCGGTGCTGACGGTCCGCGTGTCCGATGCCGCCGCCCCCGGTGAGAGCGTGCTGGAGTACCAGATCCAGGACGCCACCGGCGATGCCGGCCGTCGCGTGTGGGGCACGGTCACGATCTCGGTGCAGGACCGCCCGGAACCGGTCACCGGCGTGCGGGTCACCGGGTACCGGCTCGGCGAACTCGACGTCGCCTTCGAACCCGGGGCGGCCAACAACTCGCCGATCACCGGATACGAGATCGTCCTCGCCGGCCCCGACACCGGCGCGGTCCTCGCACGCACGGACTGCGCCTCGACCCGATGCACGATCCAGACGCCGGGGGAGGGCAGCGACTACGCCGCGCGGGTGCAGGTGAGCGCGCGCAACGCCATCGGGATCTCCGATGCCGCCGCCGCCGCCGGCCTGTACTGGTCCGACGCGGTCCCGGCCGCTCCCACGGGGCTCGAGGCAGCGCCGCTCGACGGCGGTCTGCGGATCAGCTGGACGCCCGTCGTGACTGCCGGGTCCGCCGTCGGCCGCTACGTCGTGGCCGTCGGCGGCGCGGTCGACGATTTCGCGGCGGCGAGCATCTGCAGCAGCACGCGCTGCACGGTCGAGTGGCGCGGCCTGCCGAACGGCCAGACGGTTCAGGTGAGCGTCAGTGCGCGCAACCAAGCCGCTCCAGAGTTCGCCGTCTGGGAGTCGTCCAGCACCACGGGGATCCCCTTCGGCGCTCCCGTGGCCGGGGCGATCGCGCCGATCGGCGACGCGATCGCCGGCTCGGTCACGGTCACCTGGGATGCGTTCGCCGACAACGGCGACCCCGTGCTCGGCTACTTCGTGCAGCGCCTCACCGGTTCCTCGCCCGCTCCCCCCACCGGCTCGCAGGCCTGCACCGTGTCGTCCCCCGCACCCGGCATGGTCACGCCCCCGGGCACGGGCGGTTCGGTCGTCGACGTCGTCGCCGTGCCTGCCGGATCGACCCGCGCGGTGTTCGGCGGCGCGATCGACGACGTGCGCGACACGTTCGTCGTCTGGGGCTACAACCGGGCGGGCTGCGCCCGCACCGACCTCGCCGGCATCACGGTCCGGCAGACCCCGGGGCAGATCGGCTCGGTCTCCTCGCAGATGATGTTCACCGAGTCCGGGCTCGCCTACGACCGCTACGTCTCCAACACCGGCGGCGACTGGTCCCGCCTCGAGATCCAGGCCATCGACTCCTCCGGACTCGCCGTTCCCGGGTCGGTCCGCTCGTTCTCCGGAACCGGGTGGCCTCGGGCCATCCTCAACCGGCCGTACGGCGAAGCGGTCCGGTTCCAGATCCGTGCCTGCACGGCGTGGGGGAGTTGCGGCCGCTGGTCGGCGACCCTGCCGGCCGACGCGCGTCCCTCGTTGAACTTCGACGTGCCCGGACGCGCCTGGGATCCCGCGACCGCGACCTGGACCTGGCTCCGGGACCCCGACAATTCGGGCATCCCCGCGACGTACCGTTGCGGTTTCGCCGGCGACGCCGTCGGCGTGCCCGCGGCGAGCCCGACCAGCTGCCTGATCACGGGCGCCGGACCAGAGGACGCGGTCTGGTTGGATGTGCAGATCGGCGGCGTGAGCGTGCAGTTCACGAACCGATGAGGACGAGAGGAACCCCATGACCATGACGCCGGAGCAGGCCACCCGATTCGCGGGCGACCTCGACCGACTCGTCGACGCCGTCGAGCAGGTCCTGCTGGGCAAGAGCCTCGTCATCCGACTCGCCTTCACGGCGCTCCTCAGCGAGGGCCACCTCCTCCTCGAGGACGTCCCCGGCACGGGCAAGACGTCCCTCGCGCGGTCGATGGCGCAGAGCGTGGCCGGCACCACGAGCCGCATCCAGTTCACTCCCGACCTCCTGCCCGGCGACATCACCGGCGTGACCGTCTACGACCAGCGAACCGCAGGGTTCGCGTTCCACCCGGGGCCGATCTTCGCCAGCATCCTGCTCGCCGACGAGATCAACCGCGCCAGCCCGAAGACGCAGTCCGCGCTCCTGGAGGTCATGGAGGAGCGCCAGGTGACGGTCGACGGCCGCAGCCACGACGTCGGGTCGCCGTTCATGGTCATCGCGACCCAGAACCCCATCGAGCAGGCCGGCACGTACCGGCTGCCTGAGGCGCAGCTCGACCGCTTCCTCATGCGGACCTCGATCGGCTACCCGGACCACGCGTCGACCCTGCGCATCCTCGCGGGCGCCGACCACCGTCCGCACGAGCTCCGCATCGATCCGGTGCTGAGCGCCGATGAGATCGTCCGGATGACCGACCTCGCGCGCTCCGTCTACGTCGACCCGACCATCCACGACTACGTGTCGCGACTGGTCGACGCGACTCGCGCGGCCGAGGAGGTGCGGCTCGGCGTGAGCGTGCGAGGCGCCCTCGCCCTTGTCCGCGCCGCGAAGACCCACGCCGCCGGTCGCGGCCGGCACTACGTCGTGCCCGACGACATCAAGGCGCTCGCGGAGCCCGTGCTCGCCCACCGCCTCATCCTCGACCCGGAGGCGGAGTTCGACGGGGTGACCGCCTCCAACATCATCGCGCAGTCGCTCATCGAGACGGCTCCGCCGTCGGCGAGGCTCGCGGGGTGACCGAGGCCGTTCCGGGGACCTCACGGGCGAGCGGGGCCGCCCGCGAGGGGGCCCTGGCCGCCGCCATCTCCGCCGCGATCCGCCTGGCCGGCGCGACCCGGCGGGGCCTCGCCGTCTCGCTCGCCGCCGCCGCCGCGGTGGTCACGTCGACGGGTCGCTGGTTCCTCGCCGCCGCCGCGATCTCGGTGACCGTCGGACTCGTGCTCGGCTGGGCGGAGGCGATCGGCTTGGCCGCCGGACTCGCCGCCGCATTCGTCCTCGCCCTCTTCGCGCTCGCGGGGCGCGGCGGGACCGCCGTCGACCTGGACCTGCCCGCGGATCGCGTCGCCGTCGGCCGGACGGCCGCCGTCGTGCTGCGTTCCGAGAGCACCCACCGTCGGTTGACGGGCGTGCGCCTCGAGATCCCGGTCGGCGACGGCGTCGTCTATCGCAGCCTGCCCCCGGTGCCCCGGGGCGGCGTCATCGACGAGCGACTCGCGCTGCCGACCGACCGACGCGGGGTCATCCCGATCGGACCGGTGCGCACCGTCCGCGCCGACCCCCTCGGCCTTGTGCGCCGCGAGATCGTGTGGTCGGACACGGCGGTGCTGCACGTGCACCCTCGGACGCTGTCGATCCCCTCCCTCGGAGCCGGGTTCCGCCACGACCTCGAGGGCGTCGCGACGAGCGACCTGACCACCGACGACGTCGCGTTCCACTCGCTGCGCGAGTACCAGCAGGGCGACGACCGCCGCTTCATCCACTGGCGCAGCTCGGCGAAGACCGGCCGGTTCATGGTGCAGCAGTTCGAGGAGACACGACGCTCGCGCATCGCCGTCGTGCTCGACGCCGAGCCGTCGGGATTCGCCGGCGCCGTCGAGTTCGAACTCGCCGTGAGCGTCGTCGGCTCCCTCGGAGTGCGGGCGATCCGCGACGGACGGACGGTCGACCTCTGGTCCTCCGCGCCGCATCCCGGCGACGGCGGGACGGGCAGGCCGGCGCTCCTGCCGTCCGTCACGCGAGAGCGACTGCTCGACTCGCTGTGCCTCGTCGAGCTCGACGAGGGCGCGGTCCCGCCCGTCGATGCCGCTCGCGTCGCCGCCGAGAGCGGCGGTTCCGTCTCCCTCGCGTTCCTCGTGACCGGCTCGGAGCGCTCCTCCGTGCAGCTGCGATCCGCCGCGGGCCAGTTCGGGCCCGGGGTCGATGTCGTCGTGGTCGAGTGCATCCCCGACGTCCAGCCCGCCGTCCGTTCGCTCGGCGGCGTCGTGGTGTACACGATCGGCTATCTCGAAGACCTCCGCCGGATGCTCGTGAGCGGAGCCGCGGCATGATGCGCCGCGACGCGGTCTCGATCGTGTTCTCGGCGATCGGGCTCGCGGTGCTGCACCTCGCCGGGTCCCTGCCCTGGTGGTCGACCTACGAGACCGGGCGATTCGCCCTCGCGGGCGTCCTCGCCGTCGGAGCGGGCATCGTCATCGGATTCCTCGGCGCTCGCGGAAGCTGGTCGTTCCGACGTCTCGTTCTCGTGACGGTCGGGGCGTTCCTCGTGCTCGGCGTCCCGGCGGCGGTGCCGAGCAAGGCGGCCTTCGGGTTCCTGCCGACGCCGGCGGGTCTCGTCGACCTCGTGGTCGGTGTGGCGGCGTCGTGGCGGCGGCTCGTGTCGGTGCCGGACCCGGTGGGCTCGTTCGAGGCGCTGCTCGTGCCGTACTTCCTCCTCGCGCTCGTCTCCGCGGTCGTCGCCACGGGGCTCGCCCTGCGGACCTCGCGTCCCGGCACCGCCGTACTGCCGCCCCTCGTCCTGTTCGTCGCGGGCATCGCGTTCGGCTCGGAGCGCGACGACGCCGTCGTCCTCGCGGCGTTCCTGGCGGTCGCGGCCGGGGCGTCGTGGCTCGCCGGCGTCGAGGCGACCAGGCGTCGCCGGCTCCGGATCGAGCCCGTGCTCGGCGCACCGGAGGAATCGGCCCGCGCGGCGCGTTCCGGTGCGGCCGGTCGCGTCCGGCGGCTCGTCGGCGCCGTCGCGATGGTCGCCGCGGCAGCCCTCGTCGCCGGCGGTGCCGCGGCGCTGCCCACGGGCAATCGGAGCGTCATCCGCTCGGTCGTGCAGCCGCCGTTCGACCCGACGTCGGAGTCGAGCCCGCTCGCGGCCTACCGCGCGTCGTTCGCGGAGGACGTGCGCGACGAGCCGGTCCTGGAGGTCTCCGGTCTGCCCGAGGGCGTGCCGCTCCGGCTGGCGGCGCTCGACCGCTACGACGGCGTGGTCTACACGATCGGCGGCGACTCCGGCGCCGGCGGGGGACGGCGGTTCGTGCGGGTCCCGTACCGGCTCGACCAGTCCGATTCCGCGGGCGATCAGGTCGCCCTCGACGTCCGGGTCCTCGACTATTCGGGCACGTGGCTGCCGAGCGCCGGCGACCTCGAGCGGGTGGAGTTCACGGGCAGCCGCGCGGACGAGCTCGCGAGCGAGGTCTTCGTCCAGGCCGCGACGGGCACCGTCGCCGTCGGCTCTGGCCTGCAGCCCGGCGACGGCTATCGCCTGGATGCCGTGCTCGTGCCGCCGCGCGACCCCGCGACGCTCGTCCCGGGCGACTCCACCTCCGGGCCGACGGCCGAGGTGCCGTCCTCGCTCCGCCGACTGCTGCTCGACTGGGCGCCGGCGGGGGCGGCGCTCTCGCAAGGGGAGCAGCTCGCCGCCGCCATCGACGGCCTGCGTACCGGATACCTCAGCCACGGCGGCGACGACGAGGAGCCGAGCCGCTCGGGACATGCGATCGACCGCATCGACGAACTCGCCTCGGTGGTGCCCATGCTCGGAGATGCCGAGCAGTACGCCGTGGCCGCGGCGCTCCTCGCCCACGAGATCGGGTTCCCGGTCCGCGTCGTCGTGGGCTACCGCGGCGGGGTCGCCGCCGGCGGCGCGACCCTGTTCCACGAGCGCGACCGATCCGCGTGGATCGAGGTCCAGGACGTCTCGGGCGACTGGTTCGCCCTCGATCCGGTGCCCGAGGAGCGCCCCGTGCCGCCGCGCGAGCCGGACGACCCGATGATCATCGCCCACCCCGACTCCGTGCTGCCGCCGCCGGATCCGGGCACCCCCGTCGAGGAGGTCGACGACGACACGGACGCCGGTACCGACCAGCCGCGGCCGGACTCGCCGGACTGGTTCGCGCTCGTCGGCCCGATCCTCCTCGCCGTGCTCCTCGTCCTGCTGGCCGCAGCGCTGGCAGCGGCGCCCTTCGCCGCGGTCGTGCTCGCCAAGGAGCGTCGACGCCGTCTGCGCCGCACCGCGGGCGATACGCCGTCGCGCATCGAGGGCGCCTGGGACGAGACGGTCGACGCCGCACTCGATTACGGCGCGCGGGTCACGCCGGGCGCGACACGCGCCGAACAGGCCGAGGAGATCGGCGGCATCGCCCCGATGGTGCTCGCCGCCGTCGTGGACCGGCAGCTCTTCGGTCCCGAGGCGCCGACCGATGCGGCGGCGCTCGAGGTCTGGGATCTCGCCGACCGGTTGCGGGAGCGCATGGGCAACGGGTTGAGCCGTCGCGAGCGGTTCGCGGCGACGGTGTCGCTCGTGACCTTCGGCGGTGAGAGCCAGCGCGCGGAGAGCCCGTCCTCCACAGCGGAGCCGGCCGACGCGGGAGCGGGCGCGAGAGACTGAGCCCCCGAGGCGCCGTCGGCGGCGGGCGATGCTGCCGCCATGCACTTCGACGCCCCGGATCGTCCTCGCCGGCTCCCCGATCCCGTGCCCGAGTCGGTGCCGCCCGGATTCCCCGTGCTGTCGGCGTTCGCGCCCGCCCTCGCGGCGGTGGGGCTCTGGGCGGCGACCGGGAACGCGACGACGCTGTGGTTCGCCGCGCTCGGGCCGGTGGTGGCCCTCGCGACGATGCTCGACGGCCGTCGGCAGACCCGTCGACGTCGCCGGCGCGCGACGGATGCCCGCGCCGCCGCGATCCGCGACCTCGAGGGGCAGGTCGAGGCGTTCCTCGTCGCTGAGGGAGGACGGCGTCGCGTCGAGGCCGGCAGCGCCCGGGAGGTCCTCGACGGGCTCGCGGGACCGCCGTGGGGGAGTGCGGGGCCGCCGGACGTCGTGATCGGCAGCGGGCCGGCGCCGAGCGGTCTCCGCCTCGAGGGCGATCCCGTCGACGACGTCGACCGGGCGCTCGTCGCGCAGGCGGCGCTGCTGCCCGCATCGCCCGTCGTCGTGCCGCTCGCCGACGGCCTCGGCATCCTCGGCCCGGCGGCGATCGCCCGATCGCTCGCCCGCAGCGTGCTCGTGCAGGCCGCCTACTCGGGCAGTCCCGCCTCGATCCGCTTCGCCGGACCCGGCACGGCGGAGTGGCGGATGCTCGATGCGCTCCCGCACGCCGGCCGGCAGGAGGTGCGCGTCGTCGACCGTCACGCAGTCGTCCGATCGGAGGCTGCGGTCGGGCCCGCCGGCGTGATCGCGATCGCGTCGGAGGCGACGGCGCTGCCGCCCGGACTCGGGACCGTCGTGCGGCTCCACAGCGCGGACTCGGCCTGGATCGAGCGCGGCGGCGGCGCTCCGCGACCGTTCCGACCGTCGCTGCACTCCGCCGCCGAGTGCACGGCGTGGTTCGCGGAGTTCGCCGCGCGTGCCCGCGACGCGGGACTCGCCGGGGCTGCCGAGCTCCCGGCGAGCGTGCCGTTCGGCGATCCGCTGCTCGCCGCGTCGCGGGCGAAGGTCGCCGACCGCCGCGATCGGGCGGGCCTGCCCGCCGCGGTCGGGATCGGTCGGGACGGAGTACTCGAACTCGACCTCGTGCGCGGGGGCCCGCACGCGGTGGTCGCGGGCACGAGCGGCAGCGGCAAGAGCGTCTTCCTCGTCGCCTGGGTCGCCGCGATGGCGGCCGCGCGCTCGCCCGAGCGGGTCTCGTTCCTCCTCGTGGACTTCAAAGGCGGGGCGGCATTCGCACCCGTCGCCGAGCTGCCGCACGTCGTGGGCGTCGTCACGGACCTCGACGACGCCGGCGCCGACCGCGCCCTCACGAGCCTGCGCGCCGAGCTCGCCCGGCGGGAGGCGCTGCTCGCCGAAGCCGGAGTGCCCGAGATCGGCGCGCTCGGCCCGCATCCCGTGGAGGACCTCGCCCGGCTCGTCGTCGTGGTCGACGAGTACCAGTCGCTCCTCGAGCGGCATCGGGAGCTCGGAGCGCTCGTCGGCGATCTCGCCGCGCGAGGCCGCTCGCTCGGCGTCCACGTGATCCTGGCGACGCAGCGCCCGCTCGGCGTCGTCCGCGACAGCGTCCTCGCGAACTGCCCGATCCGCGTGTGCCTGCGCGTGCTCGCCGAGGCGGACTCGACCGCGCTCGTCGGAGTGCCGGATGCGGCCGCGCTGCCCGCGGACCGGCCCGGCCGTGCGGTCGTGGACGCCGGTGACGGCCGCGTGGTCGGGGTGCAGACGGCGATCGCCGGGCGCGCCGATCTCGCGGCGATCGAGGCGGCGGATGCCCGCGCGCCGCGGCCGCGTCGCCCCTGGCTCGATCCGTTGCCGGCGCTCGTCGACCTCGCCGAGCTGCCCGGGCTCGTAGCGGCGGGCGAGGCGCCTGCCGTGCGCGGCATCCCCGTCGGCCTCGCGGACGAGCCGTCGGCGCAACGGCGCTCGATCGCGTGCTGGGACGCCGACCGCGACGGCGCCCTGCTCGTGCTCGGCGCGGCCGGATCGGGGCGGAGCACGATCCTCGGCGTGCTCGCGGCCGGGGCGGCCGCGCGACCGGTCGTCTCCCTCGGCGGCCCGGCGAGCGCCGTCTCGGACGTGCTCGACGCCCTCGACGGCGTCGAAGCGGTGTCCCGCGGTGCGGGGCCGCTCGTCCTCATCGACGACCTCGACCGGATCGCCGACCGCTGGGAGCCGGATGCCCGCGCCGAACTCCTCGAGCGGCTCGGATCCCTGCTGCGCAGTGCGCCGTCGCGGGGCATCGCGGTCGCGGCGACCGCCGCCCGGCTGCCGGGTTCGTTCGCTCGTCTCGCCGACGAGTTCGGCGAGGTGCTCCGGTTGCGGCCGATCGAGGCGGAAGCCGTGGGGAGCCGGGCGCAGGCGGCCCCGCCGCGGGACGCCCGACCGGGTCTCGCCCGATGGAAGGGACTGGACGTGCAGTGCGCGCGGAGTGCGGCTGCGTGCCCGCCGCCGCCCCGGCCGCCCGTCCCGACGTTCGTGCCGGGCGACGGGCTCGTGCTCGTCGCGAGCTCCCGGCCGGCGGCGACCCTGCGGCGGTGGGCGGCCGCCCATCCCGGTCGGCCGGCCGCGCCGCTGACGACCGATCCGGTGCCGCCGGAGATCGGGGAGGGCGCCGCTGCGCTGATCGGGGACGCCGACGCCTGGGCCGTGCACTGGAGTCTCGCGGCGCGCTGCCGGGACACGGCGACGATCGTCGCCACGGGGCCGGCGGAGCTGCGGGCGATCACTCGTGCCGCGCTCCGCGGCCCGCTCCTCGACCCCGGCGGCGAACAGATCTGGGTGCTGCGTCCGGGCGGTGCGATTCGACGGGAACAGTGGGCTTCGGCTGCGGAATCAGTGGCGTGAGTGAAGATCATGTGCTGAATCCGTCGGATCTGTTGCACGGAATTCACGATTCGGATACATCCGGCGTCCGCGGGGCCGGGAGTATGGCACTATTCCGACACCGCCCCTGACGCGCGAAGACGAGCGTCGACCCGAGAGGAGCCCGTTATGTCCCGACGGCCCATGCCCGAAGACCCGATGATCCGTCGCCTCATCGCTCAGGCGCGCGCATCGCAGCTGACGCGTCGCTCGGTGCTCGCCGGCGCCGGCGCCGGAGCGGTGACGCTCGCCCTTGCCGCGTGCGCGGGAGGCGGAGCCGGCGCGAAGCCCACCGCCGCCGCCGACACGTCGGCGAGCGACAAGTCCCTGAACTGGGCGAACTGGGCCGCCTACATCGACGAGGACGACTCGGGCGCCAACCCCACGCTCGACGCGTTCACGGCCGCCACCGGCATCGCCGTCAACTACGAGGTCGCGGTCGACGACAACAACAGCTACTACGGCAAGGTCAAGGACCAGCTCGCGCTCGGCCAGGACATCGGCGCCGACGCGGTCTGCCTCACGGACTGGATGATCGCGCGCTGGATCCGCCTCGGCTACGCCCAGGAGCTCGATCACGCCAACATCCCGAACCTTTCGAACCTCACCCCCTCGCTCCAGAACGTCGACTTCGACGAGGGCCGGGCGTACTCGGTGCCGTGGCAGGGCGGATTCGCGGGCATCGCCTGGAACAAGGAGAAGCTGCCGCAGGGCCTGAAGTCGGTCGAGGACCTCTGGAACCCCGAACTCAAGGGCCGCGTCGGCGTCCTCAGCGAGATGCGCGACACGATGGGCCTGCTCATGCTCCAGAACGGCGTCGACATCGCGGGCGACTGGGGCGACGACGAGTTCGCCGCGGCGATCGACCAGCTCACGAAGCAGGTCGAAGACGGCCAGGTGCGCAACATCAAGGGCAACTCGTACCTCGAGGACCTCAAGAGCGAGGACACCCTGGCGGCCATCTGCTGGTCGGGCGACATCACCGTCATCAACGCCGAGGCCGGCGACAAGTGGGAGTTCATCATCCCGGAGGCGGGCGGAACGCTCTGGAACGACAACTTCCTCGTGCCGATCGGCTCGTCGAAGAAGGCCAACGTCGAGGCGCTCATCGACTACTACTACCGTCCCGAGGTCGCGGCCGAGGTCGCGGCGTGGGTGAACTACATCACGCCGGTCGTCGGCGCCCAGGAGGCCGCCGCGGCGATCGACCCCGAGCTCGCCGAGAACCAGCTGATCTTCCCGAACGAGGAGACCCTCTCGACGGCGCACGTCTTCCGCAGCCTCTCGGCCGCCGAGGAGCAGCGGTACCAGGCCGACTTCCAGAAGATCCTGCTGGGCGCCTGAGATGGCGCACCTGGACTTCGCGGAACGCGGCGCCGATCTCGAGCTGGCGGGCATCCACAAGCGCTTCCCCGGGTTCACGGCGATCGAGTCGCTCGACCTGACCATCCCGGCCGGTTCGTTCTTCGCGCTCCTCGGGCCCTCGGGCTGCGGCAAGACGACCACGCTCCGCCTGGTCGCCGGGCTCGAGGAGCCGACCTCGGGGCGCATCCGGATCGGCGGCGTGGACGTGACCGACGTGACGGCCTACCGGCGCCCGGTGAACACGGTGTTCCAGAGTTACGCGCTCTTCCCGCACCTCTCGATCCTCGAGAACGTGGCGTTCGGGCTCAAGCGGCGCAAGATCGCCGACCCGCTGGGGCTCGCGCACGAGGCGCTGCGGCTCGTCGAGCTCGACCACCTCGCCGGCCGACGCCCGGCGCAGCTCTCCGGCGGTCAGCAGCAGCGCGTCGCGCTCGCCCGCGCGATCGTGAACCGCCCTGCGCTCCTGCTGCTCGACGAGCCGCTCGGCGCCCTCGACCTGAAGCTCCGGCGGCAGATGCAGCTCGAGCTGAAGTCGATTCAGACGGAGGTCGGGCTCACCTTCCTGCACGTCACGCACGACCAGGAGGAGGCCATGACCATGGCCGACACGGTCGCCGTGATGAACAAGGGCCGGATCGAGCAGCTCGGCGCCCCCGAGGAGCTCTACGAGCTGCCGCGCACGGCGTTCGTGGCGACGTTCCTCGGCCAGTCGAACCTCTTCACGGGCGATGTCGTCGCCGGCAACCCGAACTCGATCACGGTCGACGTCGGGGGCACGGCGATCGTGGTCCCGCTCGATCGCGCGGCCAAGCACACCGGCACCGTGAGCGTCGGCGTGCGCCCCGAGAAGGTCGCGCTGCACCGCAGCGCCCCTGCGCCCGACGGCGAGCGCAACGTGCTCGGCGCGGGCCGCGTCGTCGACGTCTCGTACACGGGCGTCTCGACGCAGTACCTCGTCGAGGTGCCCGGCATCGCCGGTCGGCTCACGGTGTTCGCCCAGAACTCTGGCGTCGGGCACTCGGCGTCCCTGGGCGACGAGGTCTGGCTCTCGTGGCGCGTCGAGCACGGCTTCGGCCTGGCCGACGAGGCGGAGGCCCCGGCCCGCTTCGACGACGACACCGACACCACGGCGCTCGCCGCGCAGGAGCGCGCGGCACTGCAGACCGAGCTCGAGGAGGCCTGATGGCCTTCGCCGCGTTCGCGACCGCCGAGGCGGTGCCCCAGGCGCCGAAGCGCGCGAGCCGGATCGGCTGGTTCCTGCTGGCGCCGGGCCTCGCGTACCTCGCGCTGTTCTTCCTCACGCCGCTGATCTCGTTGCTGCTGACCTCGCTGCAGGCGCCCGACCTCTACGGCGATATCGGCGCGTACGTCTACGCCTTCAACTGGCAGAACTACGTCGACGTCGTCTCGGAGTACGGCGAGCACATCCTGCGCTCGTTCGGCTACGCGCTCGTCGCGACGGCCGCGGCACTGCTCATCAGCTATCCGATCGCGTACTACATCGGCGTGCGCTGCCGGTCGCGGCCGCTGCTGCAGAGCATCCTGCTCGTGCTCGTCATCGCGCCGTTCTTCATCAGCTTCCTGCTGCGCACGCTCGCGTGGAAGCAGTTGCTGAGCGACGAGTCGTTCATCATCACGTCGCTGAAGGCGCTTTCGCTCATGGCGCCGGACGCCCATTTCACGGGCACCGCGTTCGCGGTGATCTTCGGCCTCACGTACAACTTCATCCCGTTCATGACGCTGCCGATCTACACGACGCTCGAGCGGCTCGACACGCGCTACCTCGAGGCGGGCGCCGACCTCTACGGCAGCCCGGCGACCGTCTTCCGCAAGGTCACGCTGCCGCTGTCGATGCCGGGCGTCGTCGCGGGCACGCTGCTGACGTTCATCCCCGCCGCGGGCGACTACGTCAACGCCAGTCGCGACTTCCTCGGCGGCACCGACACCGCCATGATCGGCAACGTCATCGAGGCGAACTTCCTCGTGCTGCTGAACTACCCCGCGGCCGCAGCCCTCTCGATCATCCTCATGGCGGTCATCCTCGCCATCGTCGGGGTCTACGTGAAGCGAGCCGGAACGGAGGACCTGCTGTGAGCGGAGTCGGTGCGGGCGCGGCCCTGGCGAACCTCGAGGCGGAGGAGGTGCGGCCGTTGCCGTCCAAGCCGACGCGAACCCGGCGTCTCGGGTTCGGACGCTGGTTGCTGCCGGTCTACGTCACGATCGCGTTCGTGTTCCTCTTGATCCCGATCGTCTACACGATCGTGTTCTCGTTCAACGACTCGATCAAGTCGAACATCGCTTGGCGCGGGTTCACGCTCGACAAGTGGGCGAACGTCTGCGTCGTCGAGAACGGCGCCGTCTGCGAGGCGTTCGGCAACAGCATCCTCATCGGTGTGATCTCGACGCTCGTCGCGACGACGCTCGGCACGATGATCGCGATCGCGCTCGTGCGATACCGCTTCCGCGGGTCGGGTGCGATCAGCCTCCTGCTGTTCCTGCCGATGGCGACGCCCGAGGTCGTGCTCGGCGCGGGCCTCGCGGCGCAGTTCCTCGCCGTCGGCGTCCCGAAGGACATGCTGACGATCATCCTGGCGCACGTGATGTTCTGCATCAGCTTCGTCGTCGTCACGGTGAAGGCGCGCGTCGCGAGCCTCGACCCGGCGCTCGAGGAAGCGGGTCGCGACCTCTACGGCTCGCCGGTGCAGGTGTTCTGGCGGGTCACGTTCCCGCTGCTCATGCCGGGCATCCTCGCCGCGGCGCTGCTCTCGTTCGCGCTGAGCTTCGACGACTTCATCATCACGAACTTCAACTCCGGTTCGGTGACGACGTTCCCGAAGTACATCTACATCTCGGCCACGCGCGGCATCCCGGCGGAGGCGAACGTCATCGCCTCGGCGGTGTTCCTGCTCGCGCTCGTCGCCGTCGTGGTCGCGCAGCTCGGACACGCCGCCCGGGAGAAGCGACTCGCCCGCTGAGGCGGGAGAGTCCCCGGCACGACGACACGAGGCCGCCGATCCCGGGAGGGAGCGGCGGCCTCGCGCGTCCGAGCCGGAGAAAGAACGTCAAACACTCGAGCGGATGCGGCCGACCCGCGCTCCGCCGCCCGTGATCCAGAGGTCGAGCTCGGTGAGCACCTCGTCGACGGCGCTCTCGGGGAGCACTCCGACGTCGACGAAGAGCCGCAGCGCGACGAGCATCGTCGCGCGCGGGCTGCCGTCGAGCATCTTGAGCGCGAGGGTCGTGCCGTCGGGTGACGTGGCGACCATGACGCCCTCGGCGCCGCCCTTGGCGAAGACCCCGAGACGCTCGATCGCGATCGTGTCGGGCTGGCCGGGGCCGGCGATGACCCACGGATGCTCGCGCACCGCGGCCGTGAGCGCCGCCGCCTCGCGGAAGAGCGCGAACGGCGACGTCGAGGACGCCGACGTCACCTTCTGGATGCCCCGGGCGAGTCCGCCGAGGCTGAGCGCATGCACCGGCGCGCCGCAGCCGTCGATCGCCGTGGCGACCGGCCGCTCCGAGGCGAGGCGCTCGATGAGCTCGAGGATGCGCTTCTGCAACGGGTGGTCGAGCTCGAGGTACGTGTCGGTCGGCCAGCCGTTGGCCACGCACGCCGCGAGCATCGCCGAGTGCTTGCCGGAGCAGTTCATCGTGAGCCGCTGCGGACCGACGCCCGCGCGGGCGGCCTGATCCCGCGACGCGGAGTCCTGCGGCCAGGCCGGCGGGCACTGCAGGGCGTCGGGGCTGACGCCGGCGCGGTCGAGGATGCCCTTGGCGAGGGCGACGTGCCCGGCGGTGCCGGAGTGGCTCGCCGTGGCGATCGCCGCATCCTCGCCGCGCAGCGTGACGCCGCTCGTGAGGACCGCGAGGGCCTGGAAGGGCTTCAGCGTCGAGCGCGGCAGGATCGGCGTCGTGATGTCGCCGAGCTCGCGGATCACCTCGCCCTCGGGGGAGAGCACGACGGCGGAGCCCGCGTGGCGCGACTCGACGAATCCGGAACGTTCCACGACGGCGAGTTCCACGGCGTCCCGAGTGCTGATCGTGCCGGCCATCAGCCGAGCCGGGCGAGGCCGGCGTCGAGCACCTCGAGCGCTTCGGCGATGTGGTCGTCGGTGACGGCGAGCGAGGGCAGGAACCGCAGGACGTTGCCGTACGTGCCGGCGCTCAGGAACAGGATGCCCTGCTGCGCCGCGTACGCGACGAGCTCGCCGACCGCGGTGGCGTTCGGCGTGTTCGCGCCGCCGCGGGTGCCGGGCTCCACGAGCTCGATCGCGACCATCGCGCCGTGACCGCGGACCTCGCCGATCAGGTCGTAGCGCTCGGCGAGCCGCTCGAGCCCGCCCTTCAGCGCGCGCTCGATGCGCTGCGCCTCGGCGAGGAGGCCGTGCTCCTCGATCGTCTCGAAGACCGCGACCGCGGCGGCGCACGCCACGGGGTTGCCGCCGAAGGTGCCGCCGAGCCCGCCGGGCTGGGACGCGTCCATGATCTCGGCGCGACCGGTGACGCCCGCGAGCGGAAGGCCGCCCGCGATGCCCTTCGCCGTGAGCACGAGGTCGGGCTCCCAACCGGCGAGCTCCGAGGCGAACCAGCGGCCCGTGCGGGCCATGCCGGACTGGATCTCGTCGGCGATCATGACGACGCCGTGCTCGCGGCACCAGCCCTGCAGGGTGGCGAGGAAGCCGGGAGCGGGCACGATGAAGCCGCCCTCGCCCTGGATCGGCTCGACCACGAGGCATGCGAGGTCCTCGGCGCCGACGGTCTTCTCGAGGTGCGCGATGGTGCGCGCGGCCGCGTCCTCGCCGGAGAGGCCGTCGCGGAAGGGGTAGGAGTTCGGGGCGTGGTAGACGTCGCCGGCGAACGGGCCGAAGCCGGTCGCGTACGGGCTGGCCTTGTAGTTCATGGCCATCGTGAGGTTCGTGCGGCCGTGGTAGGCGTGGTCGAGCACGGCGACGCCGCGGCGACCGGTGAACTTGCGGGCGATCTTCACGCCGTTCTCGACGGCCTCGGCGCCCGAGTTCACGAGCACCGACTTCTTCGCCCAGTTGCCGGGCGTGTGCTCGGCGAGGAGCTCGGCGACCCGCACGTACTCCTCGTAGGGCGTGATGGTGAAGAGCGTGTGCGTGACGTCCTGCAGCTGGGCCGCGGCGGCCGCGACGACGCTCGCCTCGGTGTGGCCGACGGTCGTGACGCCGATACCGCCGCCGAAGTCGAGGAAACGGTTGCCGTCGACGTCTTCGAGCACGGCGCCGGCGGCGCGGGCGATGTAGACGGGCAGCGCGCTCGAGACGCCCGCGGAGACGACGGCCTGTCGTCGGGCGTGCAGCGCGATCGAGTTCGGACCCGGGATCGCGGTGGCGACGAGGCGGGTCTGCGGCAGGGCGGCGACAGGGGCGTTGACGGTGTCGGTCATGGTGGGTTCAGCCTACCGGCGCGGCCCGCCCGACGAGCCGCGAACCGACGGCTCGGCAGGACCGATCCGGGCTCGGGGCGAGGGACCGGTGGGGACCGGTGGGGACCGATTCCGGCTGCACACCGGGGCGTGCAGAATGACACGGGGCCGCATGGGCGGCCGGGAGCGAGGAGCGAAGATGGGCCGCGAGCACGCGTACGCGATCGAACTCGAGTGGACGGGCGACGAGGGCGTCGGTACCGAGAGCTACAAGGCCTACCGACGCCGTCACCTCGTCCGCGCCGCGGGCAAGTCGCACGAGATCGAAGGCTCGAGCGATCGCGTGTTCCACGGCGACGCCGAGCGCTGGAACCCCGAGGAACTCCTCGTCGCGGCGCTCGCCCAGTGCCACATGCTCTCCTACCTGCACGTCGCGACGACCCTCGGCGTCGTCGTGCGCGGCTACACCGACTCGCCGACGGGCGTCATGGTCGAGGACGGCTCGGGCGGCGGCGCCTTCCGCGAGGTCGTCCTCCGCCCGCGCGTCGAAGTGGCGGATGCCTCGATGCTCGATCTCGCCGAGGCGGCGCACCGCGAGGCGTCCGAGAAGTGCTTCATCGCAGCGTCGGTCGCCTTCCCGGTCCGCCACGAACCGGTCGCGCTCGTCAGCCCCGCGCGCTGAGCGCGTCGGCGCTCGGGCAGCGGTGCCCGCCGGCGAGGTTCGTGCACGACGGGAGGAATCCCGGGAAACGCTCGCCGTCGGGGTCGCCGAACCAGAGCCGCCAGAGCCGCCAGAAGTTGAAGTTGCCCCACGAGGCGCACGGATCGGCCGTGCCGGGGTTGGCAAGCACTGCCGCGTTGGGCTGGTACGGCGTGTAGTTGTAGAGGTTCGCCGTCGCCTGATTGACGATCGTGACGGCCGAGGCGCCGCACGCGGGATCGGGGTCGTAGGCGATCTCGACGGTGCCGATGCGGTAGCGCCAATCGGGGTCGACGGTGTACTCGCGGAACTGCCAGGCCGCCGAGTACACCTGGTTGAAGAACCCGAAGTAGCGCTCCTCGCACGGGGCCGTGTCGGGGCAGTAGTAGCCGGTCGCCCGCTCGTATCCGTAGACCGAGGGCGAGGTCAGCAGCGACTGCTCCTTCTGCAGCAGCACGAGGAGGGTCCGCGGGCTGACGCCGCAGGCCCGCGCGACGCCGGTGATGATCTCGGCCGCGGTCTCCGAGCGGGCGCCCGTGTAGGCGTCGCAGTGGTCGAGACGGGGATCCGCCTCGCGGTCCGGCGTGTCCTGCTCGTAGTCGGCGAGGCACGGCGCAGCGGCGCCCGGCTCGCAGTCGACCGCCTCGAGGAAGTCCTGCACGTCGTCCGTGCTCATCGAGTTCCAGTCGTAGAACGCGTCGTCGTCGACGATGCGGCCGGGGTCGAACTCCGCCGGGTCGGGCTCGGGATAGGCCGGCACGCGGACGCCGGCCGAGCGCGGCGCGTCGGCGGCGGCGCCGGTGAGGGAACCCGGTTGCGCGCACGCGCCCTGCAGGACGACGACCGCCAGGGCTGCGAGGCACGCGCCGAGGAATCGGGTCCGTCGCGTCCGGGCATCCATTCGAGCGAGGCTAGCGCGATCCGGCGCGAGATGCGCCGAAGCGGCTCACTCGGGCTCGGCGACGCCCGTCCGCTCGCGCGGCAGCACGCGGTCGACGGCCTTGGCGACGGTGCCCGACGGCGGCGCCTCGTTGTAGCGGCCGGCGAGCTCCTGGCCCGAGAGCGCGTGGATGGCCGCCATGATCTCGTCGGTCGCCTGGCGCCGGGCGCGACCGGATGACGACGGGCCGAAGCCCGAGACGTCGATCGGCTCGCCGAAGTGCACCTCGACCGGCTTGACGCGGGGCAGCTTCGCCCCGACCGGCTGGATGTGCTGCGTGCCGACGAGGCCGACCGGCACGACCTTCGCCCCGGTCTCCAAGGCGAGCCAGGCGATGCCGGTGCGGCCCTTGTAGAGGCGTCCGTCGAGCGAGCGGGTGCCCTCCGGGTAGAGGGCGAGCGCGTTGCCGGCCACGAGGATGCGCTTGGACTGGTCGAGCGCCTCCTGCGCCGCCGCGCCCGCACCGCGCTCGACGCTGACCGCGCCGATCGCCTCGAAGAACGTGCGCGACACCCAGCCCTTGAAGCCGGTGCCGGTGAAGTAGTGCGATTTCGCGATGAACTGCACGGGGCGCGGGCTCGTCAGCGGGATGACCACGCTGTCGATGAACGAGAGGTGGTTGCTCGCCAGGATGAGCGGTCCGTCCTTCGGGACGTGCTCCGCGCCGGTGATGACCGGGCGGTAGATCGCGCGGGCGAGGGGGCCGAGGATTCCCGAGGCGATCCAGTACACCGGGCCCCGGCGGGCAGCGCGAGGCGCCGCGTCCGGACGCGAGTCGTCGACGGTCATCCTTCGACGCTACGTTCGGATGCATGCGCGGCCGGGCATATCGCACCGGATCGACAGGTCGCCCGATCGCCGCCCATGGTCCAGAATGGCGGGGTGCAGGGCGAATTGAGCGGCGTGCTGGAGCTGGGCGAAGGCTGCGCCGTGGGGGTCGCGGCGCCGCGTCGGCGACCCGGATCGAGCCTGCGCGCGCTCGCCGAGTTCGTCGCCGAGCGCGCCGACGTGCCGGTGCGCGACGTCGAACTCGTCTCGAGCTGCCCCGTCTGCGGCGGCGGCCACGGCCGGCCGCAGCTCGAGTACCCGACGAGCGTGTCGGGCGCGCGCTGGGAGGTCGACTGCCTCACCGCGGTCGACGGCTCAACGGTGGTCGCCGTCTCGGAGCGCCATCCGATCGGCCTCGGCACGGGCACGACCGTCCCGGGAGCCTGGGAGCGGGTGGAGCCCGCTGCGATGCACCCCGACGAGCTGGCGATGCTCGACACGATGCCCGACGACGAGCGGGCCGTCGCCCGCGGCCGGCTCTGGGCGCGCAAGGGGGCGCTCATGCGGCTGATCGGCCACGCGAAGGCCCTCGAACCGGCGCGGATCGCCCTGTCCGTCCCGGAGTTCGAACGAGGCGAGCCCCGCGTCGAACGGGTGCCGGGGGAGCTGGGCGCCCGCTGGCGCGACGTGCGCTTCCGCGAGTTCGAGCTCGCCTCGGGCGAGGTCCTGGCGGTCGCGCTCCCGTTCTGACCCGGCCCGCACCGCGCTACCGTTGGCGGGTGCGTCGCATCCTCATCCTCGGCTCCTCCGGCTCCATCGGCACCCAGGCCCTCGACGTGGTGCGGGGCAACCGCGACCGCTTCGAGGTCGTCGGCCTGGCCACCGGCTCGAATCGCGAAACGCTCGCCGCGCAGGCGGCCGAGTTCGGCGTCGAGCACACCGCCCTCGGCATCGACGAGGCCGTGCAGCTCGTGCGGAGCGTCGACGCCGACGTCGTGCTCAACGGCATCACGGGTTCGGTGGGCCTCATGCCGACGCTCGCAGCGCTCGAGCGCGGTGCGACCCTCGCCCTGGCGAACAAGGAGTCCCTCATCGTCGGCGGTTCGCTCGTGACGGACGCGGCGGCACCGGGGCAGATCGTCCCCGTCGACTCCGAGCACTCCGCGATCGCGCAGGCGCTCCGCTCGGGCGCTCCCGAGGAGGTGCGCCGGCTCGTCGTGACCGCCTCCGGCGGACCGTTCCGCGGTCGCACCCGCGCAGAACTCGAGCACGTCGCGCCGGCCGATGCGCTCGCGCACCCGACCTGGGACATGGGCCTCGTCGTGACGACGAACTCCGCCACCCTCGTCAACAAGGGCCTCGAGGTCATCGAGGCGCACCTGCTCTTCGACATCGACTACGACCGCATCGACGTCGTCGTGCACCCGCAGTCGGTCGTGCACTCCATGGTCGAGTTCGTCGACGGCTCCACGATCGCGCAGGCCAGCCCGCCCGACATGCGGCTGCCCATCTCGCTCGGCCTCGACTGGCCGCACCGCGTGGCCGGCGTCGGCGCGCCGATCGACTGGACCCGTGCCGCAGCCTGGACCTTCGAGCCGCTCGACGAGGACGCGTTCCCCGCCGTCGCGCTCGCCAAGGCCGTCGGCCGCGCCGGCGGGGTCTTCCCGGCCGTCTTCAACGCCGCCAACGAGCAGGCCGTCGCCGCGTTCCACGCGGGGCGCATCCGCTTCACCGACATCGTCGACACGGTGCAGGCCGTCGTGGATGCGACCGGGGCCCCGGCGGGCATCCTCGACGTCCCGACGTTGCTCTCCTCGGAGGCGGACGCACGCCGCCGGGCCGACGAGCGGATCGCCGCGCTCTAGCCGGCGGTTCCACGCACGACGGGCCCCGACCGTCCGGTCGGGGCCCGTCGTGCGTCGCGTCCGGTCAGTGCCGGCCGCCGCCGTGTCCGTTCGGCGCATCGGCGTCGGCGAGCGACGCGGCGATCCAGGCGAACGCCTCGGGGACGTCGTAGTTCCCGGCGTGCGGTTGGTTCCAGGCGAGGCGGTAATCGACGTCCTCGACGGAGCGGTCGGCGGACAGCGCCGCAGCGAGGTTGATCGAGACCGTGAACGAGGTGTCGCGGTCGCGGGTGCCGTGGCGCACGTACCAGTACGGCGCCGTGTCGGCCGAGGTGCCGATGAACTCGAGCGGGTCGATGAGTTCGGCCTGCTCGTCGACCGTCGTCGACTTCTTCGCGAGGAACTGCTTCCACGTCAGGCCGGTGTCGTCGAGGCCGATCCCGTCGCCGACGCCGCCTGCGCCCGCGAGGGTGCCGTTGGCGTTCCAGGAGTACTCGGTGAAGTTCGAGTACGCCTGGCTCGCCGTGCCGAACAGGTTCGACTCGCCCGCGCCGGGCCCGCCTCCCGAGCCGGGCACGGTCGCACCGGTCTGGTCGAACGAGGGGGCGGGCTTGAGCTTGTTCTGCGTCGCCACGAACTCGAGGTACTGCGCGATGTCCACCGACACGACACCGCGCGTCGAGGGATCGATGTCGATCCAGTCGTTGACGTAGGTGCCGGCGCCGCTGCCCGTGATGACG
Source organism: Agromyces seonyuensis (assembly GCF_009789225.1). Lineage (GTDB taxonomy): Bacteria > Actinomycetota > Actinomycetes > Actinomycetales > Microbacteriaceae > Agromyces > Agromyces seonyuensis. The sequence goes on along the minus strand of NZ_WSTA01000036.1, from coordinate 6,497 downwards.
AAGTTCTCGCCGAGATCGGGGATCGAGTTCGCGGGGTTCGCCGCGAGGTACGCCTCGGCGGAGCGCTCGACCTCGTCCGTGATCACGTCGAGCATCGTCGAAGCGGTCAACCGCGTGCCGTCGGCCGTGCGCAGCCCGAGCGACTTCTGGTACCCGGGGTACGCCGCCGCGAGGGCCGCGCTCGCGGCCGGGTTCGGATTCGCGCCGACCGCCGTGCGGGTGCCCGTCGCGTTGTACAGCCACTCGTAGGCGGTGTCCACGTCGTCGAGGTCCGTGATCGGGCAGTAGACGTTGACGGCGAAGACGTCGTCGTCGATCGTCGATCGGCCTTTCGCGTCGACGCCGGCGGATCCGGCGGCGGCGAGGTGGGGCAGGTACTCGTCGCTGTTGCCCGAGGCGCCGAGGGCGGCGCCGAGTCCGCCGCCGCCGCTCGTGCCGTTGACGACGATGCGCTCGGCGCTGCCGGGCATGACGGCGTCGTTGAGTCGGAGGTAGCGCACGGCGGCCTTGGCGTCGACGACGACGTTGGGCGCCTTGCCCGCGTAGGTGCCGTCGGCCGCGACCAGTCCGCGCGAGCGGGTGGCGACGTCGACGAAGACGTAGCCGGCCTTGAGCGCGGCGCCGACCGTGCTCGTGGCCGACGAGTACGTCCCGCCGTCGACGATCGAGGCCTTGATGTAGCTGGCCATCCAGCCGCTGTTGTTCTCGGCGTAGTAGATCGCGGTGCGCTGGTCCCGTGCGGCCGACTCGGGCACGAATACGTTCATCGACTGGTAGCCGCAGGCCTGGTTCGCGACGTTCGTCGACACCGCGGTGGGCTTGGCGACGTAGCAGACCTCCCGGTACCAGCGCACGGGCGTCGCGACGCCGTCCACGTTCACGGTGATGGTCGTGTACGCGGATCGGTCGAACGCGAGCGCGGCATCCTCGGCGTCGGTCTTCGTCGGGCCGGAGCCGCCGCCGTTGCCGGCCCACGCGGCCGAGCCGGCTGCGAGCGTGCCGAGCGTGAGCGCGAGCGCGGCCCCGGTGGCGAACGCCGCCCGTCCGGCACGGCGGACGGGCGGGGTGGATTCTCGATTCCTGCGCGGGTGACTGCGAATCGTCAACGCGGTTCCTCTCCATCGAAGATGCCCCGGTTCGTCATCGGACCAGGGGTCGAGCGACTCGACCGTAGCCCGGTTGCGGACAATTCGGCAAGCAATTTCGTCGACAATTCTGTCCGCAAGGTTCACCGGGCATCCGGTGGCCTCCCGGCCCGCTGCCAGCCCCTTCGTAGGCGCATCGCACTACGCTGACCGACGTGAATCCCGTGCTCGCGTTCATCATCGGCGTCCTCGTCGTGGCCTTCGGCGTCGCCGTCTCGATCGGCCTGCACGAGGCGGGGCACTTCACGACCGCGAAGCTGTTCAAGGTCAAGGTCACCCAGTTCATGATCGGGTTCGGGCCGACGGTCTTCTCCCGTCGCAAGGGCGAGACCGAGTACGGGCTCAAAGCGCTGCCGCTCGGCGGCTACGTCTCGATGATCGGGATGTTCCCGCCGAAGCCGGGCGAGCGCGTCCACGCCGACTCCACCGGGTTCTTCGGCGGCATGGTGCAGGACGCCCGCGACCAGTCCGCCGAGACCATCGGCCCGGGCGAGGACGACCGCGCGTTCTACCGCCTGCCGGTCTGGAAGCGCATCATCGTGATGTTCGCGGGGCCGTTCATGAACCTCGTCATCGCGATCGCGCTGTTCGCGGTGCTCATCATGGGCATCGGCACGGTGCAGTCCTCGACGACGATCGCCTCGGTGAGCGAGTGCGTGCTGCCCGCCACGAGCGAGCGCCAGACCTGCGAAGCGGGAGACCCGGCGGCCCCGGGCGCCGAAGCGGGCATCCAGCCGGGCGACGAGATCGTCTCGATCGACGGCGTCCCGGTGACGAGCTGGGAGCAGTCCACGGCACTCATCCGCGATCGTGCGGGCGAGACCGTGCCGCTCGTCGTCGACCGCGACGGCGAGCAGGTCACCCTGCAGGTCACGCCCGCAGCGAGCGAGCGCTACGTCCTCGACGACGACGGCCGGATCGTCACGGATGACGCGGGCGAGCCCGTGACCGCCGAGGTCGGCTTCCTCGGCATCGGGTCGCAGCCGGTGCGCGTGCAGGGGACTGCGGGCGAGGTGCTGCCGGCCGTCGGCGAGCAGCTCGGCGCGAGCGTGAACGCGCTGCTCACCCTGCCGCAGAAGCTCGTCGACGTCGCGCAGGCGGCGTTCGGCACCGAGGAGCGCGACCCGAACGGGCCGGTGAGCGTCGTCGGCGTCGGCCGCATCGCGGGCGAGATCGCCGCGAGCGACCAGCTCGAGTTCCAGGACCGCGCGGCCGGGATCGTGGGCATCCTCGCCTCGCTCAACCTCTTCCTGTTCCTGTTCAACCTCGTGCCGCTCATGCCGCTCGACGGCGGCCACATCGCGGGAGCGATCTGGGAGGCGATCCGCAAGGGCTGGGCGAAGCTGCGCGGCAAGCCCGACCCGGGCCCCGTCGACATGGCCAAGCTGATGCCGCTGAGCTTCGCCGTCGTGATCGTGTTCGGCGCCATGAGCGCGCTGCTCATCTACGCCGACCTCGTCAAGCCGGTCCAGGTCTTCTAGGCCGCCCCCGGATGCTCCCGGCGGAGCAGCCGGGGTGCCTCCCGGCGGAGGACGCGGCCGAACGCGCCCGTCAGTAGGATCGCCGCATGCACGAGTCGGCCGCCTGGGACGGGCCCCGGTTCCGTCCGCCGGCGCGGGCCGTGCTCCTGGCGCCGGTCGTGCTCTCGTTCCTCGCCCAGGTGCCCTGGACGATCGCGTCGTGCTTGCGCGCCGACGTCGGCGGGCCGGTCGCGGCGCTGGCGATCGGCCTCGCCGTCGCGGGCCCGCTCCTCCTGCTCGCCGCACGGCGTCTGCCCGGGCCGACGGTCGCCGCGGTCGCCGCGATCGCCCTCGGGCTGCTGCTCAGCGCGCCCGGCGGGGGTCCGGCGCCGGTCGCCTTCGGCTTCGCCCTCGGTCTCGCGGCCGCGCGGGGCGCGCTCGCCTGGGCGCTCGGCTCCGGTGCGGTGGCGTGGCTCGGCGCACTGCTGCTCGGGCCGCTCGTCGGACTCGACTGGCATCCGGCACGCGTCGCCGCCACGACCGCGGCGCTCGCCGCCTGCGTCGCCGCGGGGGCCTTCGTGCGGAACCGCAGTGAGCGGGCCCGCGGGTACCGGGACGCGGTCGCGCGTCGTCGCGAGAGCGCCGCGGAGCGCGAGCGGCTGCGCATCGCCGGTGAGCTGCACGACGTGCTCGGCCACTCCCTCTCGCTCATCAACGTGCGGGCGGGGGTGGCGCTGCACCTCCTCGACCGCGACCCGGAGCAGGCGCGGAGCGCCCTCGCGGACATCAAGCGCGTCAGCAAGGACTCGCTCGACGAGGTGCGGGGCGTGCTCGGCGTGCTCCGCGAACCGGGCGAGAGCGCGCCGTCGGCGCCGCAGCCGGGGCTCGCCGAGCTCGACGCCCTCGTCGCGGACGTGCGCGCCGCCGGCCTCGAGGTCGAGCTCGATCCGCTCGACGGCGAGGGGCCGCCGCGGGCCGTGCAGACCGCCGCGTACCGGATCGTGCAGGAGGCGCTCACGAACGTGCTCCGACACTCCGGGGCCGAGGCCGTCCGCATCGGGCTGCGGCGCGAGGGCGGGGAACTCGTCGTCCGTGTCGAGGACGACGGACGCGGCGCCGCCGGTGCGCACGAGGGCGGCGGGGTGCTCGGGATGCGCGGTCGCGCCGAGGTGCTCGGCGGCCGGCTCGACGTGGCCGAGCCGGCAACGGGCGGCACGAGCCTCACGGCGCGGCTGCCGTGGGAGGGCGTCGCATGATCCGGGTGGGCATCGCCGACGATCAGGCGCTCGTCCGCGCGGGATTCCGAGCGCTGCTCGCGGCGGAGGACGATGTCGAGGTCGTCTTCGAGAGCGGCAGCGGCAGGGAGACGCTCGAGCGCCTCGTCGCCGCGCCGGTCGACGTCGTGCTCATGGACATCCGCATGCCCGACGGCGACGGTCTGGCGACGACCGAGCGGATCGCCGCCGACCCGAAGCTCGCCGGCGTCCACGTCGTCATCGTCACGACCTTCCAGCTCGACGACGACGTCGTGCGGGCGGTGCGGGCCGGTGCGAGCGGGTTCCTCGTGAAGGACACCGAGCCGGCGGACCTGGTCCGCGCGGTGCGCGCGGCGGCATCCGGCGACGCGCTGCTCTCGCCGGGCGTGACCCGGCAGCTGCTGCGCCGGCTCGCAGCCGGACTCGCCGAACCGCCTGCGACCGACGTGCTCGACGTGCTCACCGACCGCGAACGCGAGGTGCTCGCGCTCGTCGGGCGAGGGCTGACGAACGAGGAGATCGCCGGCGCGCTCGTGCTCTCCCCGCTCACCGCCAAGACCCATGTCTCGCGGATCATGCAGAAGCTCGGGGCGCGCGACCGCGTGCACCTCGTCGTCACCGCCTACGAGTCGGGGCTCGTCGCGCCGGGCTGGCGCTGATCCTGCGAGAGCGCGTCGACGGCGGGCGCGGCGCTGCACGGCGCGGATGCTCCGGGCCGCGGCTGCTCCGGGTCGCGATGCTCCCGGGGGAGTGCGCGAAGTGCCTCCCGCGGTCGGATTCGCCGTCCCGCCCGCCCGAGGAGCATCGGAGGGACGGCACGGGAGCGCCCGAGCCGCACGATCGAACGGAGACCGTCATGTCCACCGCACTCGCCGCCGCGACCATCGCCGCCCACGCCGGGCCCTGGGCGGCCGGCTTCGGCTGGGTGTTCTTCCTCATCCCGCTGCTCTGGTTCGTCCTCATCGCGACGATGATCTTCGTCGTCGCCCGCGGACGCCGTCGTGCGTGGGCGGGCGGCTACGGCGCGCCCTGGTCCGGCGGCCCCGACGCGGAGTCGACCCTCGCCGAGCGCTACGCCCGCGGCGACATCGACGAGTCCGAGTTCCGCGCGCGGCTCGAGGTGCTTCGCGCGAACCGGCGACGCTGACCGGGCCGGAGCGTCCTCCCGGCCGACGGCGCCGTCTCAGACGTCGCCGTCGGCCACGAGCGCGGCGTGCTGCCGGCGGTGGCCGGCGGTCTCGAAGCCGACGATGACGACGACCGGCGCGAGTGCGGTGATCGCGAGCGCCCAGCCCATCGACGCACCGGCGGCGACGGCGACGACCGCCCCGACGAGGCAGAGCACCACGCCCGCGAACAGGACGAGGTCGAACGGGTCGAAGCGGTGCAGGAGCAGCGAGTAGAGCACGAACGCGGTCGCGAAGAACACGGCGACGGGGATGACGACGCAGAGCACCGCCCCGAACTCGTCGAGGTGCGCGACGCCCTCGATGACGGAAGCGGCGACGTGCAGCCCGGCGCCGATCGCGGCGATCGCGCCGAAGAGGACGAGGTGCCCGTAGCCCCACACGAACGAGCGGCGCGGGTGGCGCACCAGCACCTCGCCGGAGGGCATCGTGAAGTACACCCACCACAGCCCGAACGCGAGCGTCGTGCCCGACGCGGCGACGAGCACGGCCTCGCCCGTCCAACCCTGCTCCTCGACGACCGCCGAGATCGCGAGGATCGTGCCGAGCACGACCTCCCCGAGGGTGATGATGACGAGCAGGCCGTATCGCTCGGCGATGTGGCCGGGATGCCACGGCGTGCCGCCGAACCGCCGCTCGGCGAGGAACGGGCCGCTCAGCTCGAGCACCACGAGGGCGCCCCACCACCAGCCGGCGAGCGCCAGGGGCACGTCGGCGACGAGGAAGAGGATCCAGCCGAGCTGCACCACGACGATCCAGACGAGATACGCGAGCGCCGCCGGGCGGTGCGCCGGATCGTCGCGCGCGGCACGGATCCAGAGCGGCACCGTCGCCACGCGCATGATGACGTAACCCGCCACCGCGATGCCGTTGTCGAGCGGCTCGCCGTGCGCGATCGAGTCGAACACCGGCGGCAGGCCGAGCGCCAGCACGAGCACGCCCACCATCTGCACGAGCGTCGCGATGCGGAAGACGATGTCCTCGTTGTCGTACGCGCTCGCGAGCCACGTGTAGCCGATCCACGCCCACCCGATGGCGAAGAGCGAGAACACGAACCCGGCGAGCGCCGCGCCGACCTCGCCCTCGGCGAGGAGGTGGGCGGTCTCCGAACCGGCCTGGCTGAACGCGACCACGAACGTGAGGTCGAAGAGCAGCTCGAGCGGCGTGGCCGCCCGGTGCGTCTCACCGGGGTCGCGGCCGATCATGCGCCGGATGCGGTGGTCGCGGCCCGTGGCCGTCGTCGATGCGCTCATCTCGTCCCTCGGATGCCCGGGGCCGCGTGCGGGCTCGCAGCGCGGCTCGCAGTCATCCTGTCAGGCGGTCATCGGCCGTGCATCGTCTGCGCGCGGTCAGCGGCGCAGCAGCAGCGCCTCGCCCTGACCGCCGCCGCCGCACAGCGCGACGGCCGCGCGGCCGCCGCCGCGCACGGCGAGCTCGACCGCCCCGGTG
>NZ_WSTA01000035.1 GCF_009789225.1 Agromyces seonyuensis | reverse complement strand
GACTTCGACGAGCCGCCGGCTCCCGAGCCCCGGCGCGCCCCCGAGACGCGGCGACCGCCCGCGCCGCGGCGGGTGCCGGCCGGTCCGGCGGGCGTGCAGCGGCACGGCGAGTCCGTCGTCCGCGAGATGCTCAACGCGGTGTTCATCGAAGAAGTGCAGATCACGACGAGAGGGTTCGGGGAGTAACGCGTGTACGAGGGGATCGTCCAGGAACTCATCGACGAACTGGGCCGCCTGCCCGGCATCGGGCCGAAGTCCGCGCAGCGCATCGCGTTCCACATCGTGCAGACCGAGCACTTCGACGTCACCCGGCTCGCCGAGATCCTCTTGCAGATCCGCGACAAGGTGCGCTTCTGCGAGATCTGCGGCAACGTCTCCGAGCAGGAGACCTGCACGATCTGCCGCGACCCGCGGCGCGACCCCGCGCTCATCTGCGTCGTCGAAGAAGCCAAGGACGTCGTCGCGATCGAGCGCACCCGCGAGTTCCGAGGGCTCTACCACGTGCTCGGCGGCGCCATCAGCCCGATCGACGGCGTCGGACCCGACCAGCTGCGCATCCGCCAGCTCCTCCAGCGCCTGGCCGACGGTACGGTCACCGAGATCATCATCGCGACCGACCCGAACCTCGAGGGCGAGGCGACCGCGACCTACCTCAGCCGCATGCTCGCGACGCTCGAGATCACCGTGAGCCGGCTCGCCTCCGGGCTGCCGGTGGGCGGCGACCTCGAGTACGCCGACGAGGTCACGCTCGGCCGCGCGTTCGAGGGACGCCGCGTCCTCGGCTGACCCGAGGGCGCCATCGGCGCCGGGGGCGGCCGCCGATCCGGCGCCCTTGACGCCCGGTGCGCGGGGGAGTGGACTGCCCGCATGACGAGCGAACGCACCGCGGCGTGGATGGCGGGCTACCTCCGGGCCTGGAGCTCCAACGACCCCGAGGACATCGCCCGGCTCTTCACCGATGACGCCCAGTACCTCACGGAACCCGATGCCGAGCCGCGGATCGGCCGCGACGAGATCGTCGAAGGGTGGATCGGCGATCTCGACGAGCCCGGCACGTGGACGTTCGAGTGGGGCACGGTCGTCGAGACCGACACGACGGCGGTCGTCCAGGGGCGGACGGGGTACGAAGACCGGGCGGACTACCTCAACCTCTGGGTCATCCGCTTCGCCGCCGACGGACGGGCGACCGAGTTCACGGAGTGGTACCTGCCGCGACCCAAGGACGAGTGAGCGGCGGGCATCCGCTCAGCGCAGCAGTTCGACGAGCGCGACCCAGCCGAACAGCGTTCCCGAGATGATCGCCAGGAAGCAGCCGATCGCCGCAGCGGCGAGGCCGGCCCCGGCTGCACCCGCGACGACGAGGACGCCGGCGGCCAGATAGAGGAGCGCCGGCGCCGCGGCGATGAGGATCTTCGGCACGATCCACGCCCGCGGGCCGCCCGCGACGACGATGCGCCGCGCCGCCGGGACCGCGACAGCCAGCGCGAGCAGGGACAGCACGAGGATCTCGAGGCCGAAGACGACCGCGGGCTGCTCGGGCACGAGTCCCAAAGCGCAGACGAGGACCGCGAGCACGAGGGCCGCGATCGCCGTCGCGCCCCGCGCGGCGATCGCGGGCGCCTTGACGATCCGGTCGATGTTCACCGACATCGCCACGATGATCAGACCGGCGAGCGCCGCCGTCGCACCGGCCATCGCGACGTTGAACTCGCTCCACGCCTCCAGCTCGGCCCCCATGCCGCGATGCTATCGGCCCCGGATTCCCGCGGCACGGCGCCGGCCCGTGCGCGACGCGTCACATGCGACGGGCCGTATCCGGCCCCGAAGTAGGATGGCCTCTGGCGTTCCCCCGCCCGCAACCCCACCCCCAGGAGACCACGTGAGCTTGATCGTGCAGAAGTTCGGCGGTTCGTCCGTCGCCGATGCGGAGAGCATCAAGCGGGTCGCCAAGCGCATCGTCGACACCCGCAAGGCGGGCAACGACGTCGTCGTGGCGGTGTCCGCGATGGGCGACACGACCGACGACCTGCTCGACCTCGCGGCCGCCGTCGCGCCGATCCAGGCGCCGCGCGAGCTCGACATGCTGCTCTCCGCGGGCGAGCGCATCTCGATGGCGCTGCTCGCCCTCGCGATCAAGAGCATGGGCTACGAGGCCCGCAGCTACACCGGCAGCCAGGCCGGCATGATCACGGATGCCGTGCACGGCGCCGCCCGCATCGTCGACGTCACCCCGGTGCGGCTCCGCGAGGCGCTCGACGACGGTGCGATCGTCATCGTCGCCGGCTTCCAGGGGTTCAACCGCGACACCCGCGACATCACGACCCTCGGCCGCGGCGGCTCCGACACGACCGCCGTCGCCCTCGCCGCGGCGCTCCAGGCCGATGTGTGCGAGATCTATACCGACGTCGACGGCGTCTTCACGTCCGACCCGCGCGTCGTCGCGAAGGCCCGCAAGCTCGACCGCATCACGAGCGAGGAGATGCTGGAGCTCGCCGGCTCCGGCGCGAAGGTGCTGCACATCCGCGCCGTCGAGTACGCGCGCCGCCACGGCGTGACGCTCCACGTGCGCTCCTCGTTCACCCCCGACGAGGGCACCATCGTCTACGACCCCGCCCGACTGCCCGAAGGAGAAACCGTGGAAGAGTCCGTCATCACCGGCGTGGCCGTCGACCTGAGCGAGGCGAAGATCACCATCGTCGGCGTCCCCGACGTCCCCGGCGTCGCCGCCAACGTGTTCACGACCGTCGCCAAGTCCGGCGCGAACGTCGACATGATCGTGCAGAACGTCTCGGCCGCCGCCACCGGCCTCACCGACATCTCGTTCACGCTGCCGAAGTCCGAAGGCCAGGCCGCCCTCTCGGCGCTGCAGCGCGAGCAGGAGGCCATCCGCTTCCAGTCGCTCCAGTACGACGACCAGATCGGCAAGCTCTCGGTCGTCGGTGCGGCGATGCGCTCGGCGACGGGCGTCTCGGCGAAGTTCTTCGAAGCCCTCTTCGCAGCGGGCATCAACATCGAGATGATCACCACGAGCGAGATCCGCATTTCGGTGGTCACGCACGCCGACAGCGTCAACGACGCAGCGCGCGCCGTGCACGCCGCGTTCGGCCTCGACGGCGACACCGACGCCGTGGTGCACGCCGGAACCGGTCGCTGATCCGGCGACACGAGACAGGCCGACGCCGGGATCCGGTCGACGACCCGGCAGTTCCCGCCGAATCGGCGCCCGCCGGCCGCCGATGCGCGGGTCGGCGTCACAATGGACAGCATCACACCAGCAGCAGGCAGTTCCCGCGGGGGCGCGCGAGGCGTCCCCGCGATGATCGAGGAGTCATCGTGAGCTCAGGAGTCAACATCGGCGTCGTCGGCGCCACCGGTCAGGTCGGCGCGGTCGTGCGCCGGCTGCTCGAGGAGCGGGAGTTCCCCGTCGCGAGCATCCGCTTCTTCGCCTCGGCCCGCTCGGCGGGTACGACGCTGCCCTTCAAGGGCGACGAGATCGTCGTCGAGGATGCCTCGACGGCCGACCCGAGCGGCCTGGACATCGCGATCTTCTCCGCGGGTGCGACGCTCTCCAAGGCCCAGGCGCCCCGCTTCGCCGCGGCCGGTGTCACGGTCATCGACAACTCGTCGGGCTGGCGCATGGACCCGGAGGTGCCCCTCGTGGTCGCCGAGGTCAACCCGCACGCGATCGACGAGGCCGTCAAGGGCATCATCGCGAACCCGAACTGCACCACCATGGCCGCGATGCCGGTGCTGAAGCCGCTGCACGACGCCGCGGGCCTCGAGCGCCTCGTCGTCTCGACCTACCAGGCCGTCTCCGGCGCGGGCCTCGCCGGCGGCGAGGAGCTGCTCGCGCAGGCCAGGGCCGCGCTCGAGCAGGACACGATCGGCCTCGTCCACGACGGCGCCTCCGTGACCTTCCCCGAGCCCGAGAAGTTCCCGCGGCCGATCGCGTTCGACGTCATCCCGCTCGCCGGCTCGATCGTCGACGACGGCGACCTCGAGACCGACGAGGAGAAGAAGCTCCGCAACGAGTCGCGCAAGATCCTCGAGCTGCCGGAGCTGCGCGTCGCGGGCACGTGCGTGCGCGTGCCCGTCTTCACCGGCCACTCGCTGACCATCCACGCCGAGTTCGCGGGCGATCTCTCGCCGGAGCGGGCCGCCGAACTGCTGGCCGCCGCCCCCGGCGTCGAGCTCAGCGACGTCCCGACGCCGCTCCAGGCCGCCGGCCAGGACCCGTCGTTCGTCGGCCGAATCCGCCGCGACCAGTCGGCCCCCGAGGGCAAGGGCCTCGTGCTCTTCGTCTCGAACGACAACCTCCGCAAGGGCGCCGCGCTCAACGCGGTGCAGCTCGCCGAGCTCGTCGCCGCGAAGCAGGTCGCCGCGGTCTGAGCCCGAGCCTCCGACGGGGTCGTCCGCTTCGGCGGGCGGCCCCGTCGTCGTTCCGGCCGCCGCGGCCCTCCCGGGCGCGCAGGGGGGCTCCGGCTAGGCTCGGGAACGTGGCGGGATCGGGGGATCGTCGCGCGGGGATCGGCAGTACGGTCGACGCGCTGCACGACCGCGCGGTCGTCCGGTCGCAGCTGCTCTTCGTCGTCGTCGTCATCCTCGGCACGTTCGTGCTCGAACTCCTGGTCCCCTACCTCGTGGGCGAGCCGTGGATGGTCGCCGGCATCCTGCTCGCGTTCCTCACGACGGCCGCCTCGATCATCGTCCGCTGGCATCGTCATCCGGCGCTCGCGGTCGCGATCATCCCCGTGCTCGACATCGTGGCCATCGGCCTGATGCGCATCGGGGCGCCGCCGATCGGCGTCGGCCTGCTCTGGATCTTCCCGACGACCTGGCTCGCGCGCTCGTTCGGCACGGCGGGCGCCGTCGTCGCCGTGGGCCTCGCGTCGGGGTTCATCTTCGTCTCCGAGGTGATGGCGACGGTGCCGTTCGGGGTCGAGAGCCTGCTCGGCGCGATCTACCTGCCGATCACGCTCGTCTTCATCGCGAGCTCCGCCGTGCTGACGGCTCGGCGCGACGCCGCCCAGCGCGAACTGCTCGGCCGCAAGACCGGCCAGCTCGAGCGGGCGCTCCGCCGTGCTCGTCGGCAGGAGGTGCTCATCGTCGAGGTGCTCGACTCGGTGCCGTTCGGTGTGCTCCGCATCGATCGCGACGGACACGGCACCCTGATGAACCGGGCCTACGCGCGCATGTTCGGCCTCGAGCGCGACGCACCGGACTCGGCCCGCCTGGTCGAGGTGGTCGACGCCGACCGGCGGCGGCCGCTCGCCCCGGACGAGCAGCCGTTCGCGCGGGCCGCGCGGGGCGAGGAGTTCCAGGCGCTCGTGTGGGCGTACGACTCGACCGGCTCGAAGCGGGCGCTCGACGTCGTGGCGCGACGGCTCGTCGGCAGCGCGGGGGAGCCGGACGGCGCGCTGGTCGCGGCCCGGGACGCCACGGTCGAGGTCGAGGCGGTCCGCGGCCGCGACGATCTCGTGCTGTCGATCTCGCACGACCTCCGCACGCCGATGACCTCGGTGCTCGGCTACCTCGAGCTGAGCCTCGACGACCCGGCGCTGCCGGAGCGCATCCGTTCGAACCTCGAGATCGCCGAGCGCAACGGCAATCGCGTGCTGGACCTCGTGGCCCTCGTGCTCGCGGGCTCGACCGAGGACCTCCTCCCGCTCGCGCCCCGCCGCGTCGACCTCGTCGAGCTCGTCCGCGACGCGATCGCCGGGCTCCGTCCCCTCGCCGCGCAGCACCAGGTGTCGGTGCGGCTCGAGGCGCCCGAGCGTCTGGACATCGACGCCGATCCCGAACGCATCCGGCGCGTGCTCGACAATCTGCTCTCGAACGCCGTCAAGTACAACCGGCTCCGCGGTCGGGTCGACCTGGCGCTCTCGAGCGAGGGGGAGGAGGCGGTGCTCGTGGTCCGCGACACCGGCGTGGGGATCTCCGTCGAGGATCAGCCCCGCGTCTTCGACCGCTTCTACCGCTCGGAGAACGCGCGGAACTCGGCCGCGCACGGCACCGGCCTCGGCCTCGGCATCGCGCGCGAGGTCGTCGAACGGCACGGCGGCTCGCTCGAGCTCGCGAGCACCCCCGGCGTCGGTACGACCGTGACGTTGCGACTGCCGCTGCGGCGCGAGGAGGCGGCATGAACGTCGACGTGGGCACCGTGCAGCTCGCCGCGACCGTGGTGACGGCCGTCTGCGGCGGGCTGTTCCTCATCGACGCGTTCCTGCGGCGTCCGGACCTCGCCGGCCGGTACTGGGCGCTCATGTACGTGGCGGCGATGCTCGCCTCGATCGCCTACTCGATCTGGCACCTGCGCAGCGACGTGTCGTGGGTCGGCCGCGCGATCGGGCATGCGGCCGCGGCGGCCGCGCCCCTCTATCTCTGGAGCGGCGCCCGCGCCGCCAACCGCCGCCCGCGGACCTTCGGGTGGCTCGCGCCGATCGCGGCGGTCGCCGTGCTGGGCGCCGTCTTCGCGGACGGACCCGAAGCCGACGAGTGGGCGGGCGCCATCGTGCTCTCGATCGCAGTGGCCGCCGGAGCGTTGCTCGCGGCCCTCGAGTTCCGCGGTGGCGACCTCGGCGGCAACCCGACGGCGCGGAGCCTGTCGATCTTCCTGCTGTTCGCCGTGGGCTACAGCCTGCTGCGGCCGATCGCCTATCTGATCCGCGGCCCCGACGAGTTCGTCGTCACCTGGTTCGGTTCTGCGACGACGGGTCTCGGCTACATCGCCGTCGTCATCGTCACGACGGTGACGATCGTGCAGATGCAGAGCGTGCGCCTGGACGGCTCGATCGGCGGGCGCGCCGATCGGCGGAGCCTGACGACGGAGATGCTCGACGAGGCGTCGTTCGAGGCGCTCGCGCGCGATCAGCTCGATCGGGGCACCTACCACCGGGTGCAGCTCGTGCTCATGGACATCGAGATCGACGATCGCGAGACGCTTCAGCAGGCCTACGGCCGCGGCAGCGTCGAGGTGTTCCTCGCGGAGTCCACGGCATCGCTGCGTCGGAGCGCTCCGCCGGGCGCCGTCATCGGCCACGCCTCGACGCCCGGCGAGTACCGGATGCTGCTGCCGGGCCCGTCGATCGAGGCCGTCGTCGAGCGCGCCCGGGCGATCCAGGCCGGCCTCCGCGACCTGGACGAGCCGGGCGAGGTCGGGGTCACGCTCACGGCCTCGATCGGGCTCGCCGGCACCGACGCGGCTGGCTACGACTACGACGAGCTCGTCGCGGCGGCCCGGAGGGCCGTCACCGAGGCGCAGGCGGAGGGCGGTGACGAGGTCGTCGTCGCGGCGCGCGGCGAGGGCGCCTGACCCCGGCAGTCGCTACGCGTCGACCGCGGTGAGGCGGTAGCCGACGCCGCGCACGGTCTCGATCCAGCGCGGGTCCGCGGCGGCCTCGCCGAGCTTGCGGCGCAGGTTCGCCAGGTGCACCTCGACGGCCCGGCGGTCGGCGTCGCTGACGAAGGCGTCGTCGGCGGGCTGCTGCCCGTGCAGGGCGAGCGCGAGGTCGGTCTTGCTGCGCACGCGTCGCCCGCTCTCGAGCAGCATCGCGAGCAGGTCGAACTCGGTGCGGGTGAGCTCCACCGGTTCGCCGTCGACGCTCACCACCCGGATCTGCGGGTGCAGCCGCAGCCCGCGATGCTCGATCCAGCCGGTCGTCTCGTCGTCGCTGAGCGGGACCGCGTCGGTCGTCGGCTCGGCGAGTGCCGGATCGAACGGCGGATGCTCGACCGTCAGGGCCGGCGCCCCGGCTCCGACGGTCTCGCCCACGACGTCGGCAGCCGCACCGACGCCCGCGGCCTCGACGATCGTCGGCGACAGGGGCTGCGTCGGCTCGAGGTCGTCGGCCGGCTGGCCGAGCGCCCGGGGCCGACGGAGCATCGCGGCGATGCGCGCGCGGAATTCGCGCGGGCGGAACGGCTTCGCGACGTAGTCGTCGGCGCCCGACTCGAGACCCTGGAGCGCGTCGATCTCCTCGGTGCGCGCCGTCAGCATCACGATGTAGGTGTCGCTGAACTCCCGGATGCGCTTCGCCGTCTCGAACCCGTCGATGCCGGGCAGGCTGACGTCGAGCGTCACGACCGTCGGCGCGTGCTCGCGGACGGCCTCGACGCCGTCGATGCCGTTGCCGCTCGTGACCGTGCGGAAGCCCGCCTGGGAGAGCACCTCCTCGAGCAGACCGCGGATGTCCGCGTCATCCTCGATGATGACCGCCACCGGTTCGTCGTCGCCCATCGTCCCCCCGCCCCAACCGTTCCCAGCTTAGGGGCGGGGCGCGGCGCGCGCCGGGAATGCCGCGTTGCCGCCAGTGCACGAGTCGGACGCCCCCGATCAGTCGACGACGCACAGCGTCGCCGAGGTCGGGGCATGGTAAGAGCCCCCGATCTCGCGGCGTAGACTGGAGCATCGTGAAACCCGAAGAAACCGTCGACGTCGTGCTCATCGGCGGGGGCATCATGAGCGCCACGCTCGCCTCCCTCATCTCCGAACTGCAGCCCGACTGGTCGATCCGCGTCTACGAGCGCCTGGGCGAGGTCGCCCAGGAGTCTTCGAACGCCTGGAACAACGCCGGGACCGGGCACGCCGCACTGTGCGAGCTCAACTACATGCCCGAGGGCGAGGGCGGCAAGGTCGATCCGGCCAAGGCCGTCAGCATCAACGAGCAGTTCCAGGTGAGCCGGCAGTACTGGGCGCACCTCGTGCGCACGGGTGCGCTCGCGAGCCAGGCATCCTTCATCAACACGGCCCCCCACATGACGTTCGTGCAGGGCTCGAAGGACATCGACTACCTGCGCCGCCGGTTCGCGGCGCTCGAGGGCCACCCGCTCTTCGACGGCCTCGAGTACAGCGAGGACGCCGAGCAGATCGGCAAGTGGGCCCCGCTGCTCACCAAGAAGCGCAACCCGAAGCAGAAGATCGCTGCGACCCGCATCGAGGCGGGCACCGATGTCGACTTCGGCGCGCTCACCGCGGAACTGCTCGTCGACGTCGAGCGCAAGGGCGGCGAGGTCTTCACCAACCACCAGGTGACGTGGCTGAAGCGGCGCAAGTCCGACGGCACGTGGGACCTCACGGTCAAGCACCTCGTCGGCGGCACGACGAAGCGCGTCAACGCGAAGTTCGTCTTCGTGGGCGCCGGCGGCGGGGCCCTCGCGCTCCTGCAGCACTCGGGCATCCCCGAGATCAAGGGCTTCGGCGGCTTCCCGATCTCCGGGCAGTTCCTCCGCACGACCAACCCGAAGCTCGTGGCGCAGCACCAGGCGAAGGTCTACGGCAAGGCCGCCGTCGGCGCCCCGCCCATGTCGGTGCCGCACCTCGACACGCGCGTCGTCGACGGCGAGACCGCGCTGCTCTTCGGACCGTACGCGGGCTTCACCCCGAAGTTCCTCAAGACGAGCACGTGGTTCGACCTGCCGTTCTCGATCCGGTTGCACAACCTCGGCCCCATGCTGCAGGTCGCGTTCCGCAACTTCGACCTCGTGAAGTACCTGGCGAGCGAGCTCTTCGCGTCGCGAGCGACGAAGGTCAAGGCGCTCAAGGCGTTCATGCCGACCGTCAAGAGCGAGGACTGGGAGCTCATCACCGCCGGCCAGCGCGTCCAGGTGATGAAGAACGAGCCCGGCAAGGGCGGCGTCCTCCAGTTCGGCACCGAGGTCATCACCGGAGCCGACGGCACGATCGCCGGCCTGCTCGGCGCCTCGCCGGGCGCCTCGACGGCGGCCCCGATCATGCTGCAGGTGCTCGCCAAGTGCTTCCCCGACCGCATGGATGACTGGGAGCCGAAGCTGCGCGAAATGATCCCGAGCTACGGCACGAAGCTCTCGGACGACCCGAAGCGCGCCGCGGAACTCCTGGCGGACACCGCGGAGGCGCTCGGCCTCGTCGCCTGACGCGGACTGCGCTCCGATCCGCGAACGCGGGCGTCCCAATCGGGTGCCCGCGTTCCGCGTTTCCCGGACCGGGCCGACGGTCCGCGGTTTGAGTTGCCGATCGATCGAACCTATGTTCTGGGTATCTGTCTCACTGAAGTCGTGATAGTTCGGTGCCTGCAGCATTCTCCCGGCACGCGCGTTGGCAGCGCTGGAGTACGGCTCTGCCCCCGATCGGATTCAGCAGACCCGGTCGCACCTTCAGCCGATCAATCGCCTATGCAGTCCCGCGAGTCCGTTTTCTGTGATGAACGACCACCGGTGCCAGCACCCCGATCACAACGACAGCGACGAGCGCCGCGAAAGACCACTCCATAGTCGCGTACGCAGAATCAAGAGCTTCCGTGGTGACCAAGCCTGTGTCAGCCCCCGGCACCTGATCGACTAGGAGCGTGGCCCTGATTGTCGAAGTGATCAATATGACGATGAGGGCAAGTGCCGCCAGGCTGGCTACCGCTATCCACAAGGTCACCTTTGCGCGATAGGTGATTGCCACACTCACGCCCAGTTGCACTTCTGTGGATCCGTGAACCAATTCGGAATCGAACCGCGCGCCGTCTCGAAGTCCCACCAGAGCCCGGCTTCCCAAATCGCGTAGCCGAAGACGGCATGGCAATCGAACTGTTGATGGATGGTTGTGGTCGTGGGAACTACGCCATTGACCCATTCCACCCACCCTTGCGTCTTCAGAGTTTGGTGGGGCATCGTCACAGTATGGCCGTAGGCCCGCGACGACGACGGTTCCGGTCGCGCTTCGGCGCGGCCGGAGCCGCGATCGTTCTGAGCAGCAACATCTGCGCGTGCGCCACATTCGACCCTCCACTCACCCGTGTTGCGTGCGAGAGCTTCGAGGCGAGTTGGAACGCCTTTTGCCGCAGTCCGAAACGAAAGTGCCGCGTCATCGGAGATCATCAGCGCGCGTGGCAGCCTGCATCGGCATTTGGATGAGCTTGCTGACGGGCCATTTGCCAGATGACATCACGAGCATGCTCGTCGTGACAAATGCTCAGCTCACATCAGCCTGGAACGCAACCTCCGTGACCGAACGTCGTTCCGCCGAGACGAGCCTCCAGAACGGTGTCGACTATGTTGCGAACCGCTGCACAGCAGAGAACTTCGAAATCGGCCCATTGCAAGTCATGACTCCCGTCCGCCCAGACGCGCCATAAGAACCCGGGCGCATCCACAGACTCCGTCATCACCCCCGATCCCAGTAGAGGTACGGGTTCGAGTCGGGGTCGATGAGACGTTCGTCGGCGGGGTCAGCATCGGCCGCTCCGCGGCGTCGACGACGAAAGCGACCGTGATGGTCGCCGTCGAAAAGCCCGGCCCCGGCCGTAAGCTCGGCCGGATTCGCCTCGGCCTGGCGGACCGGCCGAACACGCTGGGCCTGGTCGCGTTCGCGACCAACAGCGTGATGCCGGGCTCGACGATCCACACCGCCGGCGCCCGCATGATGCGCCGGCTCTCCGAGCTCGGCTACACGCACGAGTACGCCACCGGGTACAACGCCCCCGACCCGGCCGCGGTGCTGCCGGGTGTGCACCTGACCGCGTCGCTGCTGAAGCGCAGGCTGACGGGCACCCTGCACTACGGCGTCGCCGAGCATCAACTGCCCTACTACCTCGACGAGTTCACGTTCCGCTTCAACCGGCGCAACGCGACCAGCCGCGGCCTGCTGTTCTACCGACTCCTCCAACAGGCCGTGCACACCGACCCGCACCCCCTCGACGAACTGCTCGACCCGTTCTCGAATCCGTACTTGTAGTCGGTGATCCGTGCCGGCTCAGGGAATCCGCCATCGGGGTGAGCCCTGTTGATCCGGTGCTCGGCCTGGCGATAGATTCGCTCAATGATCAAGTCCCGAACCGGCCGCGTCGCCCTCACCGCGCTGCTTGTCCTTCCCGCCCTTGCCCTGGCCGGCTGCAGCACCGCGGCTGCCGCTGATGAGCCCAAGGCCACGGCTGCCCCGAGCGCCGAGGACACCTTCGCCTGCGGCGAGCTCAATGCGCTGACCGCGATGCTCCACAACGCTTCTGCGGACCACGACGATGCCGACTACCAGACGGCAGTCGCGCAGGCCGCATCGCAGGCCTTCACGAGCCTGACCGAAGTCGGGGCCGAGACGAAAGCAGCATTCAAGAAGGCTCAGACCGACCTCAGCGGTCGTACCGACGTGTCGATCAACGACGTGATCACGATCACCGAACCCGTGCGACTCGCCTGCGAGGACGCCGGCGTCATCGAGGGCGGCTACCGCGTCAACGGCGGGTAGTCCGAGACCGCCCCGAACGCCGAACACCGAGAGGGTGTCTGTGTCTGGATGACCGCGACGAAGAGCTCCGCTTCGACGACCGCCGCGCCTGGTGCAGCGAGGGCGCTGCTTGCGCTCCGTATCTGCAAGATCGCAGGCTGGATCCTCATCGGGCTCGCCCTCGCCCTCGGGGCGGTCGCATGGCTCGAGAGACGGTTCCAGGTCGCCCTCTGGCAGTACTTGCTCTTCGGCGATTGGGTGCCGACCCTGTGGTCGCTGGAGTGGCCGGCCGTGCTGCTGGGACTCGGCCTACTGTCCGTCGGAGCGTTGCCGTTCTGGCCGGCCCGGCCCGCACGACCGATCGGGCGACGAATCGCCACCGGCGTAGGCATGACCGTTCTCGTCGCGGTCATCCTCCCCTTCTCGATGATTTGGACGAGCATCGCCGATCACGGCCGCTACCGCTCACTGCCGGAACGCAGCGACGCCGGGTGCCGCATCGTCGTTCGCGAGCACTCGTTCCTGCTCGGCGGCGGCGGCAGCGTCGGCATCGTGCAGCCCGGCTCCGTCGTCATCGACTGGGTCCGCGACTACGCCGCCGACGACGGCTACACGCCCTTCGCCGCCGGCACGTACTCCCTCGAATGGGACGGCGCACAGGCTGATCTGCAGATCCACGGCACGACAGGGATGCCGGTGTGGTGGTACACGGAGGACCCGATCATCTGCGCGAACTGACCAGATCGGGGCCGCAGCGGTCCCCCTCCGAAGTCGACGCGCGGATCTGTTTCCGGCACGCAGCAGCGCGGCAGGGATGCCTAGTTCAGCGCCGTTAGTTCGCTGCTCTGTATGAACTCGAGCGCGCTCGGTCCGGCGAACCAGGCGTCGGACAGGTTCGGGTCGCATTGGACGTCTTTGTCCCACGCCACCTCGTCAGTTTCGAGGTTCAGCGTGGCAGACCAGCAGACGGCGAACGTCAACGTCGTTGAGGCCCCAAAGAAGCCGCCAGGTGTCGATTCTCCCTCGGCGGTACTGATGCCCCTGACATCGTACTCGTGCGTGTAGCCGAGTTCGGAGAGCCGGCGCATCATGCGGGCGCCGTCGGTGTGGATCGAGGACCCCGGCACGACGCTGTTGGTCGCGAACGCGACCAAACCCAGCGTGTTCGGCCGGTCCGCCAGGCCGAGGCGGATCCGGCCGAGCTTACGGCCGGGGCCGGGCTTTTCGACGGCGACCATCACGGTCGCTTTCGTCGTCGACGCCGCGGAGCGGCCGATGCTGACCCCGCCGACGAACGTCTCATCGACCTCGACCACGCCGCTGAGCAGGTCGCGTTCGGGGCGCACCATCGCCCGGCGCAGCTTGTGCATCCACGCCCACGCCGTCTCGTACGACTTCAACCCGAGCACGCGCTGCAGGCTCTGCGCGGACATCCCGTTCTTCTGCGACGTGACGAACCGGACCGCCGCGAACCAGGTCGACAGCGGCGTCCGGGTGCGGTGGAAGATCGTGCCCGCCGTCAGCGACGTCCGCCGCCCGCACGCCCGACACATGCACAAGCCGGCGCCCGTCGCCCAGAAGTCACGGCCCTCGCAGCCCGGGCAGACGAACCCGTCCGGCCAGCGCAACTGCGCCAGATTCTCCAGGCACGAACCACTCCCGCAGCTCCTGGAACGTCCGCGGGTAGTCGACCCCGCCGACCGGATGAGCAGACTCAGCCACTGCCACAAGGCCATTCCGGTTCGACAATGACTCGCACATATGTTCGAATGGGCGGCATGCGGTGGAGTGGACAGACGATCGACGCCCAGCAGCCGGACGCCTTGCCCGGACTCGTGCGGTTGCACGACCTCGTGCGGTCGGTGCGCACGCCGGAGTTCGCCGACGTCACCTTCCACGAAATCCTCGCCAAGAGTGCGCTCAATCGCGTACCCGGTGCGTCGCGCATGCAGTTCGGGTGGACCGTCAATCCCTACCGGGGGTGCAGCCACGCGTGCGCCTACTGCTTCGCGCGGCCGACCCACGAGTACCTCGAGTTCGACGCAGGCGACGACTTCGACCGGCAAATCGTCGTCAAGGTCAACGTCGCCGAGGTGCTCGGCCGGGAACTCGCGAAGCCGTCGTGGCACCGCGAGCACGTCGCCCTCGGCACGAACACCGATCCGTATCAACGCGCCGAAGGTCGCTACGCGCTCATGCCGGGCATCATCGACGCGTTCGCCGGGAGCGGCACGCCGTTCAGCATCCTCACGAAGGGCACACTGCTCCGCCGCGATCTGCCGCGGCTCGCCGAGGTACGTGACGCTGGAGTGGGGGTCGAGCTCGCGATGTCGATCGCGGTGCACGACCCTGAACTCCAGCGCTCGATCGAGCCCGGCACGCCGAGCACCGCAGCGCGCCTCGCCACCGTCACGGCGGCTCGCGACGCGGGGTTCGACTGCGCCGTCTTCCTCATGCCGATCCTGCCGTTCCTGACCGACACCAAGGCGCACCTCGACCGGGCGCTCGGCGACATCGCCGCCGCAGGCGCCACCCGGGTGCTCTACACGGCCCTGCACCTCCGAGGCCGCGTGAAGCCGTGGTTCATGGCCTGGCTCGAGCGGGAGCATCCCGACCTCGTGCCCCGCTACCGGGCGATGTACTACGGCCGCAACGCGTATGCGCCGCGCGACTACCGGCAGTGGCTCGGCGAGCGCATCCGGCCGCTCATCCGCGCGCACGGCCTGCGGCGCGACGATGAAGACCCCATCACCGGCGGCGTTCGGTCCACCGGCGCGCCTGCCGGGCAGAGCGCCGCCATCGCGGCGATGCCTGCGGCGGGTTCGGTCGGCCCCGACGCGCTGTTCTGACGCGCTGCTCGACCGGCTCAGCGGCAGTCGAGCGTCGTCTCGAGAACGTCGGGGTCCCAGGCCAGCGGGGTGTGCACGAGGGTCGGTTCGAACTCGCCCGCCTCGGCGCCGACGAAGTGGAAGCGCAGTGTGGCCTGCTCGCCGGGAGCGAGCTGCACGTGCGCGAGCGACGTCGGGAAGCCGGCATCCTCGACCTGCTTCACGACGGCGTCCGAGCCGTCGAGCTCGACGGCGCCGTAGAAACTGCCCGGTGGAGCGGCGACCGCCACGTCCGTCGCGATCCAGCCCAACGGCACACCGGAGAGACCCTCGCCGAGGTAGCGGAGCGGGAACTCGAGCACGTCCGCGGGGACCTCGCTCGTCAGGGTCACCTCCACGACGGTCTCCGGCAGGCCGTCGGTGCGGCACACGGACGTCGCGGCGCCGAGCGAGACGCCGAGGAACGTGTCGAGCTTCGCACCGGTGGCATCGCCGAACCACACGCCGAACGCACCGTCGCCGGCGTCGGACAACCGGGCGGTCGGGCCGCCGAGGAGGGATTCCGCGAGCACGGACTGCTCGGCGTCGTGGGCGCTCCAGGCCGAGATCCGGCCCTCCCGGACGGACTGGGCGAGCGTGTCCAGCAGCGCTCGGGGATCGGGGTCGCGGGTGAGCAGGGCCAGGAAGACGGCGTTCGTCGCAGCCGCGAAGTACGCGTTCTGCTCCGGATCCGTCTCGAACGCGAAGTACGGGTCGATGAGGAGCGCATCGACCGCGTTGTCGGCGTCGATCGAGCCGTAGCCCGGCACGTCGACCGCGCCGATGGCACCGAGGAGGCCCCGAACCACCCCGGTGTCGACGAAGAGCACCGTGTCGGGCGCCTCGCCGTAGCGCTCCGACCACCAGGCCGAGACGAGCTCGCCCGAGACCTCGGCCTGCCCGGCGTAGGACACGTTCTGGATGAACCCCATCGTCGATTCGCCCCACAGCTCCGTCGTGGAGGCCGGGATCTCCGCGGGGGGAGGGGATCGGTACTCGAAGTCCGCGGCGCTCGCCTGGGTGTCGACGCGGAGCGCGCCGTCCTCGACTCGCAGGAGTGAGAACGCCCCCGCGAGACCACCGGCCGGCCGCAGTTCCGCCTCGTTGAGGAAGACGAGCAGGATGCTCCGGGGGCCGTCGGACCCGAGCATGGGCGGCAGGATCGCCGCGGTGTCGGCGGCTGCCCCGAGGGGACCGCGCGTCTCGTCGACGAGGTCGTCGAAGCGGTCGACGGCCTCGCCGACCGGGCCGATGAGCGCGTCGTGGTCGAGCGCGTCCAGTTCGGCCTGCGTGCGGTCGAGGGTCGTGACGGCCGAGGCGAGCGGCTGGGCGGCGTCGGCCAGCGGGGCGAGGTCGAGTCCGCCCCCGGCCGGCCGGAGCGCGGCGAGGAGGTCGTCGGGGTCGCCGAGCCGCTCCTGCACGGGCTCGAGGGTGCCCGTGCCGAGCTCGTCGACCCCGGCGGCGAGGATGCGCACGGCGGCGAGGTTCTCGCCGAGCACGGGGATCGACTCCGCGAGGCGCCACACGGGATCGCCGGTGAGGCTCGCGGCGACGTGGGCGCGCTCGGTCGCCTCGCCGGCAGCCTCGAGGGCGGCGTCGTAGTCGCCTGCCGCCGCGGCCGTGGATGCCTCCGACGCGAGCCCCGGAAGGGCCTGCAGCTGGTTCGCGGCGAGGAGCCCGCGGATGCCGATCCAGGCCGCGCCGGCGACGATCACCAGGAGCAGCGCGAGCAGCGTCCACCGCACCGGGTGGCGCCGCCGCTTCGGAGCGGGACCGTCGGCCGGCGGCTCGCCGCCGCCGTCGGTCGGGGGTTCGTCCACCCCATCGCGGGAGGGATCGCCCGTGGCGGAAGCCGATGGCTCGTCGTTCCCGTCCGGCGTGGGCGCTGCGTCGTCAGCGGGCACGGCGACGGCCCCGTCGGCGCGGGAAGCGCCGTCGGGGCCGTCGTGGTCCGGCCCGGGCCGGACCGGCCCGGGAGCGTTCGTCACCGGATCAGCGCTTCGCGAGCCGCCGACCGACGATCTGACCGGTGCCGACGAGGGCGAGCAGGCCCGCACCGACGCCGATGGGCAGGAGCGCCGGGCTCACGCCGGTCTGCGCGAGGCCCGAGCCGGTCACGGACGTGCCGCCGGAGCCGGCGGGCGTCGTGGTCGTTCCGTGCGGGCCGGCGTTGCACAGCGGCGTGGCCGGCGGGTAGCTGAGCGGCACGGGCAGCTCGGGGTTGACCTGGATCATCGCGGAGATGCTGCCGCGCGTCCAGGCGAAGTTGCCCGTGGTCTGCACGAGCTCGCCGTTGACCTCGGCCCAGCCGGGCCAGCCGGTCGCGTTGCCTTCTTCATCGACCGTGGCGCCGGGCCAGAGGATCGTGGTCTGCAGGTTGCCGTTCTCGTCGAGCTCGCCGAGCAGGAGGTCGATCGTGTTGCCCTGGCTGTCGCTCAGGACGAGATGGGCGACGTTGCTCGTGGCGATGCCGTTGGGGTCGGTCAACTGGATGTTCACCGAGATGTAGGGCGCATCGTTGTCGCACACGCCGGTCACGGTCGACCCGGTGAGGGTCGGCTCGAACGGCGTCGTGGGCGTGTACGGGTCGTTCGTCGGTTCGTCGCCCTCGGCAGCCGAAGCGGCCGCCGGTCCGGCGAACAACAATGCCGCGACTGCGGCGATGGTCAGGGTCTTGCGCAGCACTGCGGGCCTCCTGGGGAAGGGGTGGGGTGGGGGCAACCTTTGGATGCTAACGCACCATGGTATGACGTCGATACACTCGGCCTCGATCCCCCAAGCGGGTGCCATTCGCCGGTCCTCCGGCCGCGTATGCTGACCTCATTCTGAATGCCCGCTGAGCACTCCCGCCATGTCGATCGGAGAGCGAAGGTGTCGAGCCCGATCCATGTCGCGGCGCTGCGAGTCGGCACGCGTGCGGCCGGAGACGCCGCCGCCGCGGTCGCGATCGGTACCGTGGCATTGCTCGCGATCGCCACCGTCGTCGATGCGCCGTCGACCGGGGCCGCCGCGGTCGCCGCCACACTGCTCCTGACACTCGCCGTCCTCGCCGGGCGCCGTGCGACGCGTCCCGTGGCGGTGTTCGTCTGGGTGGTCGTCGGGAGCGCGGCCCTGGCCGCGGTGCTCGCCGCCTTCGCGGGTTGGCGGCCGGGCGCGGCCTCGGACTCCTTCCTGTTCGTGCTCCCGCAGCTCGCCCTGCTCTTCCTCCTGCCGCCGCAGCGTTCGACGGGGCTCCCACGGGTGCTCTGGCTCCTCGTCCTGCTCGCCGGCGCCACGTCGGCGGCGGCCGTCGGCGCCATGGTCGCGGGTTCGCCGTTCGTCCCGGCGGTCGCGGTCCTGCTCGTGTGGGTGCTCGTCGCGGGCGGCCGGCCGCTCCTCCGGGCGCTCCGTGGTCGGGTGCCGACCTGGTCGGACGCCGGACCCGGGCCGGGAGGCGTCGACCGCGGGCACAGCCTGCGTCTGCTCGCCGTCGTCGTCGCGGCGCACCTCGATGCGCTCCTCCGCAACGGCTCCGGCGCGATCGGGCCTGTCCGGCGCGGGGCGATCGACCTCGATCTCGTTCGGCTGCTGGGCGCCGGCTGGCGCGGAGCGGCACCCGACGAGGAAGCGGATGGGCATGGCTGGGGGACGGCCCGGATCCAGGGGGCGTTCGCCGTGACCCCGAAGCTCTCTCCGCTCGCCGCAGCCCCGTCCATCGCGGGCATGCTGCGGCGGGGGCTCCTCGCAGGCGCGTGCCTCGTGGTCGGCATGAGCGGGATCGCAACGCTGGTGCACGCGGGCGAGATCACCCATCCGGACGCGGCGGCGGTCTCGCTCCTGCTCGTCCTCGCCGCGGCGATGGCCGCCCTGCAGGCGGCCAGGCACGCCGCGGGCGGCGCGAACGGGGTGCAGTGGCTCTTCGCGGCGACGATGCTCGGCATCGCGGCCGCCGCCGCCGAGTTCGTCAGCACCCTCGGCCGCGACACGCGCACCTACGACGACATCGCCCCGCTCGCGCTCGGCATGCTGCTGATCGGGCTCGCTCCGGCGTTCGGCTGGCGGGCCCTGCTCACGTGCGGCGGGCTCGCCGCCGTCCCGCTGGCGATCCTCGCGGTGGCCGAGGTCGGAACCGGGCTCCGTGACACGCCCCTCGTCTTCTGCGTGCTCGCGGCCGTGGTCCCGGTGCTCGGGGCGGCGATCGTCGCCGCCGTGTTCTCGCGGACCGTGGTGCGTGCCGCCTGCGCCGAGTTCCTCGGGCCGAGCGGCGAGGCGCTCCGCCGGGCCGAGGCCGAGGCCGAACCCGACGCACCGCACGGGGCGCGCTCGCTCCGGGAGGGCGTCGACGTGCTCGCCGGCGTCGTGCGGAACGTCCGGGTCGACCGGACCGCGCTCGACCGCGCCCGGTACTCGCTCCTCGACATCCAGACGCTCGCCGCGGACGGGCGCCCCCCGCACCGGCCCGCGCTGGAAGCCACCGACGACGCGGGAGGCGCCGACGGCCTCGCCGAGCGGGGATGATGGTTCCATGGCGAAGCTCTACTTCCGCTACGGCGCGATGAACTCCGGCAAGTCGACCGCATTGCTGCAGGCCGCGTTCAACTACGAGGAGCGAGGGCACCGGGTGCTGCTCGCCAAGCCGGCGATCGACACCAAGGGGGAGTCGGCGGTGCTCTCCCGCCTCGGGGTGGAGCGGCGCATCGACTGGGCCATTGACGCCGATGCCGACGTCTTCGACGAGTTCCAGCGTCGGCGATCCGCCGTCATCGCGACGAGCGGCCGCGAACTCAGCGCGCTCCTGATCGACGAGGCGCAGTTCCTCACCGCGGAGCAGGTCGACGACCTCCTCCGCATCGCCCTGCTCGATGACATCCCTGTGCTGGCCTACGGCATCCGCACGGACTTCCAGACGGTCGCCTTCCCCGGAAGCCGTCGCCTGCTCGAGGTCGCGCACTCGCTCGAGGAGCTCAAGACGATCTGCCGCTGCGGGCGGAAGGCCGTGTTCAACGCGCGCCTCGTCGACGGCGTGTTCGTGTTCGACGGCGATCAGGTCGCGATCGACGGCGCCGACGTCACCTACGAGGCGCTCTGCGGCGTCTGCTACCTCCAGGAGTCCGGCGGCATGCTCAGCGGTCGGATGCGCTGATCGGCTCGCGGACCCGTCGAACGGCACCGAGGATCGCGATTCCGGCGAGCGTGCCGAGCGAGTTCGCGAGGACGTCGGAGAGAGTCGGGACCCGCCCGGGCACGGCGAATTGCACGACTTCGACGAGGATGCTCGCGCCGATGCCCGTCATCGCGAGCGCGACGGGCGGCCACGCCGGCGCCATGACGGCGACGGCGAGCGGAAACGGCGTGAAGAGCACGATGTTCGCGACGAACTCCAGCACGACGAAGGCCGCCTCGACGTCGAACCCCATCGCGCCGGCCGTGCGCGCCAGCATCCCGACGATACCGGTGACGCGTTCGGCGTCCTCGGCGGGCCACCAGACGAGCAGGACCAGCGCGGTCCAGTAGGCCGCCGCGACGGCGCGGGCGGGACGGGCGGGGGTCAGGAGAACTTCGCGCGGGTCTCGGCGATCGCCGCGGCCGAGTCGCGGAGCAGTCGCAGTTCGTCGTCGTCGTAGGGCGCATCCAGCACCTGCTCGACGCCGCGGCCGCCGACGAGCGAGGGCACCGAGAGCGCGATGCCGTGGATGCCGCGGTAGTCGTGCAGCACGCTCGTCACCGGGACGACGACGTGCTCGTCGCCGAGGATCGCCTCGGCGAGGCGTGCGGCGGTCGTGCCGATCGCGTAGTTCGTCGAACCCTTGCCGGCGATCACGTGGTAGGCGGCGTTCTTGACCTCCTCCGCGATGCGGTCGAACTCGTCGTGGGAGAGCGGCGGCGCGTCGACGGGAACGTAGTCGGCGATCGGCACGGGACCGACGAAGGCCTGCGACCAGAGGGGGAACTCGGTGTCGCCGTGCTCGCCGACGATGAGGGCATGGATGCTCGAGGTGGAGACGCCGAGGCGTTCTGCGAGCCGCCAGCGCAGGCGCGAGGAGTCGAGCATCGTGCCCGTGCCGAAGACGCGGCCCGGCGCGAGCCCCGCGAGGTCGGTCGCGACCTGGGTGAGCACGTCGACCGGGTTGGTCACGAGCACGATGATCGCGTCGGGGGCGTGTTCGACGACGCCCGGCACGATCTGCTCGAGCAGCCGGATGTTCGCGCCGGCGAGATCGAGCCGGGTCTGGCCTTCCTTCTGCCGTGCGCCCGCCGTGATGATGACGAGATCCGAGCCGTCGACGACCGCGAGATCGTCGCCGCCGATGACGCGGCCGTGGAAGAACTGGCTGCCGTGCGCGAGGTCGGCGACTTCGGCTTCGACCTTCTGCGTCGCGACGTCGTACAGGGCGACCGTGCGGGCTGACCCACGTAGGAGCGCGGCGTACGCGGTCGCCGTTCCGACGCCCCCGGCGCCGATCACGGACAGCTTGGAGTTCTCGAGCTTGGCCATCGCGTTGTTCCCCTCGATCGCGAATCGGGGCGAGCGCCCCCCTTCGACATTGTGTCATCGGGACGCGGGAACCGCCCAGCGCGGACGAGGCGGACGTGCGAACGGCGGACGTCGATCGAGGCGTGCGGGACGCGGCGGGGGAGCGATCTTCCGGGGGAACGCGAAACGGCGGGCCGCTCTTTCGAGCGACCCGCCGTTATGCAACCGGTCGGGGTGACAGGATTTGAACCTGCGACCTCCTCGTCCCGAACGAGGCGCGCTACCAAGCTGCGCCACACCCCGGTGACCCGTCCTGCGGGCCGCTGACTAGCTTAGCCGATAATCGGAGCACGTTTGACCACTCGTGGCCTCGCGAGCTCTCAGGGGGCCGGCGTCAACGTGATGAGCGAGACCTCCGGAGGGCAGGCGAAGCGCACGGGCGCGTAGATCGAGGTGCCGAGGCCGGCTGAGACGTTGAGGTACGCCGCCCGGAGGCCGTGGCGCCAGAGGCTCGGGCCCTTCACCTGGGAACGGGGGATATCGCAGTTCGTGACGAGCGCGCCGAATCCGGGCACGCACACCTGCCCGCCGTGCGTGTGCCCGGCGAAGAGGACCTGTGCACCGTGGTTGACGAACGAGTCCAGCACTCGCCGATACGGCGCATGCGCGACGCCGATCGTCACGGTCGGGCGCGGGGCGCCGGGAGTGTGGGCGTCCGGCCAGGTCTCGTCGCCGAGCGGGTCGTCCTCGCGTTCGTCGTCGATCGCCGAGGCGATGAGGTCGAGACGGTCGAGCGCCTTGTGCGGGTCGTCGACGCCGAAGAACTCCAGGTGGGTGCCCTTGACCACGATCGAGCCGGCGCGGTTGTTCAGGTCGA
The DNA here is from genome assembly GCF_009789225.1 of Agromyces seonyuensis. GTDB lineage: Bacteria > Actinomycetota > Actinomycetes > Actinomycetales > Microbacteriaceae > Agromyces > Agromyces seonyuensis. The sequence goes on along the minus strand of NZ_WSTA01000035.1, from coordinate 11,936 downwards.
GCCAGCCGAGCTCGGCGAACTCGCCGAGGAGCGCCTGCGTATCGAGCTGCGGAGCGCGCTTGTTGCCCTTCGACGGCCCGCGGAAATACGCCAACGGATTCTTCAGCACCGGGCCCCAGTAGTCGTTCGATCCGTTCACGAAGACGCCGGGGATGCCGCGGAAAGTTGCGAACGCGGCACGGATGCCTTCGATCCCGCGAACGTGGCCGAGGTTGTCGCCCGTGTCGACCACGAGATCGGGTTCGAGTTCGGCGAGCGCCGCCACCCAGGCCTGCTTGCGATGCTGCCACGGCGCCATGTGCAGGTCGGACACGTGCAGGATGCGGATCGGTTCGGCGCCCGCGGGGAGCACGGGGAAGTCGGCCTCGCGGACCGTGAACCGATTGCGTTCGACGAGGGTGCCCCACGCGAGCGCGGCAGCGCCGAGTGCTCCGGCCGCGACGAGCAGCGCCGCGCCGGGAGAAGTGCGAGCCGCCATCAGCCGCGATCGCCTCCGGCGCCGCCGGGCTGCTCGTCGTCGCCCCTGCCGGGGTCGGCGTCGTCGGGTCGGGTCGCCGCGATCGTGATGGTGTCGCCCTTCTTCGCGGTGGCGTTCGCCCCCGGGTTCTGCGCGGAGACGGTCCAGGCGGAATCGGCCCCGCCGTCGACCTTGACCTTGAAGCCCGCCTGGACGAGCGCGGTCTGCGCCTGCTGCACGGTCAATCCCACCACATTCGGCACGATCGCGCCCTGCCCGTTGGAGGTGTTGACGCGGATGGTCGAACCCAAGCTCGCCTCGCCCGACGGGTCGCTGCCGGTGACCTGCCCGGCCGGAAGGGACGAGTCGACCTCACCTGCGTACTCGAACACGAAGTCGGCGGCCTCGATGGCCTGCTGCGCCGCCTCGAGCGACATGCCCGCCACGTTCGGCACGGCGACCTTCACGTCCCGGAACGCCGAGGCGTCGGGGGCGGTGAAGGCCTCGCCGCCGTACTTCTCGTCGATCACGCGCATGATGCGCGGCCAGATCCGGTGCCGGGCCTGGGCGGCCTGGCCGGAAGGGAGCCAGAGGCGTCGCATGCTCTGGAAGCCTTCGACGTTGCCGACCCAGACGACGGTCGCGGCCTGGGTGCTGGCCCCATCCATCCAGGTCGCGACCGCGGCGTCGGTCGTGCCCGTCTTGCCGATGTGGGGGACATCCGTGCCCGTGCGGGAGTTCACGGCGGTGCCGCCGCTCGTGAATGGGGCCTGCATGGCGTACTGCATGGCGTACGCGATCTGGGGGTCGACGGCCTGCGAGCACTTCGTCTGCGGCGGCGTCACCTCGGTGCCGTCCGCCTTGACGATGCGGTCGATCGCCACAGGGGTGCAGAAGAGCCCGTCGTTGGCGATGCCCGCGTACGCGGCGGCCATCGACAAGGGGGCGACCTCCTGGGTGCCGATGACGTCGGCCGGGTGCATCTGGAGTTCGTTGCCGTCGGCGCGATGGATGCCGAACGCCTGGGCGACGGCCTTGATGTCGCAGAGGTTGAGCTTCTGCGCCATGGCGATGAACGCGGAGTTCACCGAGAGCTTCGTCGCCTGCACGGCGTTGTTGGCGCCGTTCTTGTCGTCGTTCTTGCCGGACCACGTGCCCGAGAGGCCCTCGCAGCTGGTCAGGTACATGGGACGGTTCGAGCCGTTGAAGCCCTCGGTGAGGCCGTGCCCGGCCTTCAGCCAGGCGCCGAGCGTGAACACCTTGTACGTGGATCCGGGCTGGAAGCCGGTCGACCCGCCGTAGTCGTAGTCGGTGCTGTAGTTGACGGCGGTGTACGTCGGATCAGCGCTCGTCACCGAGGAGTCCTGGCTGTACTTCTTGTTCTGCGCCATCGCGAGGACGCGCCCCGTGCCGGTCTGCACGGTCACGGCGACGGACCCGATGTTCACCGTCTCCATCGCCTGCGGCACGTTCTCGTTGATGGCGGCGACCGAGGCCGCCTGCACGTCGATGTCGAGAGTCGTGTAGATCTCGAGCCCGCCGGTGGTGAGCAGGACGTCGCCCTCGTTCACGTCGGGCGTCTCGGGATCGTCCATCTCATTGCGGATGACGTTGGTGACGTAGTCGCAGAAGAATCCGTCGGAGCCCTCGGTACCGGCCGTTTGGCAGCCGTTCTCGGACGGCGTGATGTGCGGTTCGATCACCGTCGCGATCGCCTCGTCGAACTGCTCCCGCGTGATCTTCTTGTAGCGCAGCATCTGCGTCAGGATGTAGTCGCGGCGGTCCTTGTTGAGCGCATAGCCGTTCGCGGCGCCGTTCTCCGGGTCGTCCGGGCGGTCCAGCCTGAGCGAGTTGGGCTCCTGCGTGATCGCGATGACGCTCGCCGTCTGTGCGAGCGTGAGCTTCGAGTTCGGGACGCCGTAGTAGTACTTCGCGGCCGCCTCGATGCCGTAGACGATGCCGCCGAAGTGGGCGATGTTGAGGTAGCCCTGGAGGATCTCGTCCTTCGAATACTGCTTCTCGAGGGCGATCGCGTAGCGCATCTCCTTGAGCTTGCGGTCGGGTGTGACCTCGGTGGCCGCCTGATAGGCCGCCTCCTTCTCCTCCAACGTCTTCGCCTCGCGCATGCCGTTGTTGATGAGGACGTTCTTGACGTATTGCTGTGTGATCGACGACCCGCCCTGCACGTCACGGCCGGTCGTCGTGGCGACGACGGCGCGGATGGTGCCCTGCAGATCGACGCCGCCGTGCTCGTAGAAGCGCGCGTCCTCGCCCGCGACCGCCGCGTCCTTGGCGGTCTGGCTGATCTGGTCCCAGGGCAGCGACTCGCGGTTGTCCTGGTAGAAGGTCGCCATGAGCACCGGCTGATCGCCGTTCATGGCGTACATCGTCGACTTCTGCGGCAGGTCCTCGATGGCCAGGTAGCTCGGGATGTTCTCGAACAACGAGATCCCGCTGTTGGCGGCGTAGCCCGAGACGGCGATCGACGGCGTCACCGACACCGCGACGAGGATGCCGGCGATGGCGCTGACGCCCAGGAATCCCACGACGCCGGTCGCGATGTCGCTCAAGGTGCGCTTGGGGGCGGACATAACCGGGAGCGTAGCGGACGGCGCCGCGCGGCGATGCCGCACGGCGCCGAAGACCTGGGAACTGCTCAGGAAACGGCCGCAGCGGTCGGGTGCGTCATGCCCGACCGCCGCAGCGGGTCATCCGTCGGTGCCGTCGGTGCCGTCGGTGCCGCCGGTGCCGTCGCCGCCGCCGGTGCCCGGATCGGGCGTGGGCTCCGTGGTCGGCTCCAGGGTCTCCCGGACGGGTTCCGTCGCCTTCAGCGTGATGGTGTCGCCCTGCTTCGAGGCCGAGCCGGCACCCGGGCTCTGGCTCGAGACGATCCACTCCGGCTGCGCCTTGTTCGGCACCTTCACCTTGAATCCGGCGGCGATGAGCGCGGCCTGCGCCTGCTGCACCGTCTGCCCGACGACGTTCGGCACGGCCAGTCCCTTGCCGTTCGAGGTGAAGACGCGGATCGTCGAGCCGAGTCCGGCTTCGCCGCTCGGGTCGGTCTGCGCCACCTGGCCCGCGGGCAGGCTCGAATCGATGTCGCCGCCGTGCTCGAAGACGAAGTCGGCATCCTCGATGGCCTGCTGGGCCGCCTCGAGCGACATCCCGATGACGTTCGGGATGGCCGCCTTGGTCTCCTTCAGGAGGCTGTCGGGCGGCGTGCCGAATGCGTCGCCGCCGTACTTGTTGTCGGCCGTCGTCATGACGGCCTTCCAGATGCGGTGGCGGGCGTACTGGGCGAGCCCCGAGTCGAAGGTGAGGTTTCGCATGGATTGGAAGCCCTGGACGTTGCCGACCCACACCGCCGTGGCGGCCTTCGTGCTCGCACCGGTCATCCACGTCGCGACGGCCTTGTCGGTCGTGCCCGTCTTGCCGATGTGGGGGACGCCCGTGTACGTGTTCGACTTCGTCGCCGTGGCGCCGGCCTCGAACACCTGCTGCATCGCGAACTGCATGGCGTGCGCCACGTCGGTCGTGACCGAGGCGCTGCAGGCCGACGTCGGGACCGCCTGGTCGGTGCCGTCGGCCTTGACGATGCGTTCGATCCCGATCGGCGAGCAGTAGACGCCGTCGTTCGCGATGCCCGCGTAGGCCGCGGCCATCGTGAGGGGGGCGACCTCCTCGGTGCCGAGCACGCCGGCCGGGTAGATCTTCAGGTCGTTGCCGTCGGCGCGGTGCACGCCGAACGACTGCGCGGCCGTCTTCACGTCGCAGAGGTCCATCTTCTCGGCCATCGCGAGATAGCTCGAGTTGATCGAGAACTTCGTCGCATCGACGGCGTTGTTGCCGACCGCGCCGTCGTCGTTGCCGCCCTTCCAGGTACCGCCCGTGCCCTCGCAGCTCGAGACCGTGATCGGGCGGAGGCTGCCGTTGAAGCTCTCGTAGAGCGAGTGCCCCTGCGTGAGCCATGCGGCGAGGGTGAACACCTTGAACGTCGAGCCGGGCTGGAAGCCCGTGGAGCCGCCGTACTCGTAGTCGGTCGAGTAGTTGACGCTCGTGTAGGTGGGATCGGCGGCCGTGACCGTCGAGTCCTGGCTGTACTTCTTGTTCTGGGCCATGGCGAGCACCTTGCCGGTGCCCGGCTGCACCGTCACCGAGACGGAGCCGATGTCCACCGAGTCGAGGTGCTGGGGGACGTTGGCGTTGAGCGCTTCGACGGTCGAGTTCTGCAGGTCGAGGTCGAGCGTCGTGAAGATCTGCAGGCCGCCGGTCTTGAGCATCTGCGTGCCCTCGTTGACATCCGGCGTCGTCTCGTCGTCCAGTTCGTTCTGGATGATCTTGGTGACGTAGTCGCAGAAGAACCCGCTCGAGCCGTCGGCGCCGGCGGTCTGGCATCCGTTGGTGGACGGCGTGATGTGCGGCTCGATGACCGTGTTGATCGCCTCGTCGTGCTGGGCCTGGTCGATCATGCCCTGCGCGAGCATCGCGTCGATGATGTAGTCGCGCCGGTCCTTGTTGAGCGCGTAGCCGCTCGCGGCGCCGTTCGTCTCGCTGTCAGGGCGATCGAGGCGCAGCGTGTTCGGCGACTGGGTGATCGCGATGATGCTCGCGGCCTGAGCCACGGTCAGCTGGGAGTTGTCGACGCCGTAGTAGTACTTCGACGCGGCCTGGATGCCGTAGGTGATGCCGCCGAAATGGGCGATGTTGAGGTACCCCTCGAGGATCTGGTCCTTCGAGTACTTCTTCTCGATGGCGATCGCGTAGCGCATCTCCTTGAGCTTGCGCGCCGGCGTCGTCGCCGTGGCCTCCTCGTAGGCGGCCTGCTTCTCCTCGTCGGTCTTCGCCTCGCTCACGCCGTTGTTGATGAGCACGTTCTTGACGAACTGCTGCGTGATCGAGGAGCCGCCCTGGACGTTGCTGCCCGAGGTCGTCGCGACGACCGCGCGGATCGTGCCGGTGAGGTCGACGCCGCCGTGCTCGTAGAAGCGGGCGTCCTCGCCCGCGACCGCGGCATCCTTGGCGAACTGGCTCATCTTGTCGAGCGGGATCGACTCGCGGTTGTCCTGGTAGAAGTCCGCGAGCCGGACGGGCTGGCCGTCGGGGCCGGTCGCGAACATCGTCGACTTCTGCGGCAGCGCGTCGATCTCCAGATAGTTCGGCAGATTCTCGAAGAGATTCAGGCCGCTGGAGGTGACGCTGCCGCTCACGGCGATGGCCGGCGCCATGGAGGCGGCGACGAGCACGCCGGAGAGGATGCTGACGCCGAGGAATCCGGCGATGCCTTCGAGCATGGTGCGCCGATCGGGCGCGTTGGAGCTCGGTCGTTTCGGGTCCGACATAACGAAGGAGCGTAGCGGATGAACCGCGGGGGAGGAGCCGGTACTCCGGCTCCTCCCCCGCGGACGCAGGACCCGAGGCGGTCAGCCGCCGGTGCGGTCGCCGCCGTCGCCCGGCGCCGGGGTCGGCTCCGTCGTGGCCGGGGCGTCATCCGGTTCGCTCGCCTGCAGGGCGACCGTGCTGCCCGCCGAAGCGCCCGAGCCGCCGCTCGGCGACTGCGCGGTCACGACCCAGTCGGACTCGGCGTCGCCGGACACCTGCACGGTGAAGCCCGCGGCCTCGAGCGTGCGGCGCGCCTCGCGCACCGTCGAGCCCACCACGTCGGGCACGGATGCCGCCGCGGAGCCGTTGGACGTGCGCACGGTGATGGTCGCTCCGGCGGTCGCCTGACCGCTCGGGTCGTACGAGACGATCTGCCCGGCCGGCTGGTCGGAGTCGACCGCCCCGCCGTCCTGGAGGGTGAAGCCGGCGTCGGTGAGCGCCTTCGTGGCGGCATCGATCGTCAGCCCGGTGACGTCGGGCACGGCGACCTGGCGGCCCTGCAGCATCGTCTGGTCGGGGTCGGTGAACTCGTCGCCGCCGTACTTGCCGTCGATGACCGACATGATGCGCGGCCAGATGCGGTGACGTGCGGTCGAGGCGGCGCCCGAGTCGAACCACTGCTGGCGCATGCTCGCCGTGCCCTGGACGTTGCCGACCCAGACGACGGTCGAGACCTTCGAGCTGGCGCCGTCCATCCAGGTCGACACGGCGTTGTCGGTCGTGCCGGTCTTGCCGATGTGCGCGATGCCCGTGCCCGGGTCGGACGCGGCGGCGGTGCCGCCGTCGAACGTCGACTCCATGGCGTACTGCATGGCGTGCGCGACGTCGGGCTCGACGGCCGCGTCGCACGTGGTCTTCGGCGCCTCGAGCTCGCTGCCGTCGGACTTGACGATGCGGTCGATCGCGACGGGCGTGCAGACGACGCCGTCGTTGGCGATGCCCGCATAGGCGGCGGCCATCGTGAGGGGCGCGATCTCCTGGGTGCCGAGCACGTCGGCGGGGTACATCGTGAGGTCGTTGCCGTCGGCGCGGTGCATCCCGAACGACTGCGCGGTCGTCTTGATGTCGCAGAGGTCCATCTCGGACGCCATCGAAAGGAAGCTCGAGTTGACCGAGTACTTCGTCGCGTTGAGCGCGTTGTTCGCGGTGGTCGAGTCGTCGTTGCCGCCGGTCCAGGTGCCGCCGGTGCCCTCGCAACTCGAGACCGTGATCGGGCGCACGCTGCCGTCGAAGTTCTCGTACAGGCTGTGGCCCTCGTTGAGCCACTCGGCGAGCGTGAACACCTTGTAGGTCGAGCCGGGCTGGAAGCCGGTCGAGCCGCCGTAGGCGTAGTCGGTGCTGTAGTTCACCGCGGTGTACGTGGGGTCGGCCGAGGTGACCGACGGGTCCTGGCTGTACTTCTTGTTCTGGGCCATGGCGAGCACGCGGCCCGTGCCGGCCTCGACCGAGACGCTCGCGGAGCCCACGTCGAAGGCGTCGGAGTGCTGCGGCACGTTGTCGTTGATCGCGCTGACCGTCTCGGCCTGCACGTCGAGGTCGAGGGTCGTGTAGATGTCGAGGCCGCCGCGCGTGAGCAGATCGGTGCCCTCGTTGACGTCCGGGGTCTCCGGGTCGTCCATCTCGTTCTCGATGATCTTGGTGACGTAGTCGCAGTAGAAGCCGCTCGAGCCGTCGGTGCCGGCGGTCTGGCAGCCGTTGGTGGACGGGGTGATGTGCGGCTCGATGACCGTGTTGATCGCCTCGTCGTGCTGGGCCTGGTCGATCATGCCCTGCGCGAGCATCGAATCGATGATGTAGTCGCGGCGCTCCTTGTTGAGGGCGTAGCCGTTCGCGGCGCCGTTCGTCTCGCTGTCGGGCCGGTCGAGGCGCAGCGTGTTCGGCGACTGCGTGATCGCGATGATGCTCGCGGCCTGGGCGATACTCAGCTGCGAGTTGTCGATGCCGTAGTAGTACTCGGCCGCGGCCTGGATGCCGTAGGTGATGCCGCCGAAGTGGGCGATGTTGAGGTAGCCCTGGAGGATCTGGTCCTTCGAGTACTCCTTCTCGAGGGCGATCGCGTAGCGCATCTCCTTGAGCTTGCGGTCGACGGAGACCTCGGTGGCCTCCTCGTAGGCGGCCTGCTTCTCCTCGTCGGTGGTCGCCTCGCTCACGCCGTTGTTGACGAGGACGTTCTTCACGTACTGCTGCGTGATCGACGAGCCGCCCTGGACGTCGGCTCCCGTGGCCGTGGCCACGAGCGCGCGGACGGTGCCGGTGACGTCCACGCCGCCGTGCTCGTAGAAGCGGACGTCCTCGCCGGCGACGGCGGCGTCCTTCGCGAACTGGCTGATCTGGTCCCACTCGACCATCTCGCGGTTGTCCTGGTAGAACGACGCGAGCAGGACCGGCGCTCCGTCGGCGCCGGTCGCGTACATGTTCGACTTCTGGGGGAGATCGTCGATCTTCAGGTAGCTCGGCAGGTTCTCGAAGAGGGCGATGCCGTTGTTGGCCATCGATCCGGTCACGGCGATCGCCGGGGTCACGGAGACGGCAACGAGCACGCCGGCGAGCACGCTGGCGCCGAGGAATCCGGCGATCCCCTTGAGCAGGGGGCGTCGGCCGGGCGCAGTGCGCTCCGGTCGGTTCGGGTCAGACATATCGTGGGAGCCTAGAGAGGGCGCCTGAGCGGCGCCCGTGCAGCCGGTGTTGATCGGCCGAGATTCCACCACAGATCCGAGGAGAAGCCGATGCCGGCCTGGGAATACATCACGACCCCGTTGCTCATCCACAACACCGCCGCCATCCTCAACAACTGGGGCTCGGAGGGCTGGGAGCTCGTGCAGATCGTCACGAACGAGGGCGGCGGGCTCGTCGCCTACCTGAAGCGCCCCGTCGGCGAGGAGACCTCGCACGCGGCGGCGGCCGGCGCGCAGGCCGCGGCCCAGGCGGCGAAGCAGTTCGAGGGCGAGCAGTGAGCGCCGAGGCGAAGCTCGCGGAGCTCGGCATCGAGCTCCCGGACGTCGCGACGCCCGCGGGCGCCTACGTGCCGACGGCGGTCCACGGCGACCTCGTCTTCACCGCGGGCCAGCTGCCCTTCGTCGCCGGCGTGCTGCCGGCCACCGGCAAGGTCGGCGACGGCGACGGCCTCGTGACCGCCGAGGAGGCGCAGGGCTACGCCCGCCAGGCCGCGCTCAACGCGCTCGCCGCGGTGCGTGCGGAACTGGGCTCGCTCGACCGCGTGACACGCGTCGTCAAGGTCGTCGGCTTCGTCGCGAGCGACCCGGCGTTCATCGGCCAGCCGGGCGTCGTCAACGGAGCGTCCGAGGTGCTCGGGGAGATCTTCGGCGAGGCCGGCCGGCACGCGCGCAGCGCCGTCGGCGTCGCCGTGCTGCCGCTCGACTCGCCCGTCGAGGTCGAGCTGATCGTCGCGTTCTCCTGACGAGGATGCTCCGCAGCGGAGCATCCCGAGACGCGCGGATGCCCCGTGCGGCGGAACCCGGAAGGGGACCGCGGCACGGGGCATCCGTCGTCGGCGCTACTTGACGAGCTGCGCCTCGATGACCTCCATGATCGAGGTGTCGGCGAGGGTCGTCGTGTCGCCGACCTGGCGACCCTCGGCGAGGTCGCGCAGCAGACGCCGCATGATCTTGCCCGAGCGGGTCTTCGGCAGTTCCGGCACGATGAAGACCTGGCGCGGACGTGCGATCGCGCCGATCTGGCGGGCGACGTGGGCGCGCAGCTCCTCGCTCGTCGCGGCGACGTCCGCGGCGTGGGCCTTCTGGCTCTCCTTGAGGATGACGAACGCGACGACGGCCTGGCCCGTGGTCTCGTCGGCGGCGCCGACGACGGCGGCCTCGGCCGTGTACGGGTGGGCGACGAGCGACGACTCGATCTCCGTGGTCGAGAGGCGATGGCCGGAGACGTTCATGACGTCGTCGACGCGGCCGAGGAGCCAGATGTCGCCGTCCTCGTCGCGGCGGGCGCCGTCGCCGGCGAAGTACTTGTCGCCGAACTTCTCCCAGTACGTCTCCTTGAAGCGCTCCGGGTCGCCCCAGATGCCGCGGAGCATCGACGGCCAGGGCTCGGTGACGACGAGCAGGCCGCCGTTCGTGTCGTCGACGGGGGTGCCCGAGTCATCCACGATGTCGATGGAGACGCCCGGGATCGGCGTCTGCGCACTGCCGGGCTTGAGGTCGGTGATGCCGGGCAAGGCGGAGATCATGATCGCGCCGGTCTCCGTCTGCCACCACGTGTCGACCACGGGGATCGACCCGCCGCCGATGACGTGGCGGTACCAGACCCAGGCCTCGGGGTTGATCGGTTCGCCGACCGAGCCGAGGAGGCGGAGGCTGCGCAGGTTGAAGGACTGCGGGATCGCGCGGCCCTGCTTCATGAACGAGCGGATCGCGGTCGGCGCGGCGTAGAAGATCGTGACGCCGTACTTCTCGATGATCTCCCACCAGCGGCCCGGGTGCGGGCTGTCGGGCGTGCCCTCGTAGACCACGGTCGTCGCGGCGTTCGCGAGCGGTCCGTAGACGACGTACGTGTGTCCCGTGATCCAGCCGACGTCGGCCGTCGACCAGTAGACGTCGCGCTCGGGGTGCAGGTCGAAGACGTTCTTGTGCGTGAACGCCGCCTGCGTCAGGTAGCCGCCCGAGGTGTGCAGGATGCCCTTGGGCTTCCCGGTCGTGCCGGACGTATAGAGGATGAAGAGCGGGTGCTCGGCTCCGAAGGCGGGGGCGACGTGCTCGTTCGAGGCCGTGGCCACCGAGTCGTGCCACCAGAGGTCGCGGTCGGCGACCCAGCCGACCTCGTTCTCGCCGCGTCGCACGACGAGCACGTGCTCGACCGATCCGGCGGTCTTGGCGACGGCCTCGTCGACGGTGGGCTTCAGCGGGAAGACCTTGCCCTTGCGGTAGCCGCCGTCGGCCGTGATGACGAGCTTGGCCTGCGCGTCGTCGATGCGGGAAGCGAGCGAGTCGCTGGAGAACCCGCCGAAGACGACCGAGTGGATGGCGCCGATGCGGGCGCAGGCGAGCATCGCCACGATCGCCTCGGGGACGAGCGGCATGTAGATGGCGACGCGGTCGCCGTCGGCGACGCCGAGCGACTCGAGCGTGTTCGCCGCACGCTTGACCTCGTCGGTGAGTTGCGCGTACGTGATCGCACGGCTGTCGCCGGGCTCGCCCTCCCAGTGGATCGCGACGCGGTCGCCGAGACCGTTCTCGACGTGCCGGTCGAGGCAGTTCGCCGCGACGTTCAGTTCACCGTCCTCGAACCACGTCGCGAACGGCGGGTTCGACCAGTCGAGCGTCTTGGTGAACGGCTTCGACCAGGTCAGCAGTTCGCGGGCCTGGTCGGCCCAGAAGCCGAGCCGATCGGCGGCGGCGGCCTCGGCGAGTTCCGGGCCGGCGATGGACTGCGCCGCGAACTCCGGCGACGGTCGGAAGCGGCGGATCTCCTCGAGGTTGTGATCGATCTCGACGGTCATGTTCTACTTCGCTCCTTTGCGGAAGTGGCCGGTTCGGGCACGGGCGACCTCGCCCAGAACGGCACCCTACCCCGCCTCCCGGAGGTGGGGTGACGCGGCCGGCTGCCCGTTCGGACGAACGGTTGCGTCTCTGCGACGGACGGTGAAGGATGCTCGTCAGGCGGTGCTCTCTGTGGGGTTCCGCACAGTGTTCTGTATGTCAGCACAAATGCGGACATTCAGTACTTGCGCATGGACCGGGAATCCGTATTCTTGTTCCTGCCCGAACAACTCGTTTCGAGGCCTGCGGCGCCACGGATTCCCCCCAATCCTCGCGCCGCCGAGGCGGCACCTGTTCCCCCCAATGGGTGCCGCCCCCTTCTTTCCGGGACGCCGACGAGGCTCCCGCACACAGAACCCCCGCCGGATTCGGCGGGGGTTCTGTCGTTTCCGGGGAGGCCGTTTCCAGGGAGCTTGCGTTCCCGGCGACCGCGCCGCTCTCCGGATGCCGGTCGATCGGCGATTCCTCCACAGCCGTCGTCGCGGGGCGTCGGGTTATCGGCCAGAAAGAGTGGATGTCTCGGGCGTGTCAGCTGCGTCCGGCCCAGCCTTTCCTGGTCCAGAGGCCTTCTTCGTCGCTGAGTCCGGTGT
>NZ_WSTA01000034.1 GCF_009789225.1 Agromyces seonyuensis | reverse complement strand
CGGGCGCGGCGGCCGGGTGAACCGGTCGCCGCGCTCCGCGCCGCTGCGTGCGCGCGGTGCGCTCAGCCGCGGAGACCGAGCGGCACGGCCGCCGCGTTGATGCGCCCGCCCGCGGCGAGCCAGTCGGCGAACCGGGTCGGCGCGAGCGACGCGTCCGGTCCGGGGAGCAGGTCCTCCTCCTCCAGTCGCGTCCCGAAGTACTCGGCGAGCGGGTCGGCGAGCACCTCGCGGGGATCCTGACGGATCCGCAGGCCCCGCTGCACGATCTCGTGGAGGCGGAAGCGCTCCGGACCGCCGAACTCGACCATGCCGTCCACCGGACCGGCGAGGGCCGCGCCGATCGTCGCGTCGGCGACGTCGTCCGCGGCCATCGGCTGGATGAACGCGTTCGAGAGCCGCACGACGTGCCGGATCGAGGCGGAGTCGGCGATCGCCTGGATGAACTCGAAGAACTGGGTCGCGTGCACGATCGTGTACGGCCGGCCCGAGTTCCGGATGAGCCGCTCCTGGGCCTCCTTCGCGGCGAAGTAGCCGCCCTCGCCCCGCGCGAGCCGGTCGGTGCCGACGACCGAGAGGGCGACGTGGTGGCCGACGCCCGCCGCGGCGCCGTACGCGATCAGGTTCTGCGTCGAGCCGGAGAAGAACTCCATCGCCTCGCGCTCGTCGAGGTAGCCCGAGTTCGACACGTCGATGAGGGCCTCCGCCCCGGCGAGCGCCTCGGCGAGCCCCGTGCCGGAGTACGAGTCGACGCCGCTCGCGCGCGAGGCGACCACGACGTCGTGCCCGGCCGCCTGGAGCCGGGCCGCGATGCGGGTGCCGATGAGGCCCGTCCCGCCGATCACCGCGATGCGCATGGCGTCGCCCCTTACTTCGCGGCGGCCGGCTGCGCGGCCGACCAGGCCTCGTAGGTGGTCGCCGAGATCGTCGCGTCGGGATGCGTCGTCGTGAGCTCGTCGCCCTCGAGCAGCGTGCCGAAGTACTGTGCGGCGGGGTCGCCGACGACGGTGCGCTCGTCGCCGGTCGCCCGGAGGGCGCGCTCGACGTACTCGGACATCGGCAGGCGCTCGGGCCCGCCGATCTCGGCGACGCCGTTCAGCGCCTCGGCGACGGCGGCCTTCGCGACGGCCGCGGAGACCTCGGCCGCGGCGATCGGCTGCATGAGCCCGACGGGCAGGTGCACGGTGCCGTCGACGGTCGCCGAGTCGGCGATGCGGGGGAGGAACTCGTAGAACTGGGTGGCGCGCAGGATCGTGTACGGCTGCCCCGATGCGGTGATGAGCGCCTCCTGGGCGACCTTGGCGCGCAAGTAGCCGCTGCCCGGGAGCCGATCGGCGCCCACGATCGACAGCGCAACGTGGTGGTCGACGCCTGCCTCGCGCTCGGCGTCGAGCAGGATGCCCGTCGAGCGGGTGAAGAAGTCGAGCACGTCCGCGTCGGCGAACGAGGGGGAGTTCGAGACGTCGACGACGACGTCGGCGCCGTTGAGCGCCTCGGCGACGCCTTCGCCGGTGAGGGTGTTGACGCCCGTGTTCGGGGAGGCCGCGACGGCCTCGTGGCCGTGCTCCGCCAGGAGGGAGACGACCTTCGAGCCGATGAGGCCGGTGCCGCCGATGACGACGATCTTCATGATGCTTCCTTCCGTCCGGACGGCAGGCCGCTCCCGCCGCCGTCGGAAGCTCAGACCGGGCAGGGGCTCGATCTGTGACGGATGCCGTCCGATCCGCGAGCCGACCCGTCAGTCCGCGCCGGACCGCCCGCGATTCCAGTGGGCGAGCTTCGGCGCGGACGTCGAGAGCCACACCGCTTCGATCCGGCCGTCCGGGCCGACATCGGCGGCGAGCACGCCGACCACGAGCCCGTCGCCGCGCCGCACCGCGAGACCGGGGCAGCCGTTGACCTGCACGGGCTCGAGCACGTCCCCGCGCCGTCGTGCCCGCCGTGCGAGCAGGAAGCGGGCGACCGCGGCGCGGCCGCGCGCATCGACGCCGTCCGAATCGCCGCTGTCGACGAGCATCCGCACGTCCGGGTGCAGCAGTGCCGCGAGCGCGAGTTCATCGCCGGCGTCGAGCGCGTCGCGCAGTCCGCCGGCGATGTCGTCACGCGGCACGGCCGGCCACGGCGCCGAGCTTCGCGGGGTTCATCAGCCACAGCACCTGGTCGATGCCCCGTTCGGACGCGACGATCGCGAGCACGGCGAAGACCGCGCCCTCCTTCGAGAGCAGCATCGCGGGCTGCCCGTTGACCTCGCGTTCCTCGACGTCGACGCCCTCCCAGAAGTGGGTGTGGAACGCGCGCACGAACTTCGCGACCGTCTCGCGGCTGCGCACGGGGAACTTGGATGCCCGAACGGCGCCGCCCCCGTCGGAGTACGAGACGACGTCCTCGGCGAAGAGGCGCTCGAGCTGGGCGAGGTCGCCCGTTCGGGCGGCGGCGACGAACGCGGTGAGCAGGCGCCGCTGCTCGTCCGGCTCGACCTCGCGGCGGGCCTCGCCGGCGAGGTGCTTGCGGGCGCGGCTCACGAGCTGCCGGGCGGCGGCCTGCGAGCAGTCGACGATCTCGGCGATCTGGGCGTACTCGTAGTCGAAGGCCTCGCGGAGCACGTAGGCGGCGCGCTCGGTGGGCGTCAGCCGTTCGAGCATCGAGAGCACGGCGAACCCGAGGGCTTCGGTGCGTTCGGCACCGAGCGTCGGATCGGCGCTCGTGTCGACGGGCTCGGGCAGCCACGGGCCGATGTAGGTCTCGCGGCGCACGCGGGCCGATTGCAGCGCGTTGATGGCGAGCCGCGTCGTAGTCGTGGCGAGGAAGGCCGGCGGATCGAGCACGACGCGCCGATCCGTCGACTGCCAGCGCAGCCACGCGTCCTGCACGAGGTCCTCCGCCTCGGAGGCGCTGCCGAGCATCCGGTAGGCGATGCCGAAGAGCCGCCCGCGCACGGCGGTGAACACCGCGAGCGCTGCGTCGAGGTCCGCGTCCATCCCGACTGCCGCCTCCGTCCCGTTCCGGTCCAGGATGCCCGGGCGGGCAGCGTCCGTCGACCCCGCCCGCCCGCTCGTTCCGCCCATGGGTCAGGCGGCGACGCGCTCGTCGGCGAGTGCTCGGACCGCCTGCAAGATGAGCGCGGCGACCTCCTCGGGACGCGAGACCGGGGTGGCGTGCGAGGCGCCCGCGAGCTCGACGGCGGCACGCGCACCGGCGCGCTCGGCGCCCGCCCGTGCCACGGCGGCGGGGATGTTGCGGTCCTCGGCGCCCCAGACGTGCCACGACGGGCGATCGGTCCAGCCGGGCGCGACGGCCTGCACCGGGTCGCGGAGCGCGGCCTCGGTCACGGGCCGCTGCGTGGCGCCCATGAGCCCGGCGGTCTGGACGTCGACGTCGGCGGCGAACTGGTCGCGGAACTTCGCCCGGTCGATGGCGAACTCGACGCCGCCGCCGGCGAGGGGGCGCGGCACGATGGCGTCGCCGAGGGTGGAGCCGGGCTCGCTCGCCGAGAGCGAGAAGGCGGATTCGCCCGCCGACGGCGTGAAGGCCGAGACGTAGACGAGGCCCGCGACGCGGTCGTTCCCGGCCGACGCCTCGCTGATGACGAGCCCGCCGTAGGAGTGGCCGACGAGCACGACGGGCCCCTCGATCGACGCGATCACGTCGCGCACGTAGGCGGCGTCGCCCGCGAGACCGCGGAGCGGGTTGGCGACGGCCGTCGAGACGACGCCCTCGGCGTACAGGGCGCGGATGACGCCGTTCCAGCTCGCGGACTCGGCGAATGCGCCGTGGACGAGCACGACGGTCGGCTGCTGCGGTTCGGACATGGGAACCCCCTTCGTTCGGCCGCCGCGGCGCGACGACTCGACAACTCAGACCGGGTGACGGCGCCGGTTGTGACATCCGGTGCGTACCGGTCCTCGGGGAACCGGGCGGCAGCTGCTCAGCCCGCGGCTTCGAGTTCGGCGATGACGATCTTGTGCTGGCCCATCATCACCTGGATCTGCGCGGGCGTGCGGGTGAGCTCGCCCATGTTCGCGGGCACGATCTGCCAGCTTACGCCGAAGCG
Source organism: Agromyces seonyuensis (assembly GCF_009789225.1). GTDB lineage: Bacteria > Actinomycetota > Actinomycetes > Actinomycetales > Microbacteriaceae > Agromyces > Agromyces seonyuensis. The sequence goes on along the minus strand of NZ_WSTA01000034.1, from coordinate 31,075 downwards.
GTCTTTGCACCAGCCGCACTGCTCGGCCTCGGGCACGTGGGAGAGCGCCGCCCAGTAGCGGTCGATCTCGGCCTGGTCGGCGCAGTGCACGACGAACGAGACGGCTTCCGTGAACGGGAACATCGGCCCGCCGTCGAGGCAGACGAAGTCGACGCCGTTCAGGGTGAACTCGCCGTTCAGCACCCGCTCGGTCATGCCCTCGAAGTGCTCGTCGAGCGACTCGTCGGGGTACGGGGTGATCGAGCGGATCCGCGAGTTCGGGAACAGGGCGACGTAGTACTCCATCGCCTCCTTCGCCTGGTGATCGAACCACAGGCAGGGCTGGACGGGTGCGACTTCGGCCATGGGACGACTCCTCGCGTCGATGCGGATGCTCCGCGGCGAACGTTACGCGGCCCCGCCGACATCCTCGACCCCGGTCCCGGTCCCGGTCCCGGTCCCGGTCCCGAGTCCGAGTCCGGGCGGCGTCGCTCAGGCGACGAGCCGGCGCAACCGCGCGTACGCGGCGAGGATGCCGGCGTCGAGCCCGTCGCCCTCCTCGACGAGCCAGCGGGCGAAGCCGAGGTGGAAGGCCGCGACGCCCGCCCGTGCCAGGAGCTCGGCGTCGACGTCCGCGATGCCGCGCGCGCGGAGCGCCTCGGCGACGGCCGCCGTCATGCGTTCGAGCTTCAGCAGCTCGCGCTCCTGGAGACCCGGCTCGGCGGCGATGACGGCGGCGCGCTGCCGGGCGAAGTCGCGTCGTTCGGCGAGCAGTGCGCCGCCTGCGGCGACGGCCGCGCCGACGAGGTCGGCGGGTTCGGCCGACGCCGGGGCCTCGGCGACGGACGCCACCACGACCTGCTGCAGCGCGTTGGAGCCGTCGAAGAGCACTTCGCGCTTGTCGGCGTAGTGGCGGAAGAAGGTGCGCTCCGTCACGCCGGCGCGCTCGGCGATGGCAGCGACGGTCGTCTGCTCGTACCCGCGCTCGCCGAAGAGCTCGAGCGCGGCGCGCGCGAGCCGTCCCGGGGCGTCGCGCTCCCAACGTGCCATGCTCCGAGTCTAGTGATGGCACAGGCTGACATCACAGGTGTACACTGATGTCAGTTACTGACATGGGCCGCGACGTGCGACGAGATCCGCCTGCGCACCGGCTCGGAAGGGACCCGTCATGCGCATCTTCGTCACCGGAGCCTCCGGTTGGATCGGCTCCGCCTCGATCGCCGAACTCCTCGCGGCCGGCCACGAGATCGTCGGGCTCGCCCGCTCCGAGGCGTCCGCCGCCAGGATCGAGGGCGCTGGCGGCCGCGCCGTCCGGGGCGCTCTCGCCGACCTCGATCTGCTCGCCGAGCAGGCCGCCGCCGCCGACGGCGTGCTCCACCTCGGGTTCAACCACGACTTCAGCGACTACGCGGGCGCCGGCCGCACGGAGCGGGCCGTCGTCGAGACGTTCGGCGATGCGCTGGCCGGCTCCGGCAAGCCCTTCGCGTTCGCCTCCGGCGTCGCCGGGTTCGCGCTCGGCCGTCCGGTGACCGAAGCGGACGCCTCCGCGTACCGCACGCCGGACGCCCCCCGCGGCGGCGTCGAGCCCCTCGCCCTCGGCTTCGCCGATCGGGGCATCCGCTCGATGGCCCTGCGCTTCGCCCCGACCGTGCACGGAGCGGGCGACCACGGATTCACGAACGTGCTCGTCGAGACCGCGCATCGCCACGGCGTCGCGGCGTTCATCGGCGACGGCGCGAACCGGTGGCCCGCCGTGCACCGCCTCGACGCGGCGAAACTCGTGGCCCTCGCGGTCGAGACCGCTCCCGCGGGCACGCGTGTGCACGCCGTCGCCGAATCGGGCGTCCCGACGCGCGAGATCGCCGCGGCGATCGGGCGCAGCCTCGGCGTGCCGACGGTATCGATCGACCCCGCCGACGCGGCCGAGCACTTCGGCTGGCTCGGGGCGCTCTACGGCGCCGACCTCCCGGCATCGAGCGAGGCGACCCGCGAACTGCTCGGCTGGGCGCCGGTGCATCCGACGCTCGTCGAGGACCTCGACGGCGGTGCCTACCGATCCGCCTGAAGCCCGAGCGGCGCGCGGCCGGGATCTCGGACTCCAAGGTGCCGGCTCGTCGCCGATTCGGCGACAATGGTCGGGCACGGGAGGCGGTTCCGTGCGGAAGGACGACGGACGCGATGACGAATCAGACCGGTGCCCCCGGCCCGGCGGGCGCCCTCACGCCCGAGCACGACCACACCCACGCGGCGATCGAGTGCCCGGTGTGCTTCGAGCAGCTCCAGCGCAACCACGACTGGTGGCGGGCGCGGCCCGAGGGCTCGCGGCTCGTGGGCCTCGTCGTCGCCCGCGAGGACATGCCCCCGATCCTCCAGCAGCGCACCGACCTCGCGACCTTCGGCGTGCAGATCCTCGACTTCAAGTTCCCGGCCCCGCAGGCGCTCGAGGACTGGGAGCAGCGCCTCGGGCGGCTGTTCTCGACGCTCCAGCCCGGCGACGTGCTCGTCGTGGTGAACGAGCGCGCCCTCGGCCGCACCCCCGACGAGGCGGCGCGCACGATCCGCACCCTGCGCCGCTACGGCCTCGTCGTGAAGGTGCTCGGCCACGGGGCGCGCCACCTCTCGGACGCGACGGGCTGACCGGCGCCGCTCCGGCCGGGCGTTCCCGGCGGGAACAGCGGCGGGCGTCATCCGGTTGCAAACGGCATGGATACTGCGAAACCGGGCGCCGTGCGCCAGCTGCGATTGGTGGTGTCGGTGCCCGAGGGCGTCGACTTCGACGAGGCGGTCGCGTTCTACCGCGACGCGCTCGGGATGCCCGAGTCCGAGTCCTACGAGGGCGAGGGCGACGCGCGCGTCGTGATCCTCGACGCCGGGCGTGCGACGCTCGAGCTCTCCAACCCCGGGCAGGTGCGCCTCATCGACGGCGTCGAGACCGACGGTTCGGCCGCGGCCGCGAGCGCGCCGCTGCGGGTGGCGCTCGAGGTGGCGGACGCCGCCGAGGCGACGCGCACCGCGCTCGACGCCGGCGCGTCGCTGCTCGCCGAGCCGCGCGAGACCCCGTGGCGTTCGCTGAACTCGCGCCTCGCCGGGCCTGCGGCGCTCCAGTTGACGCTCTTCGAGGAGCTCGACGCGGAGTAGTCCGTGCGCGCGCGGATACTCTGTTCCGCGGACGCACCGGCCGTTCACCGTCCGGTCACGATCGCCTCGTAGCGTGGGGCGGCGATCGGCCACCGGGGGAAGGACCAGGATGACGCTGTCGACGGGCACGCTCGGTGACGAGGAACTCGCGCCACCAGCACGGACCCTGCTCGACGTCCTCCGCGACAGCGCCGCGCGCGAACCGGATGCCTCCGCCATCGAGGACGACCGCGGCGCGGTCAGCTATCGGCAGCTCCTGCGGCTCGTCGACGGCGTCGCCGTCAACCTGCACGAGGCCGGCGTGCGCCGCGGCGACCGGGTGGGCGTGCGGATGCCCTCCGGCAACCGCGACCTCTACCTCGGCATCCTCGGCGTGCTCGCGATCGGCGCCGCCTACGTGCCGGTCGACGTCGACGACCCCGACGAGCGCGCGAGCCTCGTCTTCGGCGAGGCCGGCGTCGTCGGCGTGCTGACCGCCGACGGGTACGTGCCGTCGCTCGGCGGCACTGCGCCCTCCGACGTCGTCGACGACCTCGGGCTCCGCGCCCCGACCGGCACCCTGCCGATCGTCGAGCCGCCGCGCCCCGAGGACGACGCGTGGATCATCTTCACCTCGGGTTCGACCGGGACGCCGAAGGGCGTGGCCGTGCGGCATCGTTCGGCCGCCGCGTTCGTCGACGCCGAGGCGCGCCTGTTCCTCCAGGACGAGCCGATCGGACCGACCGACCGCGTGCTCGCGGGCCTCTCGGTCGCCTTCGACGCGTCCTGCGAGGAGATGTGGCTCGCGTGGGGCCACGGCGCGTGCCTCGTGCCGGCGCCCCGCAGCCTCGTGCGCAGCGGCATGGACCTCGGACCCTGGCTCTCGTCGCGGCGCATCACGATCGTCTCGACGGTGCCGACGCTCGCGGCGCTCTGGCCGCCGGAGGCGCTCGACACCGTGCGGCTGCTGATCTTCGGCGGCGAGGCCTGCCCGCCGGAGCTCGTCAACCGGCTCGCGGTCGACGACCGGGAGGTCTGGAACACCTACGGGCCGACCGAGGCGACCGTCGTCGCGAGTGCGGCGCAGATGCACGCGGGCGAACCGGTCCGCATCGGACTGCCGCTCGACGGCTGGGTGCTCGCGGTCGTCGACGAGACCGGCGCGCCCGTCGCCGACGGCGGTTCGGGCGAGCTCATCATCGGCGGCGTCGGCCTGGCCCGCTACTTGGACCCCGAGAAGGATGCCGCGAAGTACGCGCCGATGCCCTCCCTCGGCTGGGAGCGGGCGTACCGCAGCGGCGACCTCGTGCGGCTCGACCCCGACGGGCTGTTCTACCTCGGCCGCGCCGACGACCAGGTGAAGGTCGGCGGCCGCCGCATCGAGCTCGGCGAGATCGAGTCCGCCCTCCAGGATCTGCCGGGCGTCTCGGGCGCCGCCGCGGCCGTGCGGCGCAGCGCCGCGGGCAACGACGTGCTCGTCGGCTACCTCGCCGTCCCCGAGCGCGAGGCCTTCGACCGTCCGGCCGCGCTCGCCCGGCTCCGCGCCGAGCTGCCGGGCGCGCTCGTGCCGCTCCTCGCCGTCGTCGACGAACTGCCGGTGCGCACCTCCGGCAAGGTCGACCGGGCGGCGCTGCCGTGGCCGCTCGAGGACGACGGCGCCGGGGAGCCGACCGGCCTCGATCCCGTCGCCGACGCGCTCGCGGGCGACTGGCGCACGGTGCTCGGCCTCGGCGTCGGCGGCCCGGACGACAACTTCTTCGACCTGGGCGGCGGATCGCTCGCTGCGGCGCAGCTGGTCTCGCTCGTGCGCGAACGGCATCCGGACTTCACGGTGGCCGACGTCTACGCGACGCCGCGGTTCGGCGCGATGGCGGCGGCGCTCGCCGACTCGGCCGAGTTCTCGAGCGCCGACTCGACCCACACCGTGCCCCGTACGCCCCGCACCATGCAGGTGCTGCAGACGCTGCTCGGCATCCCGCTCTTCATCCTGAGCGGCATCCGCTGGATGCTCTACCTCCTCACCGCGGTGGCCGTCCTCCAGCCGCTCGGCGGCTTCGGGGCGTTCCCGCCGGTGTCGTGGCCGTGGCTGCTCGTCGGCCTCCTCGTCTTCGTCACGCCGTGGGGCCGGATGGCGATCGCCGTCGTGGTCGCCAAGCTCGTGCTCGCGGGCCTGCAACCGGGCGACTACCCGCGCGGCGGCAGCGTGCACCTGCGCCTGTGGTTCGCCGAGCAGGTCGCCCATCAGGTCGGCGCCGCGAGCCTCGCCGGTGCCCCGTGGATCACCTACTACGCCCGGGCGCTCGGAGCCCGCATCGCCCCCGGCGTCGACCTGCACGCGCTGCCGCCGGTGACCGGGATGCTGCGCATCGGCTCGGGCGCGTCCATCGAGCCCGAGGTCGACCTCGCCGGGTACTGGATCGACGGCGACCTCGTGCGCGTCGGCGAGATCCGCATCGGCGCCGGCGCCTCCATCGGCGCCCGCAGCTCGCTCATGCCGGGCGCCCGTATCGGCAAGCACGCGAGCGTGGCGCCGGGTTCCTCGGTGTTCGGTCGCGTGCCGAACGGCCAGGAGTGGGCCGGCTCGCCCGCCGTGCGCGTCGGCCGGGCACGGCACTGGTGGCCCGAGGAGCGCCCGCCGCTGCGAACGCGCTGGGTGCTCGCCTACTCGGCCGCGTCGGTGGCCGTCTCGCTCGTGCCCGTCGCCGGATTCGTGGCGGGCGGGGCGCTCGTCGCCGCGGCGATCCGGGGGTCGGCCGATCTCGGGGACGCCGCGTGGCGCGCGCTCGGCATGCTCGTGCCGGCGACCCTCGTAGCCGGCATCGTCATCGCCGGGCTCGTCGTGCTGCTCGTGCGCCTGCTCGGCTTCGGGCTGCGCGAGGGCGTCTTCCCGGTGCGCGGCCGCACGGGCTGGCAGGTGTGGTCGATCGAGCGGCTGCTCGATCTCGCCCGAACGGTCCTCTTCCCGCTCTACTCGAGCCTCTTCACGCCCGTCTGGCTCCGGATGCTCGGCGCCGACGTCGGCCGCGACGTCGAGGCCTCGACGGTGCTGCTGCTGCCGGGCATGACCTCGATCGGCGACGGCGCGTTCCTCGCCGACGACACGCTCGTCGCGGGCTACGAGCTCGGCGGCGGTTACGTGCGCATCGCCGCGGTGCGCATCGGCCCGCGCGCGTTCCTCGGCAACTCCGGTATCGCCGGGGCGGGCAACCGGGTTCCCCGCGACGGCCTCGTCGCGGTGCTCTCCGTCGCGCCGCGCAAGGCGAAGGCGGGCACCTCGTGGCTCGGCTCGCCGCCCGTGAAGCTGCGCCGCCACGCGCAGGACGCCGAGGAGGAACGCACGTTCGATCCGCCGTACCGCCTCCGCGTGGCCCGCACGTTGTGGGAGGCGCTGCGCATCGTGCCGGTGATCGTGAGTTGCGGCATCGGGCTCGGCGTGCTGCTCGTCCTCGCGGCGCTCGTGCAGGAGTGGGGCGTCCTCGTGGCGGCCCTCCTCAGCGGTCCGGTGCTGCTCGCCACCGGCGCGGTGGCCGCGGGCATCAGCACGGTCGCCAAGTGGGTCCTGCTCGGCCGGGTCCGTCCCGGCGAGCATCCGCTCTGGTCGTCGTTCATCTGGCGGAGCGAAGTGTCGGACACCTTCACCGAGATGGTCGCCGCCCCCTGGTTCGCGACGAGCGCGGCCGGCACGCCGGCACTCGTGTGGTGGCTGCGCAGCCTCGGCGCCCGCATCGGCCACGGCGTCTGGATCGACAGCTACTGGCTGCCCGAGGCCGACCTGGTCACGCTCGAGGACGCCTCGACGGTGAACCGGGGCTGCGTCGTGCAGACCCACCTCTTCCATGATCGAATCATGAGCATGGATACGGTCCTCATCGAGCGCGGCGGCACGCTCGGCCCGCACAGCGTCATCCTGCCGGCGGCGCGCATCGGCGAGGACGCGACGATCGGTCCGGCCTCGCTCGTCATGCGCGGCGAGACCGTGCCGCGCTCCAGCCGCTGGAGCGGCAACCCGATCGGCCCGTGGCGGGCGGTCGTCGTGCGCGACTACCACCGCGGGGCGGCCTGATGACGGACGGACCGCGACGCCCGCACGAGTACGTGCCGCGTTCGGGCTCGGATGCGTACTCGGTGCGCTCCTACGATCTCGACCTCGACTACCGCACCTCGACGAACCGGCTGAACGCCCGTGCGGTCATCCGCGCCCGGGCGAACGTCCCGCTCACGGTCATCCCGTTCGATCTCGTGCACCTGCGCGCGAAGCGGGTGAAGCTCGACGGCGACCGGCGCACCCGGTTCGCCCAATCGGCGACGCACGTCACGGTGAAGCCCGCGAAGCCCCTGGCGGCGGGCGCCGAGTTCGAGGTCGAGATCGAGTACGACGGGTCTCCGCGCCCGCGGCGCTCCCGCTGGGGCACGATCGGGTGGGAGGAGCTCGAGGACGGCGTGCTCGTCGCGGCGCAGCCCGTCGGCGCGCCGACCTGGTTCCCGTGCAACGACCGGCCGGACGACAAGGCGTCGTACCGCATCGCCGTGACGACGGAGGAGCCCTACACGGTGCTGGCGACGGGGCAGCTCGTCGACCACTCGGTCGCGCGCGGTCGCGGTCGCTGGGAGTACTTCCAGGCGGAGCCGACGTCGACGTACCTGGCGGCGGTGCAGATCGGCCGCTACACGATGGAGCCGCGGCATTCGGCGGGCGTCGAGTGGCTGCTCGCGTTCCCGCCGGCGCTCGCACGGCCGGTGCTGAAGGACTTCGCTCCGGTCGCGCGGATGCTCGAGGCGTTCCAGGAGCGATTCGGCCCCTACCCGTTCCCGACCTACACGATCGTCGTCACCGAGGACCCGCTCGAGATCCCGCTGGAGTCCCAGGGCATGGCGACGTTCGGGTCGACGCACGCCGACGGGCACGGCGGTTCGGAACGGCTCATCGCCCACGAGCTCGCGCACCAGTGGTTCGGCAACAGCGTCGGGCTCATCGGCTGGGGCGACATCTGGCTCAACGAGGGGTTCGCCTGCTATGCGGAGTGGCTCTGGTCGGAGGCCGACGGTCGCGAGTCCGCCGATGCGCTGGCACGGCGGGCGCACCGGATGCTCGCGGGGCTCCCGCGCGACCTCGTGCTCGGCGACCCCGGGCCCGACCTGCTCTTCGACGATCGCGTCTACAAGCGCGGCGCCTGCCTCGTGCACGCCGTGCGCCTGCAACTCGGCGACGACCAGTTCTTCGCCCTGCTGCGCGCGTGGTGCGAGCGCTACCGTCACGCCTCGGCGGGTACCGCCGAGTTCCGCGAGCTCACCGGCGGCTTCGCCGACGAGGATGACGCGCTGGACTCGCTCTTCGACGCGTGGCTGCTGGAGCCCGCGCTGCCGCGGCTGCCCGCGGCGAAGCCGACGAGACGACGCGGCTGAGCCGGGCCGGGATCGGCCGAGCCGGAATCAGCCGGCGACGGGAGCGATCGCGAGGGCGACGGCGATCGCGAGCCCGCCCGCACCGTCGGGCCGCCCGTCGGGCCGGGCGTCGGGCCGGAGGATGCGGTAGCGCCGCTGCCCGGGAGCGATGCTCGCGCCGCCGTCCTCGAACCGGACGGCGGACGGGTCCACGCGCAGCCCCCGGCCGTCGGCCTTGAGCACGGCCTCCGCGGCGGTCCACGCCTCGAGGGGCGGAAGCTCCCGCGCACTCTGGTCGAGGAGCGAGGCAGCCGCGGCGAGTCGATCGACGTTCGTCGTGACGGGTTCGGCGTCGACGCCGACGGGCACGCGTGCGGCGACCGCGACCGCCCGTCCGTCGGCGTGCGTGATCGACACGTGCAGGCCCGGTTCGCCGACGACGAGGGGGCGTCCGTGCGGGCCGCCGCAGTCGGGGCACCGGGCCTCGATGCGGAACTCCTCGGCATCCCGGCCGGTGAGCCGGTGCAGCGCCTCGCGGGCGGCCGCTCGGCCGGCGTCGAAGCGGCCGGCGTCGCCGTGCGGCACGATCGCGAGCGCGAACCCGTCCGCGCCGGTCATCCGATCAGGCCTTCGCGATGGCCTTGATCTGCTTCTTCGCCGCCTTCTCGACGAGCACGGGCACGAAGTCGCGCACGGGCTTGCCGTCGAACTCGTGATGCTCGGTGCGGACGATGCGCTCCACCTCGGCGCGATCGACCTCGGGGTACTTGGTCGCCAGCCGTTCGACGACATCGGCGACGCTGCGCGCCTCGCCGTCATCGGAGAGCGATGCGGACTCGTGCAGACCGGCGGGGGACTGGGCGGGATCCTCGGATGCCATGGCTCCAGTGTGCACCCCGCGGGCCCGGCGACGACGATCCGTTTCAGACTCACCGCGGGTTCCCTGCTGCGGGTGCGTACGACGAAGCCCCGCGTCCCTGCGGGTGCAGGGGACGCGGGGCGTCGAGGGGTGCGAGTCCGGGTCGCGAAGGGGGCTCAGCGCAGCCGCTTCCGGTAGACCGCCATGGCCCAGACGAAGGCGACGACGAGGATGCCGACGAGCCACGCGAGTGCGACCCACAGGTCGGACTCGACGGGCTGCCCCGCGAACAGGGCCCGCAGCGAGTCGACGATCGAGGTCACCGGCTGGTTCTCGGCGAACCAGGCCACCGGGCCCGGCATCGACTCGGTCGGCACGAACGCCGAGCTGATGAACGGCAGGAAGATCAGCGGGTAGCTGAACGCGCTCGCGCCGTCCACGGTCTTGGCCGAGAGGCCGGCCACGACGGCCAGCCACGTCAGGGCGAGCGTGAAGAGCACCAGGATGCCGACCACGCCGAGCCAGGCGCCGAAGCTCGCACCGGTGCGGAAGCCCATCAGGAAGGCGACGCCGATGACGATCGCGAGCGAGACGAGGTTCGCGACGAGCGAGGTGAGCACGTGGCCCCAGAGGATGCTCGATCGGCCGACCGGCATCGACTGGAACCGTTCGACGATGCCGCCCTGGAGGTCGAGGAACAGCCGGTAGGCCGTGTACGCGACGCCCGAGGCGACGGTGATGAGCAGGATGCCCGGGAGCAGGTAGTTCACGTACGACTCGCCGGACCCGGTCTGGATGGCGCCGCCGAGGACGTACACGAACAGCAGCATCAGGGCGACCGGCGTGACGGCCGTCGTGATGATGGTGTCGGGGCTGCGCAGGATGTGGCGCAGGGAGCGGCCCGTGAGGACCGAGGTGTCGCTCAGGACGTGTGCGACGGACATCAGGACTCCTTCCCGGCCGAGGCGGACTCGGCCGTGTCGTTCGCCGCCGCTTCGGTGTCGCCCGTCTCGCCGACGAGGGCGAGGAAGACGTCTTCGAGGCTCGGCTGCTTCTCGACGTACTCGACCTGCGCCGGCGGGAGCAGGCGCTTGAGCTCGTCGAGTGTGCCGTTCTGGATGATGCGACCCCGGTGCAGGATCGCGATGCGGTCGGCGAGCTGCTCGGCCTCATCGAGGTACTGCGTCGTCAGCAGCACCGTGGTGCCGCCGTCGGCGAGCCGCTGGACCGTCTTCCAGACCTCGTTGCGGGCCTGCGGGTCGAGGCCCGTGGTCGGCTCGTCGAGGAAGATGACGGGCGGGTCGCCGATGAGGCTCATGGCGATGTCGAGCCGACGGCGCATGCCGCCGGAGTAGGTGCCGGCCCGGCGTTTGCCGGCCTCGACGAGGTCGAAGCGGGCGAGCAGGTCGTCGGCGATGCCGCCGGCGTTCGGCAGATGCCGGAGCTTCGCGACGAGCACGAGGTTCTCGCGCCCGGTCAGCACCTCGTCGACGGCGGCGAACTGCCCCGTGAGGCTGATCGACTCGCGGACGTCGCCGGCTCGGCCGGCCACGTCGAAGCCGTGCACCTCGGCGGTGCCGGCATCGGCTTGCAGGAGCGTCGCCAGGATCTTCACGAGGGTCGTCTTGCCGGCGCCGTTGGAGCCGAGCAGAGCGAAGATCGTGCCCGGTGCGACGTCGAAGTCGACGCCCTGCAGCACGTGCAGGTCGTTGTAGGACTTCTCGATGCCCTGCACCCGGATGGCGGGTGCGACTGCGGTCGTCATCGTTCCTCCTCGTCTTCGGGGGCCGTGCCCTCGAGTCCCTTGATGGTGTCGGTGAGGCGGTTGCGCTCCTTGTCGATCCAGCGCTTGCCGGCGTACGCAGCGGCGAAGGCCTCGGCGAACTCGACGGGGTCGTCGCCGACGATGTCCTGGACGGGCGTCCGATCGGCGGCGGCGCGCTCCCACAGGTCGGCGAAGTCGCCGAGCATGGTCATCATCACGGCGGGGTCGCCGTCGGTGATGCCGCCGTTGACCATGAGGTAGCGCTCGAAGGCCTTCGCGGCCGAGCCGTAGGGCTCGGGCAGGGCCTTGATTCGGGCCTGGTACTGCCGGTACGCCTTCTTGTCCTCGAGCGATCCGGTGAGCAGTTCGTACCACTTGGCGGCCATGTCAGTTCTCCTTCTCGTGCAGCTGTTCGATGCGGTCGGCGAGGAACGTCCAGTTCCCCCAGAATTCGGCGAGGTCGGCGCGACCCCGCTCGTTGAGCGTGTAGACCTTGCGCGGCGGGCCCTTCTCGGACGGGACCTTCTCGACGTCGACGAGCCCGCGCTGTTCGATGCGGACCAGGAGGGCGTAGACGGTGCCCTCGACGATGTCGGTGAAGCCCTGCTCGCGGAGCCGCGCGGTGATCTCGTAGCCGTAGGCCGGCCGGGTCGCGAGGATCGCGAGCACGATGCCCTCGAGGGTGCCCTTGAGCATCTCGGTCAGTTGCTTTCCCACGTGCATCCCCTCTCTCATTCGGTACTCGGTGTCGCTGGTATTCGGTGTTGCTGAGTACCACTAGAGAGTGACACAGAGTACCGGTACTTGGCAAGACCGAATACCGGTATTCAGTGAAATTGAGTACCGAACGTCCGCCCGGCCCGCTGCTCGTAGGCTGAAGCGATGGATGCCTGTGCTGCGCTCGCCGATTCGATCGACCGGATCGCGGGGCGCGGGCTCGACGATCGGCGCTTCCTGAAGGAGCTCGGCCGCATCGGCGGCGTCGGCCGCGGACCGCGCTGGGTCACGGATGCCGCGAGCGGCGGCAGCAACCGGCTCCGCGGGCGCGGCTTCGCGGCCGACTACGACGACGACACCGACGGGCAGGCGCGCCACTTCGCCGGCACGGTCGCGGTGACCGTGCGGCTCGGCGCCGGTCCCGCCCGCTGGCTGACCCGGTACGTGCTGCGGGATGCCCCCGACACCGCCGACGGCCGGCTCAGCGCCGTCGCGATCGAGTTCGCCGGGCTCGTGGGCGCCGGCGAACTCGCGCAGGCGGATGCCGCGGCGTGGGTCCGCGCCCGCATCTGCGGCGCCGCGCTCGACCGGCCCGGTGCCGATCGGCCTCCGGCCGATCGACCCGTCGCCCCGTGACATCCGCCTCCGTCCGCGGAGGCTGGATCCATGGCCGTTGACCGGGGGCCTGACCGGCCGGCGACGTGACTACCGGTCGACGCCGGAGGGTGCGTCAATGCCGTCTCTGGACCCAATGATCTCCGCCTGAGGCAGCGCCTCGCTTATACGGGTCCGTTCGGCGTCGGTCAAGTGCAACTCGGCTGCGTGGGCGTTCTCGTCAAGACGTGAACGATGGCGGGTGCCCGGGATCGGAACGACACCCTCCGAGATGACCCAGGCCAGTGCGATCTGAGCGACAGTCGCTCCGTGCTCGCTCGCCAGTACCTCGAGATGGTCGACAAGACGACGATTTGCCGCGAAGGCGTCCGGTTGGAAACGGGGGAGACCGCGACGTGCGTCGTCGGGGGAGAGCTCGTCGAGCGAGCGGATGCCGTCAGTGAGCGTCCCACGCCCCAGCGGCGAAAATCCTACGATGCCGATACCCAGTTCGTCGGCGGTGGCCTTCTCGTTGTTGTGGAGCATGTCTCGCGCGAAGAGCGAGAACTCCGACTGTACGGCCGCGATCGGGTGCACCGCTTGTGCGCGGCGAAGGGTGCCGGCAGACGCCTCCGAGAGCCCGATATGGCGAACCTTGCCAGCTCTCACCAATTCGGCCAGGCCGCCGACACTCTCTTCGATCGGAACGTTGGGATCGACGCGGTGGAGATAGTAGAGGTCGATCACGTCCATGCCGAGATGGCGAAGCGAGCGCTCAGCGGCCCGCCGGATGTACTCGGGCGTTCCGTTCCGCCCGCGAATAGTGCCATCGTCGTCCATTTCTGCGGACGCTTTCGTGGCGATGATGACTTCGTCTCGTCGGTTGCCGAGTGCACGACCGATGAGCTTCTCGTTTTCGAACGGCCCGTAGGCTTCGGCGGTGTCGATGAAATTGACACCGATGTCGAGCGCGTGACGCAACGTGGCAATGGCTTCGGTCTCGTCAGTGGGTCCGTAGTAGGCGCTCATTCCCATCGCGCCGAGACCGATCGCCGACACGTGGAGGCCGTCTCCGAGGGGTAACGATCTCATCTCTCTGTCCTTCCGCTGTCTACTTCTCTTGTTGCTGGGCCGACCGCTTCGCGATAGGCGCTGATCTTCGTATCGAGTGCTTCGAGATGCCGCATCGTGCGGGCGAGTTCCTCGACCACGCGTTGCCGGTGAGATTCGAGCACGACGAGGCGTTCCCTCTCCGTGCCCTCGGCACGCGACAGCTCGGCAAGCGTTCGCATGTCCGCGACAGACATGCCCGTGTCACGCAGCATCAACAGCCCGCCGATCCACGAGAGGTCCGCAGAGCTGTAGCGCCGACGCCCCGCACCGTCACGGGGGGTGCTGTCGAGCATCAGCCCTTCGCGCTCGTAGTAGCGCAGCGTGTCCGCTCCGAGGCCGGTGAGCCGCGCGACATCACCAATGCCCATGCCGGAATCCGGCACCTCGGAAACGAGAGGAAGTGAAATCGCACTCATGGCCCCATCCTGCGACCTGAAGTGAACTCCATGTCAACTCGAGCGGCGGCGGCAGGTCACGGGAGGAACACGAAACCCGCGATGCGAAGCATGCTGAGCATCGGCAGCAGCATAGGCGCATCGCCCGCCTGCCCCGGCGTTGACGCGATCACCAGGCGCAGGCCCTGCCGGCCCGCACACCTCATCGAAGTGCGCGGCGACGTCACCGGTGGTGAGCCCGCGAGCCTTCGACGACAGCACGATCTGATCGATCCCGTCCAGGCGGCGCTTGCGTTCGGGCACGATCATCGGCTCGGCCGAGCCGTCCCGATCCCGCGGCACCTCGATATTCAGACAGTCCCGCCACACGACCCAGCCCGATGGCGAAGGTCACCGAACCGGCGACTCCCGCATCCTCGTGGCGCGCGACATAGTTGACAAATGACACCGAATAGACTTCGCTGAGCCCATGACCAGGAGGACCCATCCACGAACCTTCCAATCATCATGATCGCCCTGGTCCTCGCGCTCGTTGGCGCGACCGCGGTGCCGAAAGCAGCAATCGCCGCGCCCCATTCCTCGGTCGCGACCATCGTCAGCGCTGACGACACCTCGGTGGCGGTCGGCGCCGGCTTTTGGTTCGCCAGAACAGCCTTCAATGCGCGCTGGGGACCGATCACGTCGTGAAGACCCGTAACTTCGCTGCAAAGCATGTGGTGATCCCCATCGTTGCAATGGGGGCCACCGCCCTCGTTGTATTCCTGTTCTTCCCAATGACGACGAAATCCGGCGTCGTCGTGCTATTGGTCGCGAGCGCTGGCCTAGGCTCGCTCGCGGGCCTGGCCGTCGGGCAAGCCGTGCGTGGGCGACGGTCGAAGCAAAGCTCGAGCCGGCCCCGCTAAATGCCGGCCAAGACACCGCCCGCGATCGTCAAGCAGATCGTCAAGGCACGGTGGCGGCGCCGGCTCGGGCCGGCGCAGATCGTCGGTGAACTCGGCCTGCCGATCTCGACCGTGCACGCCGTCCTCGTGCGCTGCCGCATCAACCGGCTGGGCCGGCAAGCCACCGCCGCCGCTGCGCCGACGAGAAAGCCCTGACCGCCGTGGGCCTATGCCCGTTTCTACGGCTCAGAGACCGAACGTCGCGACGCCCTGCCCGGAATTAGCGCCAGAGCACCGCGATCGCGGCGTTGGCGAGGGTCAGGATGCCGATGAGCCAGAAGATCACCGGCGGCACGGAACCGCTCTTGCGCTGGCGCCCGGCGCCGATGCCGAGGAGCGCGCCGATCACGATGAGGATCGCGAACTTCGTGCCGAGCTTCGCGTAGTCGAGCTCGTACTCGATGCCCCACGGCGCCGCCAGCACGAGGCCGGCGACGGCGGCGACGGCGAGACCCCAGTTCATGACCCGAGTGATGCCGCGCTTGCCGTTGACGAGTTCGACGATCCACGAGCCGAAGAGCATCGCGAATCCGATGAGGTGCACGAGCAGGACGATGCCGCGGAGGAGTTCCATGCCCTCAAACTAGCGCTCGGGCTCAGCTGATGCGTTCGGCGAGGGCCACGATGATGCCGGCCGGGCCGCGGAGGTAGCAGAGCTTGTAGACGTCGTCGTAGTTCGCGACGTCGCGCAACGGTTCGGCGCCGAACCGCCGGAGCCGTTCGAGGGTGTCGTCGAGGTCGTCGACGGCGAACATCACCCGGTGCAGACCGAGCGTGTTGGGCGGCGGGGCCGCAGGCACGGGCGCGGATGCGACGGGGTGGTCGTACTTCGTGAGCTCGAGGCGGCCGTGGCCGTCGGGGGTGCGCATCATGGCGATCTCGCTCCGCACGCCGTCGAGCCCGACGGTCTGGTCGGCGAAGAGCCCCGAGATGGCGGCCCGCTCCTCCAGCTCCATGCCGAGCTCGGTGAAGAAGTCGACGGCGAGGTCGAGGTCGTCGACGACGACGGCGACGTTGTCCAAGCGCTGGATGCCCATAGCGCCGAGCGTAGGTCGCACCGCCGACGTCCGCACCGGTCGGGCGCCGTGCGGGCGGCGCCCCGTGACATCCGCTCGACCCCGGCGCATGCTGGGTCGCATGGCGATCGAGTCGCAGTCAGCGGGGTCGCGGCCCCTTCGGGTGCCCCGGCCCGACGGGGCCGTCGTCGCGGCCGAGGCGATCGGCGATCCGGGGCATCCGGCGCTCGTCCTCGTCGCGGGCGCGGACTGCCCGATGGACTGGTGGCGGCCGGAGTTCTGCGCGGCGATCGCGGGGCTCGGGCTGCGGGTGCTGCGCTTCGACCAGCGCGGCACCGGCGAGACGACGCTCGGCCCGCCGGGTTCCCGCCGCGACGGACTCCCGGTGCTGCTCGGCGACGCGCTCGCCGTGCTCGACGCGATCGAAGCGGCGGACGCCCACTGGTACGGCTTCTCCGCGGGCGGCATGGCGGCGCAGCTCGCGGCGGTGCTGCATCCGGAGCGGGTGCGTGCGCTGACCCTGCAGTCGACCCGGCCGGCGAGCCCGTTCGACCGGGATCCCGACCTGCCGCCGCCGACCGAGCGACTGTGGGCTCGCTGGGCCGAACCCGCACCCGAGCCCGACTGGACGGATGCGTCATCCGTCGTCGAGCACCGCGTCGAGAACGACCGCGCGTACGCGAGCACCGGCTTCGACGAGGACTACGACCGGGCGATCTGGACCGATGCGGTGCGCCGCTCGCCGGGGATGCACCACGACGAAGCGGGGGCCGAGTCGGAGGAACCGACCCCGCGCTGGCGGGAGCGACTCGCCGACGTCCGGGTTCCGACCGCGGTGCTGCACGGCGCCGACGACCCGCTCTTCCCGGTCAGCAACGGCGAAGCGCTCGCGCGCGGGATCCCGGGCGCGACGTTCACCGCACTGCCCGGCATCGGCCACGACCTGCCGCCGGCGGTCTGGCCCGTCGTGCTCGACGCGATCCGGAGGGCCGAGTCGTGAGCACCCGAGACGCGCCCGCGCAGATCGGCGACCTGCCGCCGATCGGCCGACCCGCGAACAGCGCGCTCCTGCTCGCCGGGATCACGACGCTCGAGGCGGTCGCCGCGACCGGCCGCCCCACGCTCCTCGCGATGCACGGCGTCGGACCGAAGGCGATCCGCCTCCTCGATCAGGCGCTCGCCGAGCGCGGCCTCACCTGGCGGGACTGAGCCCGCCCGGCTCACTCCCCGGCACTGCGGGCGTCGACCTGGGCGGTGGAAGCGGGCGCCGCCGCTGGGCGCTCCGGGTCGGCGGACGCCGCGAGACGGCGGAACGGGATGCTCGAGGCGAGGCAGAGCACGACCAGGAGCGACACGTCGAGCACTGCCACCCAGGCGCCCTCGGGGTCGGTCAGCGCGAGGCGGTCGCCGCCCAGGAGCGGTCCGACGAAGAGTGCGCCGATCGCGATGAACCCGAGCGCGAGCACGCCGCAGACCCATCTCGCCCACGTGCGTCGACCGCCGAGCGCGTAGCCGCCCGCGAGGGCGAGGCCCGCGACCATGAACGCGCCGCCGCCGAGCCCCGACGTGAGGAAATCGACCAGCGCCCCGGGCCGCAGCAGCGGGAACACCGCGAAGAGCACGGGCGCCGCGGCGCACCAGCGGAGCCCCCTGCGGGTCGATGGCGAGGTGTCGGGCGGCACCGTCCAGGCCCAGCCGAAGGACGCCCCGATGAGCAGCCCGGGCAGGAGCACGGCGACGAACGTCCCCCACGAGAAGGTCGAGAGGATTCCGGCGATCTCCGACATCCACGCGCGCAGCGCCGCCGCCCAGGCCAGGCCCGAGACCGCGCCGATCGCGACGGCGGCCGCGCGGTTCATGCCGCCACCGCCGAACTCCGGGTCGGGGCGGCGCTGCCGAGCGCGGACCAGCGCACCATCACGACCCCGAGCAGGGCGAAGAGCAGCATCCAGACGGCCAGCACGATGCGCCCGAGCACGAAGCCGCCCGCGAAGAGCGCGGGCAGGATCGGCACGAACACGTAGATCCCGGTGACGAGCACGAGCCAGCGTGCCGCCCCCATGAGCATCCCGGCGCGGATCGTCGCGATGCCGAGCACGACGAGGCCGACCGCGTTGACGAGCGACGCGACGCCGTAGCCCGTGTCGATCCAGGCCGTGTCCTCGGAGGGGTAGACGAGGCCGCTGCCGACGATCGCGACGAGCTCCCACACGGCGAGGCCGACGAAGGCGCCGGCCGCGAGCACGAGGCCGGTCATCGCCAGGGTCCCCCTCCCGGCGAGACCGGCCCGCCAGAACGCCCAGAGCGCGACGGCGAGCAGCAGATGCTGGGCGCAGAGGGCGAGCTGATTCACCACGAAGGCGTCCGCGGCGAAGGGGAAGTTGAAGAGCTCCGCCGGAACCGCCGGCGGGACCACGAGGAGCAGCAGGCCGAGGGCGGCCCCCAGCAGCCCGGCGATGACCCCGATCCAGCCGCCCCGGCGGGCGATCGCGCGCTCGTCCATGACTCCTCCTCGCTCCGACAGGGAGAGGCTAGGATCGCCGCATCCTGCGCGTCATCCGCAGGAACACGCAATTCGCGGGTCGGAGATGCGTACCGAGACGGATCGAGCGGGGCGATCGGCAGTCGGCGTCCGAGCGGCGCAGCGGCTGCTCGAGGTCGCGCGCCGGGACGCCCGCTCGGGGTCGACGGGGACGGCGTGGGCCGCGTGCCTGGAAGCGGCCGCCGTCGGGCGACGCACGGGGGACGCGCACCTCGTCGCGCGGGCGGCCATCGTGCTCGCCGACCACGACCTGCTCGCCTGGCGGACCGCCGCCGAACGGCAGGCGCTCTGCCTCGAAGCGCTCGGGATGCTCGGGCCGTCCGGCACCGGCGACGCGACGACCGCGCAGCTCCGCGACCGGGTCGCCGCGCAACTCGCGTCGCTGACGAGCGGCTGGTCGGTCGAGCCGTCGTCGCCGGTCCGCGCCGCCCTCGCCCCGGACGCCGCGGCCGACCGGCTCGCCCGCGTCCGTGCCGAGCACGCGCACCTGGCCGGCCCGGGAGCCGCCGAGCGCCGACTCGAGCTCGCCGCCGAGTCGGTGTCGCTCGGGCGGGCGGCGGGCGACGACGACGCCGTCGCCTGGGGCGCCCTCTGGGGCTTGGACGGGCTCGTCCGGCTCGGCCGGCGCCTCGAGTTCAACCGCGCGCTCGGCGCGTTCAGCGGGCTCGTCGAACGGCTGGACGTCCCGGTCTGGCGCTGGCGGCTCGCGAACGTGCACGCGGGCCTCGCGCTGCTCGAGGATCGCCCCGACGACGTCGAGGCCGCGCTCGCCGAGGCCCGCCGGGAGGCCGCTGCCGCGAAGGTCCGGTCGGCGGGCTACCTCGACCTCATCCACCGCTCGGCGCTCGCCCAGCGCACCGGCGTGCGGCTCGCCGAGCTCGAACGCGAGGTCGCCGCGGCCATCGCCGACGCGCCCCTCTTCGCGCAGGGCTGGCGCGCGCAGCTGCTCCTCGATCTCGGCCGCACCGAGGAGGCCGTCGCGATCTGGCGCACGCTCGCGCCCCAGCTCGAGGCCCTGCCGACCGATTCCGACGAGTGGTTCGTCGCGACCGCGGGGCACGCGCGGCTCGCGATCGCCGCGGACGACCACGAGGGGGCGGCGGCCGTGCTCGAGCAGCTGCGGCCGTTCGCCGGGCAGCACATCGCCGGCCCCGCCGAGACCCCCTACGGCGGTCCGGTGTCGCTCGTGCTCGCGCGGCTCGCCGTGCACCTCGGCGACCGCGCCGCGGCGGCGGTGTGGGCCGCGGATGCCGTGTCCGATGCCGAACGGATGGTCGCGCCGCACTACGCCGCCCTCGCGCGGGCGCTGCCGATCGAGCGCCGCACCCTCGGTCCGCTCTCCCCGCGGGAGACCGAGGTGGCCCGATGCATCGTCGACGGGGCATCCAATCGCGTCATCGCCGAGGAGCTCTTCCTCTCCGAGCGCACCGTCGAGCAGCACGTGCGGAGCATCCTGCGCAAGCTCGGCGCCCCGAATCGGGCCGCGGTCGCGGGTTGGGTGGTGCGGCACGCGGACGGGCGCTGAGCGGGGTCGCGCGTCCGCAGTCCATCGCCCGTTCCCGGGGGGAGACCCGTGCCGGGCGTCCAGCGAGCGTTGACGGCGGCGAGCGCGGGCGAGGACGCTGGCGCGCATCGGAGTGCGGACGTCGGGCGGCTCGGGGGAGTCGGCGTGCGCCACGACGCTGGAGGCCGTGATGCCGGGTGGTCGGAGATCCGCGTGGGCCGGTGCGGTGGTCGGCTCCGTGCTGCTGCTCGGCGCGTGCTCGGCCGGAGGCTCGCCGGACGCCTCGACCCCGGCCACGGACGACGTGGTCGACGAGGCGACGGCCGAACTCGACGGTCGGCTCTTCTACTCCGTCGCCGAGGAGGGCGACGTGCAGTCGCTCCTCCTCCGCGAAGGCGGTGACGAGTCCGTCGTCGTCGAACCGGGCGTGGCGTGCTGCGTCTTCCGGATCTCGCCGAGCGGCGAGGAGGTGCTCGTGCTGCCGAACTCCTCGAACCACCCGCTCGTCGGCGCGACCGTCCCGCTCACCGGCGGCGATCCCGTGCCGCTGCCGGAACTCGACCCGACGCTCAACGGCGTGGCGAGCGCGTATTCGCCCGACGGCACCCGCATCGCCTACGAGGGCTGGGATGACGGTGATCCCGCCCGCACCGGGATCTACACCGCCGTGGCCGCCGACAGCACCGACCTCGTGCGGGTCACGACGCACGAGGGCGCCGGGCACGACGTGCCGCTCGACTATTCGCCCGACGGCTCGCAGCTGCTGTTCTTCCGGGCGACGCACGACGATCCCGACTACACCGACGGCTCCCTCTGGACGGTCGACGTCGACGGATCGGGCGCGACGCAGCTGACGCCCGACGACGTGCGGCCGAACTGGTGGGCGCGCTGGTCGCCGGACGGCTCGCGCATCGTCTTCGGCGCCGAACGGCTCGCCGACAGCGGGCCGATCTGGACGATCGCACCCGACGGCTCGGACCTCGCGGTCGTGTACGAGGATGCCGACGGCGGCTTCGCGATCACGCCGGCGTGGTCGCCGGACGGCTCGCAGATCGTCTTCGCGCTCGATCCCGACAACGACGAGTACGCCCACCCGGCGAACGAGGTCTACGTGATCCCGGCGGAGGGCGGCGAGCCGGAACTCGTCATCGGCGGGGACGCCTTCAAGCGCTGGTTCACGTGGGTGGACTAGTGCTCACGCATCCAGCAACTCGAAGACCGGATGCCGGTCGGCCTCGGCCGCGAACGCCTCCGGCGGGTCGTCGGGGCCGGCGTCGAACGAGGGGCGGGCGACCGAGGCGACCTGCGCGTAGCGCCGGAGCACCGGACCGGCCTCCTCGGCACCGACCTCGCGCACGGTGAAGCGCCGCCGCGTGCGACCGCGCGCGAGCGTGACCTCGGGATGCGCGCGCACGTTGCGCACCCAGTCGACGACGCCGTAGGGAGCGACGAGCCAGTGCCGACCGCCGACCTCGATCGGGGTGGCGGGCAGCGACCGCGGCTGACCGCTCTTCCGGCCGCGCGTGGTGAGCAGCACGGTCGCCGGGAAGAGCCCGGCCCGGGCGAACTTCGCGACGCCGCGGTTCAGGAACCGGTAGGTCGCGGTGGCGCGGAAGGCCTCGCTCCTGGCGCGGAGCGCCCCGGTGTCCTCGGCCACGCAGCACCTCGTCCCTGCGCCCGACGGGCGCCCGTTCGCGACGGTACCGCCGCTCGCCTGCCGCGGCGCGGAATCCTGGCACAATCGCCGGATGCCCCTGCACGACGACGAGGTCCCGATCGACGCCGAGACGGTGTGGATGCTGCTGCGCCAGCAGCTCCCCGAGGCTGCGGAACTGCCGATCAGCGCGGTCGGGGCCGGCACCGACAACTCGATGTTCCGCGTCGGCGACGACCTCGTCGCGCGGCTGCCGCGCACCCCGGGCGGCGTCCGGTCGCTGCGGAAGGAGCGCGAGCGCCTGCCGCAGCTCGCCCCCGCACTGACGCTGGAGGTGCCCGAGCCGGTGTTCGCGGGAGCGCCCTCGGCGGACTACCCGCTCGACTGGTCGGTCTACCGCTGGATCGACGGGGCGCCGCCGAGCGGGTCATCCGTCGCCGACCAGGCCGCCTTCGGCCGGGACCTCGCCGGCTTCGTCGCCGAGCTCCACGCGATCGGCCTCGGCGGCGCGACCCGCGCCGACGGGCTCTCCTGGTACCGCGGCGGCAGTCTCCGTGCGAGCGCGGCCATGGTCGAGCCGTCCTTCGCCGGAACCCGCGAACTGCTCGGTAGCGAACTGGACGTCGACCGGCTCGAGGCGCGGTGGCGCGAGGGGCGCGACCTGCCCGACTCGGATGCCCCGCACGTCTGGCTGCACGGCGACCTGCGCCCCGGCAACCTGCTCGTGAGAGGCGGTCGGCTGCACGCCGTCATCGACTTCGGGGCGCTCTCGATCGGGGCGCCGGATGCCGAGCACGCCGCGATCTGGGACTACCCGGCCGCGGCCCGCGACGCCTACTTCGGCGCGCTCGACCTGGACGAGCCGACCTGGTTGCGCGCCCGCGCATGGGCGATCGGCGTCGCCGTCATGGGCATCCCGTACTACTGGGGCGCGTTCCCCGAGTTCGTCGCCGAGTGCCGTGCGCGGCTGGAGGCGGTGCTCGCGGCGGAGTGAGCGTCGGCCGGACGAACCGGGCTCAGCGCCCGCCCCGGACGTGCTCGGCCGCTCGGTAGATCGCCTGGATGATCGCGAGCAGCGGCAGCAGCAGGAACAGTCCGACGAGCCCGACGCCGAGGACGTACGCGCCGTACAGGCGCCAGAGCTGCTCGAGGTCGGCATCCTCCTGGAACATCCCGACGACGATGATCGCGCACCCGGCGAGCGCGACGACGAGGTTCAGCACGAGGAGGACGACGAACGCGGGCGGGACGCGCAGCGGCCGACGCGGAGCGGCACGCTGGACCGTCGGCTGCCGGCCGGTCGCCTGCGCGGCGATGCGCTGGGCGCCGGTCGTCGGCGCCGCGGCCGGCTGCGTGAAGAGCTGCTGCGAGGACGTCGCCGCCGCCGGCGGCGTGGCCCCGGGATCGGGCCGGGCGCCCGGCTGCCCGGCCGGTTGCGGCGGCACGGCGGGTTGCAGGGTCGTCGGGTCGATCGGGCGGTCCCGGTCGGTGTTGAACGCGTCCGTCGGCATCGCGGCATCCCTCCTGATCGGCGCTCGCCCGGCGATTGCCGGATGAGAGCACCCTGCCAGCCCTGGGGCCCGCGCCGCCAGGCGAATCGCCCGCGACCCCGAACCCCGCCGAGGACACGCCCGACGTCACGCCGCGCCCGCGGCCGGTGTCTCCATGTCGACGGGCGGAACTCCCGCCCCAGGACGACTGGAGGACACCATGACCACCGCAACCCGGATCCCCACGGCCGAGGTCGACGGCCTGCAGGGGGCGATCGTGAAGTACGCCGCCACGAAGATGACGGGCAAGGTGCCCGACTCCCTCGGCGTGCTGTGGCACCACAAGAAGCTCATGCGCGACACGCTCGGCGTCGGCCGCAAGGTCGAGGCGTGGAAGGAGCTCGACCCGCAGCTCGCCTCGTACGCGGCGATCTCGGCGGCGGCCTTCATCGGCTGCAGCATGTGCCTCGACCTCAACTACTTCCTGGCGCACGACCACGGCCTCGACGAGGAGAAGGCGCGCGAGGTGCCGCGCTGGCGCGAGTCATCCGTGTTCACGCCGCTCGAGCGGAACGTGATGGCCTACGCGGAGGCCGCGAGCCAGACGCCGCCCGCCGTCACCGACGAGCTCTCGGACGCCCTGCTCGCGGAGATCGGCCCGGCCGGCCTGGTCGAGCTGGCGGCGCGCGTCGGGTTCATGAACCTCAGCGCGCGCATGAACATCGCCCTCGGCATCCATTCGGAGGGCTTCGCGGATGCGTGCGGGCTGCCGCCGATCCGGATGCCGGCGTCCGCGTCATCCACCGGAACGACGCCCGCCGACGTAGGGTCGCCCGCATGAGCGAGCCCGTCGCCTCCGCCGGCCCGGCCGACCCGTTCCTCGTGCACCGCGGCCTGCTGTTCACGGTCGCCTACGAGCTGCTCGGGTCGGCGGCCGACGCGGAGGACGTGCTCCAGGAGTCGTGGCTGCGGTGGGCCGCCGTCGATCAGGACGCCGTGCGCGCGCCGCGCGCCTACCTCGTGCAGATCGTGACGCGGCAGGCGCTCAACCATCTGCGCACCCTGTCGCGGCGGCGCGAGGAGTACGTCGGCGAATGGCTGCCGGAGCCGCTGCTCACGAGCCCCGACGTCGCCGAGGACGCCGAGCTCGCCGAGCACCTCTCCATCGCGATGCTGACGGTGCTCGAGACCCTCGGGCCGGCCGAGCGGGCCGTCTTCGTGCTGCGCGAGGTGTTCGACGTGCCGTACGACGAGATCGCGGATGCCGTCGGCAAGTCGCTCGCGGCCGTGCGGCAGATCGCGCACCGGGCGCGCTCGCATGTCGAGGCGCGGCGACCGAAGCTCGAGACCGCCGAGCGGGTGGATGCCTCGCACGAGCACGCCGTCGTCGTGGACCGGTTGATCGCCGCGATGAACGGCGGCGACATGCAGGCCTTCCTGGACGTGCTCGCGCCCGACGTCGTCGCGATCGCCGACGGCGGCGGCAAGGTCGACGGCGCCTCGCGGGTGCCGATCGTCGGGGCGCTGCGATTGGCGCGCTACCTCTTCAACAACATGGCGAAGCTGGATGCTCCGGCGCTCGCGTCGGCCGTCTGGCTGAACGGGGAGCCGGCGATCCGCATCGAGGTCGGCGGGACGCTCGCCGCCGTCGTGAGCGTCGAACTCGAGGGCGGGCTGGTCGGCCGCGTGTTCACGATCGCGAACCCGGACAAGCTCGGGCGGGTGGAGGAGGAGGCGGACGTCGGCCGCTGAGTCGCGCTCAGCGGTGCTTGGCGGCGGTCAGCGGTACTCGGGCGGCCAGACCGCTTCGAAGCGCTCGAAGAGGACGTCGAGCGCCTCGGTCCACTCGAAGCCGCGGGCGGCGGCAACACGCGTCCAGTACCGGCGGTGGCCATCGCGCCAGGACTCGAGGGTGCGCTCGTCCTCGGCTTCGTCGTACGCGAAGGCGGCGTCGACGCTCGTGAAGGGGCCGATGCGCAGTTCGGTGCTGCGCAGGACGACGCGCGGCGCACCGGTCGAGTCGCAGGCGATCCAGTGGCTGCCGATGCGGGGGAGCGGCTGCCCGTCGAGCGCGAACTCGAGCGCGAGGGAAGCGGTGGCCCGCTTGGAGCCGTCGAGCACGAGGGCGAGCAGGGCGTCGGTCAGTTCCGGATGATCGCCGAAGCACTCGACGGACGGCGGCTCGGCATCGGTCGCGACGTCCGGGAAGACGGCGCGGTAGGCCTCCCACATGGCGAGGGCGGCGGCGTGGTCGACGGGGGCGTTGGCGGGGTGCGCGGGTTGGGCGGGGTGCTCGGTATCGGGCATGGGGTCAGTGTGGCAGGGGCGGCTCCAGTCCTCTCCTCCACAGGTCCCGTGTTCTCTCATCGCCGCACAGGAAATAGGCAGATCAGATGCCCTTTCGGAGCCGAATCGTTTGTCGGTGGTGGGTGGTGGAATGGACCCATGAACCCGATCGCTCCGGCACTCGCAGCCGTCTCCGTCGCACCCGCCGGCGCGCGCGGCGACGTTGCCGACCTGCTCGCCGAGCGGCTCGAGGCGATCGCCGCGCTGGAGCGGCGCATCCGATCGGCGCAGGCCGAGCAGTTGCGACTCGTGCGGCTCGCGCACGAGGCGATGTTCGCTTTCGAAGGCATTCGCGGCGACAGCACCGGCAGCGAGCGCGAACTCGCCACTCGCTCGTTCCTCGCCGAGCTCGCGACGACCCTCGTCGTGCACGAGCGCACTGCCTCGCGCCTGCTCGGCGATGCCGAACGGCTCGTCGACCTGCCGAGCACCGAGTCGGCGTTCTCGGCCGGCGCAGTATCGCTCACGCAGGTCCGCAGCGCGATCGAGTTCACGACCGGTGCGGCACCCGAGGTCGTGGTCGCGCTCGATTCGGCCACGGCCGAGCGCGCCCCGCACCAGACCAACACGCAGTTGCGCCGGGTGCTCCGACGGCTCCGCGAACGGCTCGATCCGGTGCCGCTGGAGGAGCGTCGTGAACTCGCGGCGGCGGAGCGACGAGTCTGCATCGAGCCGGCCCGCGACGGCATGGCGTGGCTCAGCATCCTGCTGCCCGCCGAGCGGGCGATCGCGGTGCAGTCGCGCCTCGACGCGCTCGCCGACCGCACCCTGGCCGATGACCCTGACGAACCCCGCACCCGTGCACAACTCGGCGCCGACCTCGCGGCCGAGCTGCTGCTGTCAGAAGCGCTCGACGGCACGTCCGCCACGTCGCCGACTGGGTCGGTCGCGCCGCGCGTGCTCGTCACCGTGCCGGTGCTCACGCTGCTCGGCCTCGGCGACGAGCCCGCCGACCTCGACGGATACGGCCCGATCGACGCCGAGACCGCCCGCCGCCTCGCGGCGCACGCGCCCTCGTTCACCCGCATCCTCACCCACCCCGAGACGGGCGCGTTCCTCTCCTACGACCGCACGACGTACCGCGTGCCCGCCGATCTCGCCGGCTACCTCGCGGTCCGCGACGGCGGCTGCCGCTTCCCCGGCTGCGGGCGTCGCGCCGCGCGATGCGATCTCGACCACACGACGGCCTGGGCCGACGGCGGGCCGACGAGCCATGCCAACCTCGCCCACCTCTGCCGCAAGCATCACCGGCTGAAGCACGAGACCCGATGGCGGATGACGCAGGAGCCGGGCGGCGTCATCCGATGGGACTCACCGGCGGGCCGGGCGATCAGGAGCGAGCCCGAGCGGCCGTTCGCCGGCATCGCCGGGATGACCGGCGCGCTCGTCGAGCCCGCCGCGTGATCCGGGCGGTGCCCAGCGGAGATCAGCCCGCGACCAGCCGGCCCGGCAGGAACGGCAGCGCCGGGGCGCGGTACTCGAGCACCGGCGGATGCTCCGGGGCGAGCACGATCTCCGCCCGACCGAAGCGCCAGACGCGGTTGAAGAGGAAGACGCCGATCGTCGCCGACTCGTCAGCCGGAACCTGCCAGGTGCCGATGCCCCACTGCACCGGCTGGCCGCGTCCGGCGATCACGAGCGTGGGCTTCACGCCCCAGTACAGGGCGAACCAGGGCTTGCGGAGACGCAGTTCGATCCGCCGGGAGGAGGTGCTCATCGTGCCGCAAGGCTAACCGCCCCCGCCGGGCCGGATTCGCCGTCGAGCAGCAGCGACGTACCCCTGCCCTGCCGGTTCCCTGCCGATCCGCCCGGATCGGCGACCGCACTCGCTGCCGGGGCGAGAATGGCCCCATGGTCGAGATCTCAGATGACGACTTCGAGCGCATGGTCGGCGAAGCCTTCGACGCCCTGCCCGACGACATGGTGCGCGGCCTCGAGAACGTCGCTATCACGATCGCCGACCAACCGCCCGGCGAACGGCCGCGTCTGTACGGGCTGTACCGCGGGCATCCATTGACCAATCGCGGGTACTACGGGCTCGGCGAACTGCCCGACCGCATCACCCTCTACAAGAACAACATGGAGGCGCACGCCGACGACCTCGACGAACTGCGCGCCCGGGTTCGCATCACCCTCGTGCACGAGATCGGGCACTACTTCGGGCTCGACGATGCGCGCCTCCGGGAACTCGGCTGGGCGTAGCGACGTGGTCGCAGCCCGGGGTCCGGCTCGTCGCCGCAGGGCGGCGGATGGCGCAGTGCGGGGCGGCCGAGTTCTGGGCAGCCGAGTTCCGGGCGGAGTGCGCCGCGCGGCGGTCGGCGCCGCGCTCGCCGTCGCCGTGGGCGCGCTCCTGACCGGCTGCACCTCGAACACCCCGGCCGAGCGGAGCGCGGAGCCCGAGGCATCCGCATCGCCGTCGTCGGGCGTGACATTCGCGGCCATCGGCGACTCGATCAGCGACGCCGACAGCCCCGATTTCGCGGCCGGGCGGTTCGGGCCGGCATCCTGGGCGAGCGCTGCGACCGCGGAGGGGCTCGCCTTCGCCGGGGGATGGGCCGAGTGGGGCGCGACCACCGCGCAGATGGCGGCGGCGGCGCCCGCCGTCGACGCCGACGTGCTCATCGTGCTCGCCGGCACGAACGACGTCGCGCTCGGCATCCCGTTCGCCGAGTCGGCCGCGAACCTCGACCGCATCGTCGAAGCCGTCGGCGTCGACGAGGTCGCCGTCGTGTCGATCCCGCCGCTCGACCTCGACCCGGCGGGCGTCGAGTCGTACAACGCCGAACTCTCGGAACTCGCGGATGACCGCGGCTGGCGCTTCCTCGACGCTTCCGCGGGCCTGCGCACCGACGAGGGCCGGTTCCGCGAGGGAATGACCGTCGACGGCGCGCATCCGACGGCGGAGGGCGCCCGCGTGCTGGGCGAAGCGATCGCGGCCGGGGTGCTGAGCGGCAAGACCGGGGGATGACGACCGGACCGCGGGCTGAGCGGGCTACGCCCCCTCGTCGAGCAACTCCAGCAGCCGCGTCGCCGTGCGCCACGTGCGCACCGTGACCTGCCGGAACACCGGCATCGCCATGAACTTCTGGATGCGCGTCGTCGTTGCGCGCTCCTTCACGCGCGAGAAGTAGATCGCCCCCGGGCCGGGCGCGACCGCGTCGACGCCCTCCCGCAGTCCCGGCATCTCGGTGAGCACCGCCTCCGCGGTGAGCGGCCCCTTCAAGAAGAACACGTCGCTGCGGAGCTCTGCCGAGCCGTGCCCCTCGGGCGCGCCCGCGATCGTCGCCGCGAACTCGTCGCGCGAGCGCACGAGGGTCGGGATCTCGAACCCGAACCGCTCGCGGAGGGCAGCCTCGATCTCGCCCTCGAGCCGCCCGTCGCCGGCCCGACTCGCCGTGAACAGCACGTTCCCGCTCTGCTGGTGCGTCCGCACGCCGCCGAATCCGGCATCCGCGAAGCAGTCGACGAGTTCGCCCATGGCGACCGGATTGCGCCCGCCGACGTTGAGCCCGCGGAGCAGCGCGACGTACGACGGCATGCGGCACCTCCCGACTCGACGGTAATCCGTGATCGCCGATCACTTCCGTCCCGGGAATCCCGCTCGGGACGATGTGCCCGTCCGAACCGCCGAACCGCCATCGAACCCCGGAAGGTGCCTCCTCATGACCCGCCTCGACCCCGCGTCCGCACAGCCCGCCGCACCGCGGCCCGCCGTGCAGCCCCGTACCGAACAGCCCCGTGCCGAACAGCCGCCGGCCCGCATCCTCGACCTCCGCGTCGCCTCGCGCGCCGCGACCGTCGCCGCGATCGCCTGGCTCACCGAGCCGATCGCCTTCGCCGCGATGCTGTTCAACCCCGCCAACATGGATCCGGAGCAGACGCTCGCCGACTTCCACGCCGGCGGTCTGCCGTTCGCCTACCTCGTCGCCGTCGGCCTCATCGTGTGCGGCGCCGCGCTCGCCGTGCTCACCATCGCGATCGACCGCCAGTACCGCGCCCGCGGCGACTACGGCATCGGCGTCGCGTTCGCGAAGTGGGCCGGCCTCACGGCCGCGACCGCGCTGCTCATCGCCGGCGCGATCGACCTCACCGGCAACGGGCTCGGGGGCATCGCCCTCACGATAATCCCGGATGCCTCGGAGGGCGCCCGCTGGCTCGCCCGGCAGACCTTCATGATCTCCCACGAGGCCCTGCGCCTGACGGCCTGCCTCGCGTTCGCCGCGTGGCTCGTGCTCCTCGCCCGCCGCGGCCGGAAGCTCGGCCTCATCGGACGCGGTGTGGCCGTGACGGTCGTGATCGCCGGCATCCTGATCGCCCTGCCCGGAGCCGCGACCGGTCTGCTCACCGGCATGAACTTCGTGCTGCTCGCCCTCATCCCGCTCGCCGTGGCGTTCGCCCGGCGCTCGCGGCCCTCGAGCGAGGTCTAGTCGGCCGGTCGGCGCACTGTCACAATCGCACCCATGGACGAGGTCCTCCTCCTCGCGAGCCGCCTGCTCCTGCTGATTATCGGAGCGGGCGGCTCGGTCGCGTTCGTCGTCGCCGCCGCGCGGCGGCGCATCGCCTGGCTGCCGGCGGTCGCCGCGGCGGTCATCCTGCTCGGCATCTCCCTCGCCTGGATCGCGCCGGCTGCGTCGTCGGTCGCCGTGGAGCTGGCCTTCCTCGCGGCCTGGATGCTCGGCTTCCCCATGTTCGCCGCGACCTTCCCCGACGGGAGGTTCGTGCCGCGCTGGTCGCTCTGGCTCATCGTCGCCGGAGCGCTCGCGCTCGTCGCCGACCTCGTTCTGGATGACGCGCTGCGCCAGCATCCGGCCTGGGCGATCGTGCCCGCGTCGCAGTTGCTGCTCGGCATCGGGGCCATCGCCTTCCGCTACCGTCGCAGTGCGAGCAGCGAGGAGCGCGAGGCGGTGCGCTGGGTGCTGCTCGGCCTCATCGGCACGCTGGCGGCCTTCCTGCTGATCGGCCTGTTCGAGGGCGACCAGGTCGGCATGGGCGGCGCGGCCTCGGAGGCGCGGGCGAACCTCGCCGGGCTGCCGATGTCCCTCGGGTTCGTGATCGGCGTCGCACGGCCGCGGCTCTGGAACGTGGATGTCGCGTTCCGCGCGACCCTCGTCGTGCTCGGCGTCGGGTGGGGGCTCGTCGGCGCGTTCGCGCTCGCTTCGGCATCGGCCGGGATGCTGGGCGCCGACCCCGTGCCCGCCGCCCGGTGGAGTGCGGCGGCGGTCGCGGCCGCGGCGTATCCGCTGACCCGCGGGGTGCAGCGACTCGCGACCTGGCTCGTCTTCCGCACGCGGCTCGACCCGGCGGCCGCCGTCGTGCGGCTCGGCGCCGAGCTGGACGCCGACGACGCCCGCAGCGTCGCGCAGCGCATCGTCGACGTCGCCGCGAGCGCGACCGGGTCGACGGCGGTCGAACTCGTTGCCGCCTCCGACCGCGACCGCGCGGTCTTCGAGGCCGGCCCGATCGACCCCGGCAGCGCCGCCGAGCCCGGCGAACCCGTTCCCGTGACCTTCCGCGGCGAACTGCTCGCGACCCTGCTCGTCGCCCCGCGCGCCGGGGAGAGCGACCTCGGCGCCCGCGATCGGAGCGCGCTCGCCGCGATCGCCCGGCACGCGGCACCCGCCCTCGACGGCGCGCGCTCGCTGCAGGAGTCGCGCGCGGCGC
>NZ_WSTA01000033.1 GCF_009789225.1 Agromyces seonyuensis | reverse complement strand
GCGGAGGATGCGGCGGGCGTCGGCGTCGGCCGCGTCGGCGGCGCGAGCGCCCGAGGCCGAGGCGGCCGTGGTCGTGCCGGTCGCCGCGCTCATCGTCCGCCTCCGGCGGCGGCGAGCGGCCGGAGTTCGAGCACGCGATCGGCCGCGGCGACGAGCGCGGGGCGATGGGTCGCGACGAGCACGCACCGTCCCTCGTCGGCGAGTTCGCGGAGGGCGGCGGCGAGATGGGCCTCGCGGTCGGCGTCGAGCGCCGACGACGGTTCGTCGAGCAGCAGCAGGCCGGCGTCGCGCGCGAGCAGCCGGTGGATCGCCCGCGCGGTCGCGACGCGCTGCGCCTGCCCACCGGACAGCCCCGCGCCGCCGGGGCCGAGCAGCCGCTCAGGGTCGACGTCGACGCCGCCGAGCGCGAGCGCCCGCTGGAGCAGAGCGGGGTCGGCGCCGTCGTCGCCGAGCCGCACGTTCTCGGCGACCGTGCCGCCGAGGAGCTCGGGACGCTGTCCGGCCCAGGCGACATCGGCACGGCCGAGCGGGGCGCCGTCGAGCCGAACCTCGCCCGAGAACGCGGCGAAGCCGAGCAGCGCCGCGAACACCGACGACTTGCCCGCACCCGACGGCCCCGAGAGCACGGTGATCTCGCCGCGTGCGGCCCGGATCGGGACGTCCACGACGACGGCCTCGCCGCCGCGGAGCACGCTCAGCACGCCCTCGACCCCGGCGCCGGTGCGCGGAGCACCCTTCGCTTCGCCCGCACCGCGGCGTGAGGCGTCATCCTCGGCCCCCGCCGCGTCGAGCAGGTCGAACGCCTCGGTCGAAGCGGTCACGCCCTCGGAGGAGGCGTGGAAGGCGGCGCCGACGTTGCGGATCGGCAGGAACACCTCGGGTGCGAGCACGAGCACGAAGAGTCCCACGACGAGCGCGAGCTCGCCGTCGACGAGCCGGAAGCCGACGGTCACGGCGGTGATCGCGACCGACAGGCTCGCCGCGAGCTCGAGCGCGAACCCCGAGAGGAACGTGACCCGCAGCACCTTCATGGTGCGCGAGCGGTAGTCGTCGGTCGCACCGCGGATGCGGCCGAGCTGGCGATTCGCCCGCCCGAAGAGCTTGAGCGTCGCGAGGCCGCCGACGACCTCGAGGAAGGCTTGCGAGAGCTTGCCGAGCTCGTCCCACTGCTGCTGCTGGACGACGCGCGTCGCGAGCCCGATGAGCACCATGAAGATCGGGATGATCGGCAGGACGATGACGAGGATGAGCGCGGTCAACGGGTCGGTCAGCAGCGCCGCCAGCACGAGCAGCGGCGTCGCGATGACCGTGAGCAGCAGCTGCGGCAGGAACCGGCCGAAGTAGTCGTCGAGCGCGTCGAGCCCGTTGCCGAGGAGCGCCGCGAGGCGCCCCGACGTGCGGGCTTCGAGGGCGCCCGGGGCCCGGTCCGCCAGGGCGGCGAGCAGGTCCTGGCGGAGCTCGGCCTTGACGCGGGACGCTCCGGCGCGTCCGGCCACCTCCCACGCCCACCCGGCGCCTGCGCGCACGACGGCGGCCGCCGCGAGCATCCAGGCCGCCCCGACGACGTCGACCGCGCCCGCCCATTCCGGGACCGGGGCGAGGATGCCGCCGGGCGGCAGCACCCGCACCTCGCCCACGAACCCGGCGACGAGCACCGCGATCGAGAACGCCAGGGCGATCGTCGCGAGCGCCTGCACGAGCGCGAGCGCCGCGCCGATCAGGAGGAACCCCCGCGCGGCCCGCGACCGGCGCACGAGCCGTGGGTCGAGCGGTTTCATCAGTGGGCCGGCGCCGCCTCGATATCGGCGCGCGTGACGCGCTTGCGGAAGATCCAGTACGTCCACGCCTGGTAGCCCAGGATGAACGGCAGGAAGATCAGCGCGGTCCAACTCATCACCGTGAGCGTATACGGCGTCGAGGAGGCGTTCTCGATAGTGAGGCTGTTCGCCGGGTCGTTCGACGCGGGCAGCACATCCGGGAAGAGCACCGCGAAGAGCGCGAACACCGCCGCCGCGATCGTGATCGCCATGAGGGTGAAGGATGCTCCTTCGAGACCACGGAAATTCAGGAACCAGGAGCCGATGAGGGCGACGGCCGCGACCGCGGCGAGGATCCAGAACCACGTGGTGCCGAACGCGAGGCCCGTCCAGAGCAGGAAGCCCGCCGCGACGACGACCGTCACGATCCCGGCCCGCACCGCGAGCCTGCGCGCGCGCTCCCGGATCTCCCCGTCGGTCTTCAGCGAGACGAACACCACGCCGTGCGTGAAGAACAGCAGCAGCGTCGTGAGGCCGCCGAGGAGCCCGTACGGGTTCAGCAGGGTGAGCAGGTTGCCGGTGAAGTTGTGGTCGGCGTCGAGCGGCACGCCCTGCACGATGTTCGCGAACGCGACGCCCCACAGCAGGGCGGGCAACGCCGAACCCACGATGATCA
Source organism: Agromyces seonyuensis (assembly GCF_009789225.1). Taxonomy (GTDB): domain Bacteria; phylum Actinomycetota; class Actinomycetes; order Actinomycetales; family Microbacteriaceae; genus Agromyces; species Agromyces seonyuensis. Next base: position 33,323 of record NZ_WSTA01000033.1, on the reverse strand, counting down.
TCCAGTCGAACCAGTTCTTCCACTGCGAGTCGGGCCGCTGGTGCCGGTACTCGAAGCTCACGCCGCGCGCGATGAGCGCGAGGAGGATGAGCAGCAGCGCGAGGTAGAACCCCGAGAACAGGCTCGCGTACCACTCGGGGAAGGCGGCGAACAGGGCCGCGCCCGCCACGATGACCCAGGTCTCGTTGAGGTCCCAGACCGGACCGATGGTGTTGATGAGCACCCGTTTGTCGGTGTCGTCCTTCGCGAGGAAGGGCAGCGACATGCCGACGCCGAAGTCGAAGCCGTCGAGCACGAAATAGCCGACGAACATGAAGGCGACGATCCAGAACCAGAGCGTTGCGAGATCCATGGCGTCCTCCTAGTAGACCGTCGTGGCGGGTTCGTGGCGACCGGTTTCCGGATCGGGTTCGCCGACGTCCGGCGGTCCCTTGCGGATCGCGCGGATGATCAGGCGCACCTCGACGACGGCGAGGATGCCGTAGATGAGCGTGAACGCGATGAGCGAGATGAGCACGTCGAGTCCGCTCACGTTCGGCGAGACGGCCGATTCGGTCTTCAGCAGGCTGAACACGATCCAGGGCTGGCGGCCCATCTCCGTGAAGATCCACCCCACGCTCATGGCGAGCAGCGAGAGCGGGAACGACCAGACGGCGACGTTCCAGATCCAGCGCTGCTTGGGGAGACGGCCCTTGCGGGTGACCCACAGGCCGACGAGCGCGACGAGGATGTGCGCGACGCCGAGGCCGATCATCCAGCGGAACGACCAGTACGTGACCCAGATGATCGGCGTGTAGTCGCCGGGGCCGTAGAGCGCCGAGTACTCGGCCTGCAGGTCGTTCAGTCCCTCGACGCAGCCGTCGAACGTGTGGGTGGAGAGGAACGAGAGCAAGTACGGCACGCGGATCGAGAACAGCTCGGTCGAGCCGTCCGGTGTGCCGAGCGTGAAGAGCGAGAACGAGGCGTTCGCGCCGCAGACCGTGTCGTAGGTCGCCTCCGCGGCGGCCATCTTCATCGGCTGGGTCGCCACCATGGTGAGCGAGAGCTGATCGCCCGCGAGGCTCGTGAGGATGCCCGAGACGACCATCGCCCAGAGGCCGAACTTCAGCGCCTTGCGCATCGATTCGAGGTGCTGGTTGCGGGCGAGGTGCCAGGCGGCGGCCGAGATGATGAGGCCGGCGCCGACCATGAAGCTCGCGAAGATCGTGTGCGGGAACGCGGCGAGCGCGACGGGGTTGGTCAGGAGCTCCCAGATGTTCACGAGCTCGGCGCGGCCGCGCTCCTCGTTCATCTGGTAGGCGACGGGGTTCTGCATGAACGCGTTGGCCGCGAGGATGAAGTACGCCGAGAGGATCGTGCCGATCGCGGTGAGCCAGATCGTCGCGAGGTGCACCTTCTGGGGCAATCGGTTCCAGCCGAAGATCCACAGGCCGATGAAGGTCGCCTCGAGGAAGAACGCGAGGAGGCCTTCGAAGGCCAGCGGGGCTCCGAACACGTCGCCGACGTAGCGCGAGTACTCGGACCAGTTCATGCCGAACTGGAACTCCTGCACGATGCCCGTGACGACGCCCATCGCGAAGTTGATGAGGAAGATCGTGCCGAAGAACTTCGTGAGCTGCAGGTAGACGGGCTTGCCCGAGCGCACCCACGCGGTCTGGAAGATCGCGACGGCGACCACGAGGCCGATCGTGATGGGCACGAACAGGAAGTGGTAGACGGTCGTGAGGCCGAACTGCCAACGGGAGAGCAGGAGCGGATCGAGCCAGTCGTTCACCGGAATCAGATTCCTTCCTCGGAGACCGCGGATGGAGCGGCATCAGTTCTACGAGATGTAGAACTCTACGAAGTGTAGAACCCTTTCTACCCCCCGTAGAACACATCCTGCCGCCGACGGTACGATGTGGGAATGGCGACACTCGGCGATCTGGAACGTTCGGTCATGGACCTGCTCTGGTCCTCGGACGAGCCCCTCAGCGCATCCGCGCTCCGGGAGCGGCTCGCGACGGGACACGGCGGAGCGCCCCACGACGTCGCGCCGACCACCGTGCTCACGGTGCTCTCCCGCCTCGAGGCCAAGGGATTCGTCGACCGCACGCGCGAGCGCCGCCCCCACCTGTACCAGGCGACGCTCAGCCGCGCCGACCACACCGCCGACCTCATGCTCGAGGTCCTCGGCTCCGCCCGCGACCGCGACGCCGCGCTCGCCCGCTTCGTCGGCACCGTGAGCGCCGGCGAAGCCGACACCCTGCGCCGCCTCCTGGCCGAGCGGCATCCCGCCTGACGTGATCGCCGCAGCGATCCTCGCAGCCCTCGCACTCGCCCTCGCCTGGCCGGTGCCGGTGCTGCTGTCGCGCGCCGCCTGGACCGACCGCGCGCCCGCGCTCGCCCTCGCACTCTGGCAGGCCATCGCCCTCGCCGGCGGGCTCTCGATGCTCGGCTCGCTCCTCGCGTTCGCCCTGCACACCGCCGGCGGCGTCATCGGGCTGCCCGATCTGATCCCCGAACTCTGGCACGGGCCCATTCCCGCCGAGTTCGGCGTGCTCCAGATCACCGCACTCGCCGCCGCCGTGCTCCTCGGCGCGCACCTGCTCGCCAACCTCGCCCTCACCGCGGTACGAACCGAGCGGGAGCGCCGTCGCCAGCACCGTCTCATCGCCCTCCTCGCCGACCCGCTGCCCGGCGAGCCCCGCACGAGCGTCCTCGCGCATGCGGCGCCACTCGCTTACTGCGTCCCGGGTGTCCGCACCGCGACCGTCGTCACCGACGGGCTCGTCACCCTCCTCGAACGCGACGAACTCGATGCCGTGGTCGCGCACGAACGCGCCCATCTCGCCGGGTTCCACCACCTCATCCAGCTCGCCTTCCGCGCTTGGCACACGTCCCTGCCGTGGTTCCCCGTCGCCAACCGCGCCGAGCGCGCCGTGACGATGCTCACCGAGGAGCTCGCCGACAACGCCGCCGTGCGGGCGACCTCCCGGGGCGCCGTGCACCGGGCGCTCACGCGCGTCGGGGCCGACGGCGAACTCGCCGCGCTCGCCGACGCGGGCGGCGTGAGCCTCGACGACCGCATGCAGCAGCGCCGGCTCGTGCGGCTCGAAGCCCCGCCCGCCGAACTCCCGACGCTCGCCCGCGTCGCCGTCCTCGCCGCCGCCGCGCTGCTCGTCGCGACCCCCGTCGCACTCGTGCTCTCGAGCCTGTGACCCCGGGGGTCATCCCCACTGACGATTTCCGGCCTCCCCCCAGGCAGCGCCGCAGCCGAGCCCATATCCTTGCCCCGATGAACGAGCTCCTCGACGGGATCCTCGACGCCGTGCAGGGCGTCGATCCGGTGCTGCGCACGATCCTCGCAGGGATCGCCATCCTGCTCGAGACGAGCGTGCTCGTCGGTCTCGTGGTGCCGGGCGACACGATCGTCATCGTCGCCTCGACGGCGATCGAGGACGTCTGGCAGTACGCCGCGCTGCTCGTCGCGGTCATCCTCGGCGCCCTCGCCGGCGAGTCGATCGGGTTCGCGATCGGCCGCTGGTTCGGCCCCCGCATCCGCGCCTCCCGGCTCGGCCGGCGCATCGGCGAGCCGACCTGGAACCGCGCCGAGGCCTACGTCGCGCGCCGCGGCGGCATCGCCGTCTTCCTCTCCCGCTTCCTGCCGGTGCTGCATTCGCTCGTGCCCCTCACGGTCGGCATGAGCACCATGCGCTACCGGCGCTTCCTCGCCTGGACGGCGCCGGCGTGCGTCCTGTGGGCGTTCGGCTACGCGACGGTCGGCTGGGCGGCCGCCGACTCCTACCGCGAGCTCTCGCGCGAACTGCACTGGGCCGGCTACGTCTTCGTCGGCGTGATCGTCGTGTTCCTGCTGCTGGTGTGGCTCGGCAAGAAGGCGCTGCTGCGCATCGAGCACCGCCACCTGGATGCCTCCCACGCCGCGGCCGGCGACCCGGACGCGTCCGAGGCGCCCGCATCCCTCGTCTCCGAAGCGGCGAACGCGGAACGGGGCGGCGCCGCATCGGCACCGCCCCGTTCCTGAGCCCGACCTCAGCTGAAGAGCCCGGCCTCCTCGAGCCACGCGGACGCGATGTCCTCGGCCGAGTCCTCGTCGTTCACCGACTGCGCGTTGAGCGAGACGAGGATCTCCGGCGTCAGCGCCGCGCTCACCGTGTTGAGCACCTCGGTCGCCGTGTCGTCGACCTTGTCGCTCACGATCGGCACGACGTTCGAGGCGAGGAACAGGCCCTCGGGGTCCTCGAGCGTGACGAGGTCGTTCGCCTCGATGTTCGGGTCGGCGCTGTAGATGTCGACGAGCTGCACCTGACCGTCGACGAGCGCCTTGAGCGTGAGCGGGCCGCCGGAGTCCTCGATCGGCGTGAAGCCCACCGTGACGCCGTAGACCGACTCGAGCCCGGGAGGGCCGTACGGCCGAGTCTCGAGCTCGGAGTTGCCGCCGAGCGTGAGCGGTTCGGTGACGTTCGCGAGATCGCCGATCTCGACGAGGTCCCACTGCTCGGCGAAGCCGGCCGTCACGTTGTAGGAGTCCTGATCGGTCGCGCTCGACTGGTCGAGGGCGCGGAGGCCCTCCGGCAATGCCTCCGTGAGCGCGTCGTAGACGGCCGTCGACTCGGTGACCGTCGCGGTGTCGTCGAGCGCCTGCAGGAGGTTGCCGGTGTACTCCGGGAAGACGTCGATCGCGCCCGACTCGATCTCGGGAAGGTAGACCTCGCGCTGGCCGATGCGGAACTGCCGGTCGACCTCGAAGCCGTTCGCCTCGAAGGCCTGCGCGTAGATCTCGGCGATGATCTCGTTCGAGTAGTAGTCCTGCGAGCCGACGACGAGCGTCTCGCCGGATCCGCTGCTCGCGGCATCGGTCTCGAGCGGGTCGCTCGAGGAGCAGCCCGCGAGGGCGACGACCGCGCCGACGGCGACGGCCGCCAGAGCGAAGCGGGTTCGTGCTGCGGTGTGCATGGTGATTCCCTTCAGACGTTGGTGGTGGTGCGTCCGGTCGCGCGGTCTGCCGCGGAACGGGTCGGTTCCCCGGACCGGGCGACGCGCACGCCGACCGGGACCGAGAAGCGCTGGGCGAGGGCGAAGAGGCCGTCGACGAGGAGGGCGAGCGCGATGACGAGCACGGCGGCGCCGAAGGCCTCGGCGTAGTCGTTCGTCTTGAGGCCGCGGAAGAGGAAACGGCCGAGCCCGAAGTCGGAGGTGTAGGCGGCGAGCGTCGCGGTTGCGATGATCTGCAGGGCGGCCGAGCGGATGCCGCCGATGACGATGGGCGCCGACAGGGGCAGCTCGACGCCCGTGAAGCGCTGCAGCCCCGTCATCCCGACGCCCTTGGCGGCGTCGAGGACGCGCCGGTCGACCGACTCGAGCCCCGAGTACGCGCCCGCCAGGAGCGGCGGGATCGCGAGCACGACGAGCGCGAGGATCGGCGCGGCCAGGCCGATGCCGAGCCAGAGAGCGGCGAGCGTGAGCAGGCCGAGCGTCGGGATCGCCCGCATGCCGCCGGTGACGGCGACCGCGAGCCCCTTGCCGCGGCCGGTGTGCCCGATCGTGAAGCCGACGGGCAGGGCGATGAGGCCTGCGATCAGCAGGATGAGGAGGCTGACCAGGAGGTGCTCGACCAAGCGCTCGGGGATGGAACCGGCGCCCGTCCAGTTCGCGGGATCGGTCAACCAGGCGAAGCCGTCGGCGATGAGGTTCATCGGGCCTCCGCCGCCTGGAGGGTCGGATCGGGTGCGACGAGACGCGGGCGGCGTCGGCCGCCTCGCGCCCACGGCAGCAGCAGCCGGCCGCCGAGCACCGCGAGCCCGTCGAGCGCGAGCGCGAGCACGACCGTCATGATGAGGCCCGCCCAGATCTCGCCCGCGATGCCGCGCTGGAAGCCGTCGGTGAAGAGCGAGCCGAGACTCTGCACGCCGATGACCGCGCCGACCGTGACGAGGCTCACCGTGCTCACGATGACGACCCGCAGGCCGGCGAGCAGCACCGGCCCCGCGAGCGGCAGTTCGACGCCCCAGAAACGACCCCACGCGGCGTAGCCGACGGCGGTCGCGGACTGGCGGACGTCGGGATCGACCGCGTCGAACGCATCGGCCGCGGTGCGCACGATGACCGCAAGACCGTAGAGCGTCAGAGCCACGACGAGGTTCGCCGGTGAGCGCAGCGACTGGCCGGTGAGGGCCGGCAGCACGATGAGCAGCGCGAGCGACGGGATCGCGTAGAGCAGCCCGCACAGCGTGAGCAGGATGCCGCGCGACCACGCGTAGCGGTGCGCGACCCAACCGATCGGCACCGCCAGCACGAAGCTCAGGATGATCGCCGGCACGCTGAGCGCCAGATGCACGAGGGTGAGCTCGAGGATCTCGTCGAGGTTGCGGAGGATCCAGTTCACCGGGCGAGCACTCCCGCGGGCCGTCCGTCGGCGTCGACGACGAGGCTGCGGCCGTCGACCTCCTGCACGTGCAGAGCGCGGCGGCCGCGGTCGGCGCCGACGAAGTCGGCGACGAAGCCGTCGGCCGGCGAGGCGAGGATCTCGGCGGGGGTGCCGATCTGCACGATCTCGCCGCCCTCGCGGAGGATGACGACCCGGTCGCCGAGCAGGAACGCCTCGTCGATGTCGTGCGTGACGAAGAGCACCGTCTTGCCGAGCTCGCGCTGGAGCCGGAGCAGTTCCTCCTGCAGTTCGCGGCGCACGAGGGGGTCGACGGCGCCGAACGGCTCGTCCATGAGCAGGATGTTGGGGTCGACCGCGAGACCGCGCGCGACGCCGACGCGCTGCTGCTGGCCGCCGGAGAGCTGACCGGGGTAGCGGTCGGCGAGCGAGCGGTCGAGGCCGACCGTGTCCATGAGCTCGAGCGCCCGCTCCCTGGCGTCGTGGCGCTTCCAGCCGCGCAGGAGCGGGACGGTCGCGATGTTCGCCGCGACCGTGCGGTGCGGCAGCAGCCCCGAGTTCTGCATGACGTAGCCGATGCCGCGACGGAGCTTCACGGCATCCGTTCCCGCGACGTCGTCGCCGTCGATCGTGACGCGGCCCGCGGACGGGTCGACCATGCGGTTGACCATGCGCAGCAGGGTGGTCTTGCCCGAGCCGGAGGAGCCGACGAGCACGGTGGTCTGCCGCGGCGGCACCTGCAGCGAGACCTCGCGCACCGCCAGGGTGCCGTCGGGATACTGCTTCGAGACGGAGTGGAACTCGATCATCCTGCCCTTCCCCTGGGCGCAGGCGCACCCGTGACCCAGCGAACCACCCACCGCGGACAACGGCAAACCGGGGCAGGTTCGCGGGCGGGTTCTCGGGCGCGCTTCGACGAGACAGCCGGGCCGCGAATCGGCTCCGGACCCGGCCCGGGATCGGACCGGCGGCCGGTTCAGCGCACGGGCGCCAGCTCGGCGAGCGCCTCGGCGAGCCGTCGCGTCGCGCCGTCGATGCGCCGACCCACGTCGTCCCAGACGCCCTGGGCGCGGTGGAAGGGATCGGGCAGGTCTTCGACCGCGGGCGGCAGTTCCGGCTCGGCGTCGCGGTACGTCGCGATCACTTCCGCGAGCGCGGTCGGGTCGGCGACCGCGCCGACGAAGCGGTCGTCGTCGAGCGCCGTCTCGGCGAGCCGCGCGAACTCGGCGAGCACGAACGCCCGATAGGCGCGCTCCGGCGCCAGCGCCGCGACCGCCGCCCGGTGCGAGCGCGTGGCCGTGAGCACCAGATCGGCGCGGCGGAGATCCGCGGCCGTCAGCTGCCGGGGCGAGTGGTCGCGGGTCGAACCGTCGTAGCGCTCGAGCAGGTCGAACGCCTCGTCGGGCATCCCCGCCCCCAGCATCGCCGCGGTCCCGGCGCTGCGCACCTGTGCGATGACGCCGACCTCGGCGAATCTCGCTTCGAGCAGCCGCTCGATCACGGGCGAGCGGCAGATATTGCCGGTGCACACCGCGAGCACTTCGAACCGCTGCCGACCCCCGGCCTCCGGCATCGACGCCTCCGTCCGCCGCCGCCCCCGCAGCAGCACGGGCACAGTCTGGCAGCCATCGGTCAGCGGACGGGCGCGCGGAAGCACCGTGTCCTCCGGCGTGTCGCCGGAGGTGCCGGATCCGGTCGGCGGTCGGCGCTTACGCGGCGTTCGCCTGCTCGAGCCCGACGAACACCGGCGCGAGGAGCGAATGCACGGACTCGCGGCAGAGGGCCAGGTAGCGCTCGTCGAACCGGCCGTCGACGGCGGCGCGCGAGATCAGCGCGTCGGCGACCTCGACGGCGGCATCGACGCGCACCCGGAGCTCGCCCGGCTCGACGCCGGGCACCGGGCCGAACTCGTCCTCGATCACGGCGAGGATGCGCTCGGCGATGATCGCCGGGGCGGTCGCTCCCGTGCGATCGCGGTCGCTCCCCCGCAGCAGGCGGAAGCCGGCCTCGCGCCGGTAGCACTCGACGGCGACGTCGATGACGAGGTCGAACACCTCCCACCACGCGCTCACGCGCACCTGCTGCAGCGACGCGGCGAGGCGCTCGCGGAAGCGGCGCACCGAGCGCTCGCGGAGGCCCTGGAGCACCGCGACGCGGTCGGGGAAGTAGCGGTAGACGGTGCCGATGGACGCGCCCGAGCGCTCGGCGACGAGCTGCGTGGTCAGGCGGTCGGCGCCGACCTCGTCGACGACGAGGGCGGCGGCGTCGAGGAGGGCGTCCAGTCGCTCGGCGCTGCGGCGCTGCGACGGTTCCGTTCGAACGACCGACTTGGCGTCATCGGTGGACCCGGTGATCAGGTCGCCTCTTGGCACGGAACCTCCTTCTCATACCCCCGCCGAACATGGTACCGGCGACCGGGGGCCGCTTCGTCACGCGCTCATGAGAGAATCGCCAGATGCCCGAGCCGATCGACGACGCCGTCACCCGATCGCGGCGCCGACACCGCGCCGCACGGATCGAGGACTGGTTCCACGGCGTCCGCTCGCGCTTCGCGCGGGCCCGCGGACAGGTGCCGACGATCATCCCGTACACCGGGTACGGCGGGCAATCGGAGACGGGCGGTTGGGCGCGGGTGCTGTGCCGCGTGCTGCTGACCCACCCGCGGCGCGCGGATCGCGGACGACCCGGCCAGGGCATCCGCGGCTGGCGCAGCTTCATCAGCGTTCCCGTGGGCGACGTCCCAGTCGAGGTCGAGATCGGCGGCATCACCTCGACGGTCTACGCGGATCGCGGCGGCGTCGTCGACACGCGCGTCAGCGCCGACCTCCCGCCCGGCCGGCACACGGCGATCCTCCGCACGAAGGGCGCGCAGCCCGTCGAGGCCGACCTCGTCGTCGTCGCTTCGGATGCCCGGTTCGGCATCGTCTCGGACGTCGACGACACCGTCATGGTGACCGCGCTCCCGAGGCCGCTCGTCGCGGCCTGGAACACGTTCGTCGTCGACGAGCACGCCCGCACCCCCATCCCCGGCATGGCGGTGCTCTACGAGCGGCTCATCCGGCGCCACCCGGGCGCACCGATCGTGTACCTCTCGACGGGAGCCTGGAACGTCGCGCCCGCGATCAACCGCTTCCTCGACCGCAACCTCTTCCCCGAGGGCCCGTTGCTCCTCACGGACTGGGGTCCCACCCACGACCGATGGTTCCGCAGCGGCGTCGCCCACAAGAGCGAGAATCTTCGTCGTCTCGCGGCCGAGTTCCCGGGCGTGCGCTGGCTGCTCATCGGCGACGACGGGCAGCACGACGACGCGATCTACTCGCGCTTCGCGGAGGAGCAGCCCGACCGCGTCGCCGGGATCGCCATCCGCCAGCTCTCGAGCGGCGAGGCCGTGCTCGCCGGCGGTCGCTCGACGCCGGCCAACCGCGACGGCGGCGTGGTGCGCGTCACCGGCCCCGACGGTTCGCGGTTGGCCGACGCGCTCGTCGAGCACGACCTCCTCTGACGTCGCGCCGGCCCGGCCCGCTCGACGAGCGGAGCCGGGCGAGAGCCGACTAGGCCGCGCGCAGCTTGCGGAGCCCGCGGTTGATCTCCCGCGCCCACGCGGGCCCGCGGTAGATGAACCCGGTGTAGCCCTGCACGAGGGTCGCCCCGGCGTCGAGGCGCTCCTGCACGTCGGCCGCCGTCTCGACGCCGCCGACGGAGATCACGCAGAGCTCGGCGGGCACGGTGCGCCGGATGACGCGGAGCACCTCGAGCGAACGCGCCGCGAGCGGCGCCCCCGAGAGCCCGCCGCCGCCGGCCGCCTCGATCATCGCGCTCGAGGAACGCAGTCCGAGTTCGTCGCGGGCGATCGTCGTGTTGGTGGCGATGACGCCGGCGAGGCCGACGCGCACGGCGAGGCCGGCGATGCGCTCGACCTCCTCGTCGGTGAGGTCTGGGGCGATCTTCACGAGCAGCGGCACGGCGCCCGCGGCGTCGAGCGTGCGGCGCAGCACGGGCTCGAGCGAGTCGAGCTCCTGCAGGCCGCGCAGCCCTGGGGTGTTCGGCGAGGACACGTTGACGACGAGGTAGTCGGCGTAGGGCGCGAGCACCCGCGCCGCGCGCTCGTAGTCGTCCGCGGCATCCTCGACGGGCGTGAGCTTGTTCTTGCCGATGTTGACGCCGATGACGGGCCTGCGCCGGCGTCGTCGCAGTGCGGCGAGCCGCCCGGCTGCGGCGTCGGCCCCGCCGTTGTTGAAGCCCATGCGGTTGACGACGGCGCGGTCGGCGACGAGGCGCGCCATCCGCGGCTGCTCGTTGCCGGGCTGCGAGACGGGGGTGAGCGTGCCGACCTCGACGTGGCCGAAGCCGAGCGCGCCGAGCCCGGCGACCGCGAGCGCGTCCTTGTCGAACCCGGCGGCGACGCCGAACGGCGAGTCGAAACGGAGTCCGAGCGTCTCGACGGCGAGCGACGGGTCGGGCTTCGACCAGGCGCGGACGACGCCGCGCAGCACGGGCGCGCCGAGCATCCGGATGACGTCGAACGCCAGGTGGTGCGCCCGTTCGGGGTCCATCCGGACGAAGACGCCCCTGAACAGCAGGTCGTACGCGCTCATTCGGCGGGCCTCGCCGGGAGGCGGCCGTGCTCGGCGCGCAGCGCCTCGATCGCGGACTCGAAGTCGTCCAGCGATTCGAACGCCTGGTACACGCTCGCGAACCGGAGGTAGGCGACCTCGTCGAGCTCGCGCAGCGGCGGCAGGATCGCCAGGCCGATGTCGTTCGCGTCGATCTGCGCGGCGCCGGTGGCGCGCACCGCCTCCTCGACCTTCTGCGCGAGCACCGCGAGGTCGGCCTCGGTGACGGGTCGGCCCTGGCAGGCTTTGCGCACGCCGGTCACGACCTTCTCGCGGCTGAACGGCTCCACGACGCCGGAGCGCTTGATGACGACGAGGCTCGCGGTCTCGGTCGTCGAGAAGCGCCGGCCGCACTCGGGGCACTGGCGGCGGCGGCGGATGGAGAGCCCGTCGTCGCTCGTACGGGAATCGATGACTCGGGAATCCGGGTGGCGGCAGAAGGGGCAGAACATGGTGGGATCAGCCTACCGGCGCGGCTCAGGCGAACCGCGCGGTGACCGCCTCGCCGTGGGCCGGGAGGTCCTCCTCCGCCGAGAGCGCGGCGATGGCCGGGGCCACCCCCGCGAGTCCCTCCTCCTCGTAGCGCACGATCTGCTGCGGGCGGAGGAACGTCGACGCCGACAGGCCCGACGAGAAGCGGGAGGCGCCGCCCGTCGGCAGCACGTGGTTCGACCCGGCGGCGTAGTCGCCGAGGCTCACCGGCGAGTACGGCCCGAGGAAGATCGCGCCGGCGCTCTCGATGCCGGCCAGCACGGCATCCGGATCGCTCGTCTGGATCTCGAGGTGCTCGGCGCCGAACGCGTTCGCGAAGCGCGCCGCCTGCGGCAGGTCGTCGACGAGGACGATCGCCGACTGCGGTCCCGTCATCGCCGTCCGCACGCGCTCGGAGTGCGCCGTCGCCGTCGCGCGGGCCTCGACGCGGGCGTCGACGGCCGCCGCGAACTCGGCCGAGTCCGTCACGAGCACGGATGCCGCGAGCTCGTCGTGCTCGGCCTGGCTGACGAGGTCGGCGGCGACGAAGTCGGCGTTCGCGCCCGCATCGGCGATGACGAGGATGTCGGTGGGACCGGCCTCCGCGTCGATGCCGACGACGCCTTGCACCGCGCGCTTGGCCGCGGCGACGAACACGTTGCCGGGGCCGGTCACCATCGAGACCGGCTCGAGGCCGATGCCGGGCACGCCGTAGGCGAAGGCGCCGATCGCTCCGGCGCCGCCCATCGCGTAGACCTCGTCGATGCCGAGCAGCGCCGCGGCCGCGAGCACCGTCGGGTGCACCGAGCCGCCGAAGGCGGCCTGCGGCGGGGAGCAGAGCGCGATCGAGCCGACGCCGGCGACCTGCGCCGGCACGACGTTCATGACGACGCTCGACGGGTAGACCGCCTTGCCGCCGGGAACGTACAGGCCGACCCGGGCGACCGGCTGCCAGCGCTGCTCGACGACGGCGCCCGGCGCGAGTTCGGTGCGTCGCGCCGGCGGGACCTGCGCCTCGCTCGCGGCGCGGACGCGCTCGATCGCCGAGCGGATCGCCGCACGCACGTCGTCGGCCAGCGCGGCCTCCGCCGCGGCGAGCTCCGCAGCCGGCACGCGGAGCGCGGCGGGACGCACGCGGTCGAAGCGCTCCGACTGGTCGAGCAGCGCATGCTCGCCCTGCTCGCGGACGTCCTGGATGAGTCCGGCGGCGGTCCCGAGGGCGGCCGTGACATCGGTCACGGCGCGCGGGACGAGGGCGAGCAGCTCGGCGGACGACAGCGTCGTCCCCCGCAGATCGATCGTGCGAAGCATCCTGCCAGCCTACCGAGGCGGGCCGGGCGCGACCCCGACGGCGACGCCCTGCGACGGCCGTCGGCCGGCCCGACCGCGCCCTGCGATCAGAGCAGGCAGTTCGGCCCGAGCAGGCTCTTGAGCTCCCCGTAGAAGTCGGCCGAGACGCGCACCTTGTAGGGCAGCTCGAAGACGCGGCCGGTGCCGCCCTTCGTCAGCCGCAGCCGCAGCTCGGTGTCGCCCGCATGCCGGATGAGCACGTCGCCGAGCGCCTGCACGGTGTCGGTCGTGGCCCGATGGTCGGGCAGCGACACCGTGACCGGCCCCGACTCGTCGCCCTGGCCGATATCAGGGGTGAAGACGCTGAAGGCGTGCAGGTTCATGCCGTCGTCGCGGAGGCTCACGCGGCCGCGCACGACGACGATGGAGTCGGCCTGCAGGGCCGGCGCGAACTCCTGGTACGCCTTGCCCATGAACATCACGGTGATGTCGCCGGAGAAGTCCTCGACCGTGATCGAGCCGTAGGCGTTGCCGCTCGCTTTCGCGATGCGGTGCTGCACGCTCGTGACGAGGCCGGCGACGGTGACCTGGTCGCCGTCCTGCACCGAGTCGCTCGAGGTGAGATCGGTGATCGAGGTCGAGGCGTGCTTCGCGAGCGGCAGCTCGAGCCCGGCGAGCGGATGGTCGGAGACGTAGAGTCCGAGCATCTCGCGCTCGAACGCCAGCTTGTCCTTCTTCGCCCACTCGGGACGCGGCGGCACGAGCGACACCGGCTCGGCTGCGGCCTCGTCGAAGAGCGAGTCGAAGTCGAAGCCGGCCTGGCCGGTCGCCTCGACGCGCTTCTCGGACACCGACGACTCCACGGCCGCCTCGTGGATCTCGACGAGCGAGCGCCGCGTGTCGCCGAGCGAGTCGAACGCGCCGGCCTTGATGAGCGACTCGACGGTGCGCTTGTTCGCGACCGGCAGCGGCACCTTCTTCAGGAAGTCGTGGAACGACTCGAAGCGCCCCTTCTCGGTGCGCGCCTCGCGGATGTGCCCGACGACGTTGAAGCCGACGTTGCGCACCGCGCCGAGGCCGAAGCGGATGTCGTCGCCGACGGCCGCGAAGTAGCCGATCGACTCGTTGACGTCGGGTGCGAGCACCTGGATGCCCATGCGGCGGCACTCGTTGAGGTAGAGCGCCAGCTTGTCGCGGGCGTCGCCGACGCTCGTGAGGAGCGCGGCCATGTACTCGGCCGGGTAGTGCGCCTTGAGGTAGGCGGTCCAGTAGGACAGCACGCCGTAGGCGGCCGAGTGCGCCTTGTTGAACGCGTAGTCCGAGAAGGGCAGCAGGATGTCCCAGAGCTTCTTGATCGCGGCGTCGGAGTAGCCGTTGCCCTTCATGCCGGCTTCGAAGCCCTCGTACTGCTTGTCGAGCTCGGACTTCTTCTTCTTGCCCATGGCACGGCGGAGGATGTCGGCCTGGCCGAGCGAGAACCCCGCGACGCGCTGGGCGATCGCCATCACCTGCTCCTGGTAGATGATGAGGCCGTAGCTGGTGTCGAGGATGTCGGCGAGCGACTCGGCGAACTCCGGGTGGATCGGCGTGATCTCCTGCAGGCCGTTCTTGCGCAGGGCGTAGTTCGTGTGGGAGTTCGCACCCATGGGGCCCGGGCGGTACAGCGCGATGACGGCCGAGATGTCTTCGAAGTTGTCGGGCTTCATGAGCCGCAGCAGGCCGCGCATCGGGCCGCCGTCGAGCTGGAAGACCCCGAGCGTGTCGCCGGAACCGAGCAGCTTGTACGCCTCCGCGTCATCCAGCGCGAGGTCTTCGAGCACGGGCCGGAAGCCGCGGTTCGCCTCGATGTTGTCGAGCGCGTCGTCGATGATCGTGAGGTTGCGCAGCCCCAGGAAGTCCATCTTGATGAGGCCGAGCGACTCGCACGCGGGGTAGTCGAACTGCGTGACGATCTGCCCGTCCTGCTCCCGCTTCATGATCGGGATGATGTCGATGAGCGGCTCGGACGACATGATGACGCCGGCGGCGTGCACGCCCCACTGGCGCTTGAGGTTCTCGAGCCCGCGCGCGGTCTCGAAGACCGTCTTCGCCTCGGGGTCGGTCTCGATGATCGCCCGGATGTCGCCCGCCTCCTTGTAGCGGGCGTGCGAGGAGTCGAAGATGCCCGAGAGCGGGATGTCCTTGCCCATGACGGCGGGCGGCATGGCCTTCGTGAGCTTCTCGCCCATGGAGAAGGGGAACCCGAGCACGCGGCCCGAGTCCTTCAGCGCCTGCTTCGCCTTGATCGTGCCGTAGGTCACGATCTGCGCGACGCGCTCCGAGCCGTACTTCTCGGTCACGTACTTGATGACCTCGCCGCGACGGCGCTCGTCGAAGTCGACGTCGAAGTCGGGCATCGAGACGCGGTCGGGGTTGAGGAAGCGCTCGAAGATGAGGCCGTGCTGCAGCGGGTCGAGGTCGGTGATCTTCATGGCGTACGCGGCCATGGAGCCGGCGCCGGAACCGCGGCCGGGGCCGACGCGGATGCCGTTGTCCTTGGACCAGTTGATGAAGTCGGCGACGACGAGGAAGTAGCCCGGGAAGCCCATCTGGCTGATGACGCCGACCTCGTAGTCGGCCTGCTTGCGCACCGCGTCGGGAATGCCGTCGGGGTAGCGGTAGTGCAGGCCGAGCTCGACCTCCTTGACGAACCAGCTCTCCTCGTTCTCGCCCTCGGGCACGGGGAAGCGCGGCATGTAGTTGGCGCTCGTGTTGAACTGCACGTCGCAGCGCTCCGCGATGACGAGCGTGTTGTCGCACGCCTCGGGCACCTCGCGGAAGATCTGGCGCATCTGCTCGGCGGACTTCAGGTAGTACTCGTCGCCGTCGAACTTGAAGCGGTTCGGGTCGTCGAGCGTCGAGCCGGACTGCACGCACAACAGCGCCGCGTGGCTCTTCGCATCGGCGGCGTGCGTGTAGTGCAGGTCGTTCGTCGCGACGAGCGGGAGGCCGAGTTCCTTGGCGAGCCGGTAGAGGTCCTGCTGCACGCGGCGCTCGACGCCGATGCCGTGGTCCATGATCTCGCAGAAGTAATTGTCGGCGCCGAAGATGTCGCGGTAGTCGGCCGCCGCCGCGAGCGCCGCGTCCCACTGGCCGAGCCGCAGTCGCGTCTGCACCTCACCGCCAGGGCAGCCGGTGGTGGCGATGAGCCCCTTGCCGTACGTCTGCAGCAGCTCGCGGTCCATGCGCGGCTTGAAGTAGTAGCCCTCGAGCGAGGCGAGCGAGTTCAACCGGAAGAGGTTGTGCATGCCCTCGGTCGTCTCGGCGAGCAGCGTCATGTGCGTGTACGCGCCCGAGCCCGACACGTCGTCGCCGCCACCGTCGCCCCAGCGCACGCGCGTCTTGTCGCCGCGGGCCGTGCCCGGCGTGAGGTAGGCCTCCGTGCCGATGATCGGCTTGATGCCGCGGTCCGTCGCCTGCTTCCAGAAGTCGTACGCCCCGAAGACGTTGCCGTGGTCGGTGACGGCGACCGCCGGCATCCCCTCTTCCTTCGCGGCGTCGAGCAGTTCGCCGACGCGGGCCGCACCGTCGAGCATCGAGTACTCGCTGTGCACGTGCAGGTGGACGAAGGAATCGGCGGTCACTGGGCTCCTCGATGCGGGTCTTGGTCTGGATGCCTGGGACGCGGCAAGTCTACGGCGCACCGGGGACCCGGACGCCGGCGACGCGAGGATGCCCGGAGGCATCCGGTCGATCGGCTCGGATCAGTACGCGAGGACGTCGAGGGCGTGCTGGAGATCGGCCGGATAGGCCGACGTGAAGGTCGTCCACTCCCCCGTCGCCGGGTGCGTGAACGCGAGCTCCACGGCGTGCAGCCACTGCCGGTCGAGACCGAGCCGGGCCGAGAGCTTGGGGTCGGCGCCGTACATCGAATCGCCGCAGCACGGGTGCCGCTGGGCGGCCATGTGCACGCGGATCTGATGCGTACGGCCGGTCTCGAGGTGGATCTCGAGCAGCGATGCGCTCGGGAACGCCTCGATCGTCTCGTAGTGGGTGACGGCGTGCTTGCCGTCGCCCGTGACGGCGAACTTCCACTCGTGCTTCGGATGCCGGCCGACGGGTGCGTCGATCGTGCCGGCGAGGGGGTCGGGATGCCCCTGCACGAGCGTGTGGTAGATCTTCGACACCTCGCGGTCGTGGAAGGCCCGCTTGAGCGCCGTGTAGGCGCGCTCGGACTTCCCGACGACCATGAGACCGGACGTACCGGCGTCCAGGCGGTGCACGACGCCCTGTCGCTCGGGTGCCCCGGAGGTCGAGATGCGGAAGCCGGCCGCCGCGAGGGCGCCGACGACCGTCGGGCCGGTCCAGCCGACCGACGGGTGGGCGGCGACGCCCGCGGGCTTGTCGACGACGACGAGGTCGTCGTCGTCGTGCACGATGCCGAGGTCGGGCACGGGGATCGCCTCGACGACGATGCCGCGCGGCTCCGCCCAGCTCACCTCGAGCCAGGCGCCGGCCTTCAGCTTGTCGGACTTGCCGACCGTGCGGCCGTCGAGCGCGACGCCGCCCGACTCCGCCACATCGGCCGCGAGGGTGCGGGAGAAGCCGAGGAGCTTGGCGAGCCCGGCGTCGACCCGGCTGCCGTCGAGCCCGTCGGGGACGGGCAGCGAGCGATGTTCCACGAGCGCCCGATCAGCCGTGCGAGACGGCGCCGTAGGCACGGCCGCCGCGCTCGTCGTCGGCGCGCTCGTCGCCGGCCGGCTCGTCGCCGTCGACGGTCGAGCCCGTCGGACGCTCGATCGAATCGGCGTCGGCGGACGGCGCCGCTTCGGCAGCGGGCTCGGCTGCGTCGGAGGTGGATCCGCCGCCGTCCTTCGTCTCACGAGTGCCGTCGAGGCCGATGCCCCGGATCGACAGGATGAGGAAGAGCACCATGCTCGACACGATGCAGATGTCGGCCACGTTGTAGATCGCGGGCAGCAGCCACGGCGTCGAGATGAAGTCGACGACGTGCCCGAGCCCGAAGGACGGCTCCCGGAAGAGCCGGTCCGTGAGATTGCCCAGCACCCCGCCGAGCAGGAGGCCGAAGACCACCGCCCACGCGGTGGACTTGATCTTCCCGGCGAACCAGATGATGACCGTGATCACGGCGGCCGCGAGGATCGTGAAGATCCACGTCATGCCGCTCGCCATCGAGAAGGCGGCGCCCGGGTTGCGGACGAACTGCCACTCGAGGACGGGGCCGAGCACGGGCACGATCTCGCCCGGCGTCAGATTCTCGACGACGAGGTACTTCGTGAACTGGTCGAGCCCGTAGGCCGCCAGCGCGATGAGGACGAGGAGCGTGAGTGCGGTGACGCCGGCCTTCGTCCGGCGCTCAGGCACCGAAGCCCTGGTAGCTCGGCGCCTGGATCGGCGCCTCGCTCACGCTGCCGGTCGCGGTGAAGCTCTGCGGCGCGGCGGTGGGCGCGACCGTGTCGAGCTCGCGCAGCTGGCCCTCGATGTAGCTCTTGAGCTTCAGGCGGTAGTCGCGCTCGAACGAACGGAGCTCCTCGAGACGCTTCTCGAGCGCGACGCGCTCGGTCTCGAGCACGGCGACGCGCTCGCGCTGCTTCGTCTCGGCCTCGGCGACGAGGCGCGCTGCGGTGGCGTGGCCCTCGGCGATGAGCGCATCGCGCTTCTCGATGCCCTCGCGCACGTGCTCCTCGTGCAGGCGACGGGCGAGCTGCAGCAGGTTCGTGGTGCTCGTCTGCTCGTCGAGCTCGCTCACCGGCGCGGGCGCGGCGACCGGCACGGCGACGGTGGGCGGCGGCGCGACGACCGGCTGGTACGTCTGCGCGGGCTGGGAGGCGGCGGCCGACTGCGCACGCGCTGCGGCCTGTTCGGCCTCGGCGACACGGGAATCGGCGCCGGCGAGACGCTGCCGGAGCTCCTCGTTCTCCTGATTCAGCCGACGCAGCTCGACGACCACCTCGTCGAGGAAGTCGTCGACCTCGTCCTGGTCGTAGCCCTCCCGGAACTTCGTCGCCTGGAAGCGCTTGTTGACCACGTCATCAGGGGTGAGCGCCATGACGTACCTGCTTTCACATCTCGTCGAACGGTTCGATCACGTTCGTGCAACGGTAGCAAACCACGATCGGGGCCTGCAGGGCGAGGTCCGTGCCGCGTCATCTCGACAGCGAATCCCCAGGTGGTCGGATGCCACCGGATGGCGGAACCTCGCGGCTCCGCCCGAGCGTCACCGCATGGCGGCGATCGCGAGCGTCTGCACGATCGACATCAGGATGATGACGAGCAGCAGCGCGAGGCTCCAGGCGAGGTCCAGGGAGACCTGCCCGAAGCGGATCGGCGGGATGAAGCGCCGGAAGAGTCGCACGAGCGGGTCGGTGACGGCGTAGACCGTCTCGACCACCACGAGCAGGAACCCGCGCGGACGCCAGTTCCGATTGAAGGTCCGGACGAGGTCGACGATGAATCGACCCCACATGACGAAGAAGTAGATCAGGAGGACGTAGTAGAGGACGCTCCAGATGATCGCGAAAAGACCCACGCGGGAAGTCTACGAGTGCGAGAAGAAGGAGCTGTCCGCATCCTCGGTCGAATCGGCCTCGCCCGAGACGACGACGTGCGACGGCGAGAGCAGGAACACCTTGCTCGTGACGCGCTCGATCTTGCCGTAGAGGCCCTGCGAGAGGCCGCTCGCGAAGTCGATCAGACGACGGGCGTCGTTGTCGGACATCTGCGAGAGGTTGATGATGACCGGCACGCCGTCGCGGAAGGACTCCGCGATCAGCTGCGCGTCCTTGTACTGGCGGGGGTGGACGGTGAGGATCTCATTCATGTCTGCGTGGGGCGCACTGTAGCTCGGCGCCGGAGCCTTGCTGCGGAGCGGGGTCACCGGCGCGGGCTTCGGTCCCGGCGTCGGGGCGGGGTGCGGCACTTGCTGCACGGGCGCCGTGACGGGCGCGACGGATTCGATCTCCTCATCGGCGAGACCGAGATAGACCATGGTCTTCTTCAGCGGATTCGACATCGCTGCCCCCTTCGTGGGTCGTGCTCGTATTCGAGGCTAACCGGCGTCGGGCCGGTTACCCGTGATTGCCGTCCCGATCCGGAGGTGTGTCGCGCCCTCCGCGATCGCGTCGGGATAGTCGTGGCTCATGCCGATCGAGAGCCAGGTCGCCCCCGGCGCCGCCGGCAGCACGACGCGCTCGGAGAGGTCCCGGACGCGTGCGAAGGCCGGCCGGGGCAAGCCGCCGAGCGGCGCGACGGCCATGAGGCCCCGGAGCCGCAGGGACGGCGTGGCGAGGACGTGCTCGACGAGCGCGTCCAGCTCCTCCGGCGCGACGCCGCCGCGTCCCGGTTCGCCGGAGAGGTCGACCTGGATGAGCGCGTCCACGACGCGTTCCTGACCGGCCAGGGCATCCACGAGCCCCGCGCGGTCGATCGAGTGGATGACATCCGCGTAGCGCGCGACCTGGCGGGCCTTCTTCGACTGCAGCTGCCCGATGAAGTGCCACGTGATCGGCAGCCCCTCGAGCTCCGCGGCCTTGGCCTGCGCTTCCTGGTGCCGGTTCTCGCCGACATCGTGCACCCCGAGCGCCACGAGGTCGCGCACGAGGCTCGCGGGGTGGAACTTCGTCACCGCGATGAGCGTGAGCTCCTCGGGGCGACGCGACGCGGCCGCCGCCGCGTCGGCGATGCCGGCACGGACGGCGGCCAGTCGACGCGCGAGCTCGGTCTGCTCGGCGTCCCCGCTCACTTCAGGAAGTCGGGGATGTCGAGGTCGTCGTCGTCGAATGCGGGGTCGCCGACGATCGGGTCGACGGGACGCGCCTCGGGCGTTGTCCAGTCGGACGATGCGAACGAGCTCGGGAAGGACGGCTCGGGCTCGCTCTCGACGACGGAGTCCGCCGTGGAGGCGTCGGCGCCGACGACGACCGGCACGCGCGGAGCATCCTGCGTGGTGAAGGCCGGCGCCTCCGTGGCCGCGGCGGCGGCGACGGCGCGGAACGCGGACGTCGCCTCGGACTTGCCGCCCGGTTCTCCGCCGTCGAACCCTGCCGCGATCACGGTCACGCGCACTTCGTCGCCGAGGGTGTCGTCGATGACGGCGCCGAAGATGATGTTCGCCTCCGGGTGGACCGCCTCCTGCACGAGCCGGGCGGCGTCGTTGATCTCGAAGATGCCGAGGTTCGAGCCGCCCTGGATCGACAGCAGCACGCCGTGCGCTCCGTCGATCGACGCTTCGAGGAGTGGACTCGCGACCGCCAGTTCCGCAGCCTTGATGGCGCGATCGGCCCCCCTCGAGGAGCCGATTCCCATCAGGGCGGAGCCGGCACCCTGCATGACCGACTTGACGTCGGCGAAGTCGAGGTTGATGAGGCCCGGCGTCGTGATGAGGTCGGTGATGCCCTGCACACCGGCGAGGAGCACCTGGTCGGCGGTCGCGAACGCCTCGAGCATCGAGATGCCGCGATCGCTGATCTCGAGGAGGCGGTCGTTCGGCACCACGATGAGGGTGTCGACCTCTTCCTTCAGGCGGGCGACGCCCTGCTCGGCCTGGGTCTGGCGGCGCTTGCCCTCGAACCCGAAGGGCTTCGTGACGACACCGATGGTGAGCGCGCCGATGGACTTGGCGATGCGCGCGACGACCGGCGCACCGCCGGTGCCCGTGCCGCCGCCCTCGCCCGCGGTGACGAAGACCATGTCCGCACCCGCGAGCGCCTCCTCGATCTCCTCCGCGTGGTCCTCCGCCGCGCGGCGGCCGACCTCGGGGTCCGCGCCGGCGCCGAGCCCGCGGGTGAGATCGCGGCCGACGTCGAGCTTGACGTCCGCGTCGCTGAGCAGGAGCGCCTGGGCGTCGGTGTTGATGGCGATGAACTCGACGCCGCGGAGGCCGAGCTCGATCATCCGGTTGACGGCGTTGACGCCGCCTCCGCCGATGCCGACGACCTTGATCACGGCGAGGTAGTTCTGATGTGCCGACATTTCCGTCCTCCGGGAACTCTCAACCTCAAGTCGAAGGTTAAAGTTTTGCTGAGTATGCAATTCTTTGATCCCGACGGTAAGCGCCGTCGGGCACCGTCCGTCGATTTCCCCCCGCGTGTCGGAATGACGCGGCCAAGCAGGGACGATCGACCCGGGTCGCGACGTCGGGTCGCCGCGTCCGAACCCGTTCGGTCGGGCTCAGTGCATCACCGGGCTCATGGGGGCCGACACATCGTACTGTCCCGCGAAGCCCGGCGGCGCCTGCCGGACGAGCGCGGCCAGCACCGACGCCTTGAGCGCCGCCTCGGTGTCGTCGCCCCACACCACGCTCGCCCCGCCGTCGAGCGACAACCGCACGTCCGACGGCGTCTCGGCCGTGACCCCGCGCACCTGCGCGCGCACTTGATCCGGCAGCGAGCGGATGACGTCGCCGACCGAGACGAACTCCTCGGAGGCGATGCCGTCGGGCACCTCGAGGACGGGCTGCCCCTCCGCCGGCGCGTCGGAGTGGGAGATCACGACGCCCGCGGCATCGACGAGGTCCCACCCGCCGTTGCCCTCGATCACCCCGATCGGCGTGCGCTCCGTCAGGCGCACGATGAGCGTGCCGGGCGGGACGAGTTCCGTCGAGTAGCGCTCGATGAGGCTGAACGAGGAGAGGGCCGCGTGCACGGCCCGGTCGTCGATGAGCGGCAGCGGGGTGCCGAGTTCGTCGGCGAGGGCGTCGTGCACGGCCGCGGCCGGCACCGCCGACGCACCCTCGATGCGGATCTCCCGCAGCGCCATGAGCGGCGAGTACGCGGCGCCGACGAGGCCGCCGAGCACGACGACCGCCGTGCCCCCGCCGATGAGCCACGCAAGCCGCCGGTTGCGGGAGCGCTTCGTGAAGCGGCGCACCTCGGCCTTCTCGTAGCGCCGGGCCTCGGTCGCGGCACGCTTCGCCGCGCGGCGGGCACGTCGGTCGCCTGCACGTCCGGGCGCTTCGTCCGGCGCGCCCGCCGGGGCGGCTCCGGCCCCGGCTTCGGCGCGGGCATCGGGCCGCTCATCGCTCGTGGGCGCGGGCTCGCCGCGCTGCGGGGACATCGGCACGTACGTGGTCGTGACGACCGCGATCGGCTCCGTGGCGACGCGATCGGCCGCAGAGCTGCCGTCGGCCCGGCCGCGGCGCGGGAGCCGACCGCCGGTGTCGGCGTCGAGCGTGCCCGCGCCGGTGCTCCGCGGTCGGTCGAACCCCTGCGGCCGCTTCACGCGCGTCCCGTCAGGATTCCCGCTCGAGGGCCCCGAGCAACTGCGGGACGATGCGGTAGACGTCGCCGCAGCCGAGGGTGATGACGAAGTCGCCCTCGCGGGCGATCACGGCCGTGTGGTCGGCGGCCGCCTGCCAGTCGGCGATGAACGCGACGTGCTCGGGGTGTTCGAACCGGTCGGACACGAGCGCGCCGGTGACGCCGGGCTCGGGGTCCTCGCGGGCGCCGTAGACGTCGAGCACGACGGTCTCATCGGCGTACTGCTCGAGGACCTCGGCGAACTCCTTCGCGAAGAGCCGCGTTCGGCTGTACAGGTGGGGCTGGTGGACGGCGATGATGCGGCCCTCGCCGACGACCGTGCGGGCGGCCGACAGCGCCGCCGCGACCTCGGTCGGGTGGTGCGCGTAGTCGTCGTAGACGGACACGCCGCGCACGACGCCGTGCAGCTCGAACCGCCGCCCCGTACCGCTGAAGCTCGAGATCGCCTCGAGGGACGCCGCCGGGTCGTGGCCGAGGCCGACGAGCACCGCGAAGGCGCCGGCCGCGTCGATCGCGTTGTGGCGGCCGGGCACCTGCAGCCGCGTGCGGTAGGTCTCCCCCGCGTAGTCGACCGCGAAGGCGACCGGCCCGTCGGTCTCGATGCCGTGCACGCGCACCGTCGCATCCTCGGCCTCGCCGAAGGTGACGACGTTGCCGTGGGCGAGCTTGGCGGTGACGCGCTGCGCGCCGGCGTCGTCGCTCGAGATGACGACCAGCTCGCGCGCGTTGTCGGCGAAGGCGACGAAGGCGTCCTCGAACGCCTCGAGCGAGCCGTAGTGGTCGAGATGGTCGGGGTCGACGTTCGTGATGAGGGCGACCGACGTGTCGTAGAGCAGGAAGGAGCCGTCGGACTCGTCGGCCTCGACGACGAAGAGCGGGTCGGCGCCCGCGGCCGCGGACAAGCCGTACTCGGCGATGACGCCGCCGTTGACGAAGTTCGGATCGGTGCCGAGCCCGCGCAGGCCGGTGACGATCATGCCCGTCGAGGTCGTCTTGCCGTGCGCTCCGGCGACGGAGACGAGGCGCTGCCCGCCGATCAGCCAGGCGAGGGCCTGCGAGCGGTGCAGCACCGGGAGGCCGGTGTCGAGGGCGAGCCGGTACTCCGGGTTGTCCTGCCAGAGCGCGCCCGTGACGACCACCGCGTCGGCGTCGCCGACGTTGGCCGCGTCGTGCCCGATCGCGATCTCCGCGCCGAGCTCGCGCAGCGCCTGGATGTTGTCGGAGTCGCGTACGTCGGAGCCGGTGACCCGGTGGCCGGCGCCGAGGAAGAGGCGCGCGATCCCGCTCATGCCGGAGCCGCCGATGCCGACGAAGTGCACGGCGCCCAGGGTCTCGGGGATCACGGCGTTCAGGTCGGGCTTGATGGTCACGTGGAGGCGGTGCTTTCGTTTCGAGGGTGGGACGGCCGACGGCCGATGGCGCCGCGGCTCTCAGGTGCAACGTTACGCGTCGCCCGGGACTTCCCCGGCTCCCCCGCCGACGGTGCCCGGACGGGCGCGTTCGACGAGGGCGACCATCCGGTCGGTGCCATCGCGGAGCCCGGCGGTCGCCGCCGCGGCGGCCATCGCGGCGATGCGCTCGTCGTCGGCGAGGAGCGGCAGCACGGTCGACTCGACCCACTCCGGCAGGAACTCCGCGTCGTCGACGAGGATGCCGCCGCCCGCGCCGACGACGCCGGCCGCGTTGAAGCGCTGCTCGCCGTTGCCGACGGGGTACGGGACGTATACGGCCGGGATGCCGAGCGCCGACAGTTCGCTCACCGTCGCCGCGCCGGAGCGCGAGATCACGAAGTCCGCGAGGGCGAGGGCGAGGTCCATGCGGTCGACATAGCCGACCATGCGGTAGCCGGGCACGTCGGGGGCGGAGACCTCCGCGGCGCCGCCCGTGACGTGGAGCACCTGCCATCCGGCGGCGACGAGGGCGTGCGCCGACTCGACGACCGTGCGGTTGAGGCGCCGTGCGCCGAGCGAGCCGCCCGTCACGAGGAGCGTCTTCCGATCGGGATCGAGCCCGAAATGCGCGGCGGCCTCGACCCGGGTCGCCGCGCGGTCGAGCCGCTCGATCTCGACGCGCAGGGGCATCCCGACGAACTCGGAGTTCGGCAACGGCGTGCCTTCGAAGGCGACGCCGACGGCGGCGGCGAACCGTGAGCCGAGCCGGTTCGCGAGGCCCGGCCGCGCATTGGCCTCGTGGATGACGACGGGCACCCCCGCGCGGCGCGCGGCGAGGTAGGCGGGGGTCGCGACGTAGCCGCCGAACCCGACGACGACGTCGACGCCGCGCTCGGCGATGAGCCGCTCGACCCGGGAGACGGAGTCGAGGAAGCGCTTCGGGAAACGCAGTGCGGCCGGGTTCGGGCGACGCGGGAACGGCACCTTCGGGATCGTCTGGAGTTCGTAGCCACGGGCCGGCACGAGTCGCGCCTCCAGGCCCTCCGCGGTGCCGAGCACGATGACCTCGCCCTCGGGGTCGACAGCGCGAAGCCGGTCGGCGACGGCGAGCAGGGGGTTCACATGGCCGGCGGTGCCGCCGCCGGCGAGGAGCGCGACGCTCACGCGGCGGCCTTGGCCTTGCGCCTGGCGGGCTTGCGGGGCGACGCCTCACGGGCGAACGACAGCACGACGCCGATCGCCGCGAGCGTCGTCACGAGCGCCGAACCGCCGGCGCTGACGAGCGGCAGGGGGACGCCGAGGACGGGGAAGACTCCGAGCACGACACCGATATTGACACATGCCTGACCGATGACCCACACGAGCACGAACGCCGTGGCCGCCCGCCCGAAGGGCGACTCGGTCGACTGGAGGGTGCGCGCGAGCGCGTACGCGAGCCCGACGAAGAGCAGGATGACGACGAGCGCGCCGATGAGCCCGGTCTCCTCGCCGATGATCGCGAAGATGAAGTCGTTGGACGCCTCCGGCAGCCAGTCGTACTTCGCCTGCGAGCCGCCGAGCCCGACGCCGAAGAACCCGCCGGAGGCGAGCGTGAAGAGCCCCTGGCACGACTGGAATGCGAGGTCGGTGTTGTAGTTCTCGCACAGGCCCTGGTTCGCGAAGGACATGATGCGGTCCATCCGGTTCTGACTCGCGAACGCGAAGCCGGCGAAGGCGACGAGCGCGGCGAGCACCGGCACGATCAGGTTCTTGATCGGCACGCCGATGAGGAAGAGCGCCCCGAGCAGCGCGACGCCCATGACGACGACCGTGCCGAGGTCCTCGCCGAGCAGCACGAGCCCGATCGCGGTCCCGCCGACGAGGAGGATCGGGAGGAGTCCCGAGCCGAACCGGTGGAGCTTGTCGCGCTTGGCCATGACGACTGCGCCGAGCCAGAGCACCAGCGCGAGCTTGATGAGCTCCGACGGCTGGAGCTGGAAGCCGCCGATGACGAGCCAGTTCCGGTTGCCGTTGACCTTGACGCCGAGGTCGGTGAAGAGCACGAGGCACTGGAGGAAGCAGGCGAACGCGAGGAACGGCCACGAGACGAGCCGCCAGAACTTGACGGGCATCCGGGACGCGATGAGCATCGCGACGATGCCGACGCCGGCGAACGACGCCTGTCGGAAGAACTCGCCGTAAGCCGAATCGCTCGCCGCCGCCGACTCGACCGCGCTGCTCGAGAGCACCATGGCGAGGCCGACGGTCACGAGGAAGAGCGTGATCCCGAGGACGAGGAAGTAGTTGAGCGACTCGGCACGGAACACCCGGCCGAGCTTGATCCGGACCGAGCCGACGGACTGAGCGCCGCCACCAGGCGCGGCCGGCGGTGTCGCCTCAGCGGTCCCCGTCCGGCCGGGCGTCGCCCGTGGCCTCTCCGTCGCGGTCGTCATGCTCGTCTCCCAGGTGCTCGGAGACCGCCTGCGCGAAGCGGCGGCCGCGGTCGGCGTAGTCGGTGAACTGGTCCATCGACGCCGCGGCGGGCGCCAGGAGCACGGTGTCGCCCTCGCGGGCGAGGCCGGCCGCCAAGGCGACCGCCTGCGGCATCACCTGTTCAGTCTCATCGGCATCGACCTCGACCACGGGCAGGTCCGGCGCGTGTCGGGCGAAGGCCGAGACGAGTTCGTCCCGCGAGCGGCCGATCACGACGGCCGCGCGCAGCCGGGGGACGTGCGCCGCGACCAGTTCGTCGACGTCGACGCCCTTGAGCAGCCCGCCGACGATCCACACGACGGGCGCGAACGCCTTGAGGGACGCCTCCGCCGCGTGCGGGTTGGTCGCCTTCGAGTCGTCGATCCAGCGGATGCCGCCGGAGGCGGCGACCGTCTCGATGCGGTGGTGGTCGAGGCGGAACTCGTCGAGCGCGTCGTGGACGACGCCGACCGGCACGCCGAAGGAACGTGCGAGGGCGCTCGCGGCGAGGATGTTGGCAACGATGTGCGGTGCGTCGAGCCCGTGCCGCCCCAGTTCCTCGCGCGTGGTGAGCTCGAGCGCGCTCGTGCGCCGCTCCTCGAGGAAGGCGCGATCGCACAGGATGCCGTCGACGACGCCGAAGTCGCTCGGGCCCGGTGCGCCGAGCGTGAAGCCGATCGCTCGAGCCCCGTCGGCGACCTCCGCGTCCTCGACCATGCCGCGCGTCGCCGCGTCGTCGACGTTGTAGACGCACGCGACCTTCGTGTTCCAGTACACGCTCGCCTTGGCGTCGCGGTACGCCTGGGGCGTGCCGTGCCAGTCGAGGTGGTCGTCGGCGAGGTTGAGGCACGTGCTCGCCCAGGGTTCGAGGGAACCGACGCCCTCGCGCCGGATCCAGTGCAGCTGGTAGCTCGAGAGCTCGACGACGAGGACGTCGAAGCCGCCCGGGTCGCGGACGGCGTCGAGCACGGGCACCCCGATGTTGCCGCAGGGCGCCGCCCGCAGGCCGTTCGCCGCGAGCAGGTGCGCGGTGAGCTGCGTCGTCGTCGTCTTCCCGTTCGTGCCCGTGACGAGCATCCATTCGGCGGCGTTCACCTTGTCGCGCACGCGCCAGGCGAGCTCGATGTCGCCCCAGATCGGCACGCCCGAGGCCGCCGCCCACTCGAGGACGGGGTGGTCGGGGTGGAATCCGGGCGAGACGACGAGCACCTCGGGCGCGAAGGCGACGAGCGAGTCGGGCGCCGCGCCCAGCGCGTCGCGCTCGAACGGCACCGCGAGCACCTCCAGGATGCGTTCGCGGTCGGCGTCCTCGCCGGAGGCCCAGACGCGCACGTCGGCGCCGAGCTCGGCGAGGGTGTCGGCGACGGCGAAGCCGGTCATCCCGAGCCCGAGGACGGCGGCGCGGAGGCCCGTCCAGTCGGCGTGCCAGCTCGTGAGCGCGTCGAGACGCTCGCTCACTGCGAGAGCCATTCGAAGTAGAAGGCGCCGATGCCGACGGCGACGAAGAGGCCCGAGATGATCCAGAACCGGACCACGATGGTGACCTCCGCCCAGCCTTTCAACTCGAAGTGGTGGTGGATCGGGCTCATCAAGAAGATGCGTCTGCCCTTGGTGGCCTTGAAGTAGGTGCGCTGCACGATGACCGACCCGGTCTCGATCACGAAGAGGCCGCCGAGGACGATGAGCAGCAGCTCCGTGCGGCTGACGACCGCGAGTGCGGTGAGCGCGCCGCCGAGGGCGAGCGAGCCGGTGTCGCCCATGATGATCTTCGCCGGGTTGGTGTTCCACCAGAGGAACCCGAGCACGGCGCCGACGATCGCGGTCGCGACGATCGCGATGTCCAGCGGGTCGCGCACCTCGTAGCAGCGGTACTCGTCGGCCGGGTTCAGGCCGATGCCGCCGCAGCGCTGGTTGAACTGCCAGAACCCGATGAGGATGAAGGCGCCGATCGAGAAGATCGAGGCGCCCGAGGCGAGGCCGTCGAGCCCGTCCGTGACATTGACCGCGTTCGAGGCGGACACCGTGAGGATCGTGATCCACGCGGTGTAGAGCACGATGCCGACGGCGGCGCCCGCGAACATGAGGTCGAGCGGCAGGTCGCGGATGAAGGAGACGTGGGACGAAGCCGGGGTCACGCCGTCGGCGTTCGGGAAGTTCAGCGCGAGGACGGCGAACACGACGGCGACGATGCACTGGCCGGCGATCTTCGCCCAGCCGCCGAGGCCGAGGCTCTGCTTGCGATGCGTCTTCAGGAAGTCGTCGACGAAGCCGACCAGGCCGAGCCCGACGAACATCAGCAGCACGAGCATGCCCGTGACCGTCGGGGTCTCCCGACCGATCCAGGTGCCGGCGAAGTAGCCGAAGAGCGCCCCGAGGATGAACACGATGCCGCCCATGGTCGGCGTGCCGCGCTTGAGATGGTGCGACTGCGGTCCGTCCTCGCGGATGAACTGTCCCCACTCCAGCCGGCGGAAGAGCCGGATGAAGAGCGGAGTCAGGAACAGCGTGAAGGCCAGGGACAAGCCGCCGGCAGCCAGCAGTGCGATCACGCGAACCATTCTCCCAATCGATCGCCCAGATGGCGCAGGCCCGCCGAGTTGGACGATTTCACCAGAATCGCATCGCCGGGCTCGGCGAGGCGGGTGACGAGGTCGAACGCCTCGTCGAAGGTCTCCACGAACGTCGATTCGCCGTCCCAGGATCCCTCGTTGATCGCCGAGATGTGCAGCCGACGGGCGCCCGTTCCGACGACGACGAGCTGGTCGATGCGCAGGCGCACCGCGAGGAGCCCGATGAGGTCGTGCTCCTCCCCCGAGTACTCGCCGAGCTCGCTCATCTCGCCGAGCACTGCGATGGTGCGCTTGCCCGGCTCCCGGATCTGGGCGAGGGTCTTCAGCGCCGCGGCCATCGAGTCCGGGCTCGCGTTGTAGGCGTCGTTGACGACCGTGATGCCGTCGCGGCCGCCCATGAGCTGCATGCGCCACCGCTCGGCGAGCGTCACGGACCCGAGCGCATCGACGATGTCGTCGAGGTCGACGCCGAGCTCGAGGCTCGCCGCGATCGCCGCCAGCGCATTGGAGACGTGGTGCTCGCCGAGGACGCCGAAGCGCACCTCGGCGCGACGGCCGCCGGGGATCTGGACGGTGAAGTCGGTGCCGCGGGAGTGCGCGCGCACGTCGAGCGCGCGGACGTCCGCCGACGGACCCTGCCCGAAGCGGACGACGCGGGCACACGTGCGCTCGGCCATGCCGTCGACGCGCGGATCGTCGGCGTTGAGCACTGCGACGTCCTCGGGGAGCAGGCCGGTCACCATCTCGGACTTCGCCTCGACCGTGCGCTCGATCCCGCCGAACTCGCCCGCATGGGCGAGGCCGACCTTCAGGACGATGCCGACGTCGGGCTTGGCCATGCCGATGAGCCGCGCGATGTCGCCGACCTTCGACGCTCCCATCTCGGCGACGAGGAAGCGCGTGTCCTCCGTGAGCTCGAGCATCGTCGTCGGCGCGCCGACCTCGTTGTTGAAGGATGCCCGCGGGGCCACGGTCGGGCCCACCCGCTCGAGCACCGTGCGCAGCAGGTTCTTGGTCGTCGTCTTGCCGTTCGAGCCGGTGACGGCGACGATGCGGAGCCTCCCGAGGGCGCGGACCCGCGAGACGACCTCGGCGGCGAGCGCCCCGAGGGCGACCACGGCATCCTCGACGACGAGCTGCGGTGCAGCGGCGTCGACCTCGTGCTCGACGATCAGGAGCGCGGCGCCCGACTCGACGGCGCCGGCCGCGAACAGGTGGCCGTCGGAGTGCTCGCCGGGCTTGGCCACGAACACGCCGCCGGGCACGACCTCCCGGGAGTCGGTCGTCACGGGGCCGGAGACGAGCGTCGTGCCCGGCACCTCGGCTCCGGCACGTGAACCGCCGATCGCCGCGGCGATCTCGTCGATCGTGAGGCCGATCATGCGCGCCGCTCCGTGTCGCATCCGATCATCGCCGGTTCGGCGCGCAGCGCACCGAGCTCCGCATGGTCGACCATGCTGCCTTCTTTCATCACCAGGTTGCCGGCAGCTCAGGCGCCGAAGTCCCGGACGGCACCACCCGGTTCGCCATGAGCACCTGGCTCATGATCTGCTGGAAGACGGGGGCCGCCGCTGCGGACGAGTTCATCTTAACGGGATTCATGATGCTCACCGAAACGACGTACTGGGGGTCGTCCGCCGGGGCGAAGCCCGCCGCGGAGACGAGATAGCCGTCCTGATAGCCGCCGTTGACGAGGTCGGGGACCTGCGCGGTACCGGTCTTCGAGGCGACCCGGTAGCCCGGGATCGCCCATTTGTCGTGGACCCAGCTGTTCTCGTAGACCTGCTCGAGCATCGCGGTCGTCTGCGCCGCCGCATCCTCCGAGATGACGCGGCTGCCCGTGTCCGAGCGCTGCTCCGTCATCGTGCCGTCGGCCAGTTCGCAGCCGTCGACGAGGGAGACGGGCATCCGCTCGCCGCCGTTGGCGATCGTCTGGTAGGCGCTCGCCATCTGCACGGCCGTGACCGTCAGGCTCTGGCCGAACGTCGTGGCGTACTTCGACTGCTTGTCCGGCGGATCCGCGACGTTCGCGATCGTGCCGTCCTCCTCGCCGAGGAAGCCGACCTCGCTCACCGCGCCGAAGCCGAACTTCGAGTCGTAATCGAAGCGCTCGTCGTCGCCGAGGCGCGTGCCGAACTGGAGCATGCCGGTGTTCGAGGATTCGATGAGCACTCCGGTGAGGGTGAGCTTCTCGGTCTCGTGGAACTCCGAGTCGGCGAGGTTGATCCCGGGCTCCACCCACCGGTAGGGCGCCTCGACGCCGTCCGTCGGCGTCGCCTTCCCGGCGTCGACCACGGACGCCGCGGTGACGGCCTTGAAGGTAGAACCGGGCTCGTACGGCGCCGTGAACACCCGGGAACCGCGGTCGGCCACGTCGGTCGCGTCGCGCGCGTTCGGATCGACGGTGGGCACGTCGACGACCGCGATGAGCCGGCCGGTCTTGACCTCCTGGACGACTGCGGTCGCCCACTCCGCCTGCACGGCCTGCACCTGGTCGGCCACGATCGACTGCGCGCGGAACTGCAGGTCGGAGTCGATCGAGAGGTGCAGGGTGCCGCCGTCCTTGGCCGGCACCTCGGTCTCGACGGTGCCCGGGATCTCGACCCAGTCGCCGCGGGCCTGGAGGTAGCGCTCCTGCCCGTTCTGCCCGGCGAGGCACGAGTTCTCCGAGGATTCGAGACCGGCCAGGGGGTTGCCGTCGGTGTCGGTGAACCCGACGAGGTTGCCGGCGACCGCGCCCTGCGGGTAGGTGCGGCTCGGGTGGCGCACGATGCCCACCCACGGCAGGTCGAGGTCGACGATCTGCTCGCGCACCGAGTTGTCGACGAGCTTGGCGAGATAGGCGAAGTTCGCATCCGGATCGGCGGCCAACGAATCGCCGACGATCTTCGTGATCGACTCGCCCGACATGCCGAGGACGGCACCGAGCTCGGCGAACACCTCGGCCCGTTCGGCGAGCACCTCGGCGACCGGCACCACCACCTCGTGGGTCTTCGTCGGGTCGACCGTGTCGGCCACCTTCCGCGTCTCGAGCGTCGCGTCCTTCGGGCCGATGGCGATGTCCCACCGGGTGACCGTCGAGGCGAGCTCCGCGCCGCTCGCGTCGACGATCGAACCGCGGGTGCCCCAGACCGTCCGCGAGCCCGAGCGAATGCCGTCCGCCTGCTCATTGAGCTCGGCGGCGCGCACGACCTGGATGTCGAAGAGCCGGACCGCGAAGACGCCGACGAGGATCGCCAGGACGAGCCCGAAGGCGGCGACGCGCCCCGTGTTACCGCGCACCCGGCTCATCGCCGTCCCCCTCGGGACGGGCACGCCGCATCCAGCCCGGGCCGCATCGTCGCCACCGCCCGATCAGTGCGTGGTCGGGGTCGGGAGCGAGTCGACGACGGGCGGGGCCGGCTGCACAGTGGGCGCGGCGGGGTCGACGGGAGTCGCGGGAGCCGCGGTTCCTGCATCCGTCGCTCCTTCCTCGCCCGTCACGAGCGGCAGCCCCGCGATCAGCGAGTTGGGCACGAGCTCCGACGAGGCCGCCGCCCCGCCGACCGCCGGTGCCGGATTGCCGAGCACTGCGCCGTCCGAGAGCCGGAGGAAGGCGGGGTTCGCATTCGGCACCATACCGAGGGCCTCGGCGTTCGCCGCGAGGTACTGCGGCGATTCCGCCCGCTCGAGCGCTTCGGTCCGCTCCGCCTGCTCGCGGGCGAGCTTGGTCTGCTCGGTGCGGAGGGCGTCCAGCTCGTAGGCGCCCTGCGAGAGCGCCACGCCGACGATGAGCTGCACGGCCGCGACGAGGGCGACCGCGCCGACGGCGATGGCGGCCGTGACGAGGCTCGGACGGCGGCGGGTGCGGGGCGACGGCGCCTCGACGGGCCGAGGCCGCCGGCGCGGCGTCGACT
>NZ_WSTA01000032.1 GCF_009789225.1 Agromyces seonyuensis | reverse complement strand
GCACCGCGGTCGCGATCGCCGCTCCCGCTGCGCCGCCGGCGACGGCGCCAGCGGCGAACACGCCGCCCGCGCGCAGGAACTCGCGTCGGCTCGGTCGCCCGCCCCCGTCCGGAGCCGGTCGCGCGGCCGCATCCTCGCTCGCAGTCTCGGACCCGCCCGGTCGATCGGGCGGCGTCTCCCCCGCCGCGCCCGCCCCGCGCCCGCCTGTCTCGTCCCCCGACATGCGCTCGACAGTAGCGGAGGCGCCGCCCGGCGCCGAGGATCACACGTCGGCGGCCGGCTCCTCCGCTGCGGTCGGCGCGTCCGACGCCGCATCGGCCGCGTCAGAGTCGCCGAGCCCCAGCCCCTCGGGCCCCTGGGTGACGAGGATCGCGAACTGGGCCGCGTCGAGCACCGGCACGCCGAGCTCCTCGGCCTTGGCGAGCTTGGAGCCCGCACCGGGACCGGCCGCGACGTAGTCGGTCTTCTTCGACACGCTCGAAGCCGCCTTGCCGCCGGCTTGGATGATCGCCTCCTGCGCGCCCTCGCGGGTGAACCCGTCGAGCGAGCCGGTCGCCACGACGGTGAGCCCCGCGAGCACGCCGCCCGCGGCGACCGCCGCCCCCGGTCCCGGGTGGCCGGGCGTCGCCCACTGCACCCCCGCCGCTGTCCAGCGGTCGACGATCTCGCGATGCCAGTCGACCTCGAACCACTCCGCGAGCGACTCGGCGATGATCGGGCCCACGCCCTCGACCTCGGCGATCTCGGCCACCGACGCGCCGCGGATCGCGTCGAGCGAGCCGAACCAGTCGGCGAGCGCGCGCGCGGCGACGGGGCCGACATGACGGATGTTCAGTGAGACGAGCAGTCGCCACAGCGGCTTGGTCTTCGCCTTCTCGAGCTCGTCGAGGAGGGTGGTGGCGGCTTTCGAGGGCACCGCGACGCGGTAGTCCTTCTTCACACCGGCCTTGCGGCGCTCGGCCGGGGTCCAGTCCTCGGTGCCGGGCGGGTAGGCGGCCGGGCTCAGCACCTGGAAGGGCGCGCGGCGCACGGGCTCGCCCGTCTCCTCGTCCTCCTTCGGCTCGCCGGTCTCGGGGTCGCGCACGACGACGACGATCGGCACGAGCTGCTCGAGGGTGAGATCGAACAGTCCGGCTTCGGTGACGAGCGGCGGCTCGGCGGGCGACTCGGGACGGGTGAGCGCGGAGGCGGTGACGACGCCGAGCGCTTCGATGTCGAGGCCGCCGCGCGATCCGATGTGCTCGACGCGCCCGAGCACCTGGGCGGGGCAGTTCTCGGCGTTCGGGCAGCGCAGATCGATGTCGCCGGCCTTCATGGGGCGCAGTTCGGTGCCGCACACGGGGCAGTGCACCGGCATCGTCCACTCGACTTCGGAGCCGTCGCGTCGTTCGAGCACGGGGCCGAGGATCTCGGGGATGACGTCGCCCGCCTTGCGCAGCACGACCTGGTCGCCGACGAGCACGCCCTTCGCTCGCACCACGTCCTGGTTGTGGAGCGTGGCCTGCTGCACGACCGAGCCGGCGACCTTGACCGGCTCCATGACCGCGTAGGGCGTGGCGCGGCCGGTGCGGCCGATGCCGACCTCGATGCGCAGCAGCTTGGTCGTGACCTCCTCGGGCGGGTACTTGTACGCGATCGCCCACCGCGGGGCGCGGCTCGTGGCGCCGAGCTCGTCGTGGAGGGCGAGCTCGTCGACCTTCACGACGATGCCGTCGATCTCGTGCTCGAAATCGTGCCGGTGCACGCCGCACTCGGCGATGAACGCCTGCACCTCGGCCGCGGTGTCGAAGACGCGCGAGTGCGGCGAGACGGGCAGACCCCACCCGTCGAGGAGCCCGTAGATGTCGGACTGGTTCGGCAGTTCCGGATGCTGCCAGGCGCCGATGCCGTGGATGTAGAGCGAGAGGCGCCCGAGCCGCTCGCGCATGAGGTCGATCTGGTCGGCGTTCTTGTTCTCGCGGCGTTGCCGGAGGCTGCCGGCGGCGGCGTTGCGCGCGTTGGCGAACTCCGGGTAGCGCACCTTCACCTTGTCGGCGGGCACGCCCTTCGCCTGCTGGTCGGTCTCGAACGCGGCCTGCAGCTCGTGCTGGCGCCCGTTCATGGCGGTGAAGTCGGCGGTCGCGATGAAGACCTCGCCGCGCGCCTCGAAGAAGGGCGGGAAGCCCTCGCCCGAGAGGGTGCGCGGGATGACCGGGATCCAGTCGATGTTCTCGGTGATGTCTTCGCCCACTCGGCCGTCGCCGCGCGTCGTCGCGGTCTCGAGCACGCCGTCGCGATAGGCGAGGCTGATGGCGAGGCCGTCGATCTTGAGCTCGGAGAGCCAGCGCACCGGCCGGCCCGCGGCGTCGGCCGTCTTGACGGCCCAATCGGCGAACTCCTCGAGGCTGAACACGTTGTCGAGGCTGAGCATGCGCTCGGCGTGCTCGTGGGGCGGGAACCCCGCGGAGACGACCGCGGCGCCGACCTCCTGCGTGGGCGAGTCCTGCCCGGCGAGCTCGGGGAACGCGCGCTCGAGGGCTTCGAGCCGGTGGAACTGCTCGTCGTACTGGCCGTCGCTGACGAGGCTCACGCCCTCGGAGTAGTAGGCGGTGCGGTAGCGCTCGATCTGCTCCCGCAGCGCCTCCCACTCGGATCGTGCGCGCTCGAAGTCCTGCGTCTGCTCCACCCGGTCAGCGTAGCGAGGACGGCGGACAGGCCGCGGTTCGCTCACCCCCCGAACGGGGGCCGCGAGGACGGGACGACGTGGACGAACCGGAAAAAACGGATGCTCCCCGAAACGCGAAGACGCTACGATTTCTCAGATTCCTCTCATCGGATCCGACGCCGGATCCAGGGCACCATCGTCTGCCCGGCCGAGCGCCGGGCGGCCCGCGTCCCCCCGGACGCGTCCAGCTCCACCTCCCCGCGTTTCTCCTCCCCGTTGCACGCGAAACGAGGTCGCCGTGTCCCGGAAGCGACTGCCCGCTCTTTCGGGCGCCGCCGCAGTCGGCGCGCTCATCGCCTCCTTGGCGCTCGGCGCACCGGCGGTGGCCGGAGGGCAGCACGCGGAACTGCGGATCTCCGCGCCGGCTTCGGGCTCGACCCTCGAGTACTCGACGGGCGACGATTTCGTCTACGCGGGCACCGCCGAGCACGGCGATCGGCGCGGCCATGACGGTCATGACGGGGACGGCTGGGATGACGGTGACGACGCTCCCGGCGCCGGACGCGGTGGCGCCGGCAGGTCGGCGATCGAAACCGACGGCCGGGCCGACCCCGGCCCCGATGGGGTCGAGGGCGGCCCCGGGACGGACGGGAACGGCGCGACCGAGTCCGCCGACGGCGGCGCCGCAGGTCCCGAGCCGGACTCGGGGACCGCGACCGGCGGTGCCGAGGAAGGCTCCGGTTCCGGCGAGGCGGCTCCCGTTCCCTCCCAGACGTCGACGCCCGCGCCCGTTCCGGCACCCGCTCCCCTGCCTGCCCCGACCCCGGTCACGCCCCCCGCCGCGGTGCCGACCGACGACCCCGGCGACTCGATCGACTCGAGCGGCGTGGAATCCGACCTCGAAGCACCGCCCGCCGCCGACGCGGGCACGTCCTCGGTCGCGGGGAGCGGCTCGTGGTGGTTCGAGCCGGCGTCCGAGTCCGGCCGGGGCCGCACCGGCGGGAAGCCGGCGCCGCCGGTCGTCTCGCTCCGCCTCGACGGGACGCCGATCCCGGGATGCACCGCCGTGCCCGTTCGCTCCGATGACACGTGGCGCTGCGAGGGCAGGCCCGTCCCGGCTCCCGGCGCGCACACGCTCGAGGTCCGCGCCGATGGCCGGAGCGCGAGCATCCGGTTCATCGTCCGGTTCCCGGCCCCGACGCCTGCCGTCGACCCGGTGGTGGCCGACGACGAGTCCGCGCTCTTCACCGGCACCGCGTTCGCCGGCGCCGGCTCCGTCGTCCGGGCGAGCGTCACGGGAACGGAGGCGAAGTGCCTCTCGAGCGTGAGCCCGACGGGCGCCTACTCCTGCACGCTCGGCACCGCCGGTCTCGAACCCGGCGACTACCGCGTCGAGATCGTCCAGCGGACGTGGAAGGTCGGCAGCGCTCCGGCTGCGGTGACGCTCCGCGTGCCGGAGCGCGCGCCGGTCGTGCCGGCACCGCCGGTCGTCGACGACGATCCCGCAGGCGGCTCGACCCTCGGCGATTCGACGACGCTCGGCGGCGGCTACGACTTCGCCTCGCTCGCCGGCGGCGGCGGCGGCTCGGTCGTCGTCGACGTCGTCGGCCCCGACGGCACGACCTCCTCCTATTGCGGCACGACCGTCTACCTCCCGGGCACCGCGACCTGGTCGTGCACGGTGCCGCTCGCCGTCGGCGAGTCGACGCTGTCCGCGCACGTCGTGAACGTCGTGACGGGAACGTCGTCGCCGGCGAGCGGCCCGATCGTGCGCATTCGCGGAACGGCGGACCCGGTGACGCTCGTCGTCCCCGACTCCCGCCGGTTCGCGAGCGGCGCCGCCGTGCACTGGTCGGGCACCGGACCCGCGATGGGCCGCGTGGTGATCGAGCGGCGGACACCGGGCAGCGGCGAGTGGAGCGCGGTGTGCGCGATCGGCGTCGACCGGCACGGCGCCTGGGCGCTCGACTGCGTGCCGCCCGACGGTCGCTGGGAGTTCCGCGCGGTCGGCACCGACCTCGCCGGCGGACGCACCTTCTCGGCGGTCACGCAATCGATCCTGAGCGGCGCCGCGCCGACGTGGCCGTGGACGTTCGGCCTCATGCCGTCGGGACAGCTCTACGCGGGCGGCGACCTCGAGTTCGACGGGTCCGGCGCACCGCCCGGCACGGTCATCGCCGTCGTCCTGCATTCCGACCCGGTGCTGCTCGGCGCGGCGACCGCCGGGGCGGACGGCGCCTTCGTGTTCCGTTCGGCGATCCCGGCTTCGATCGAGCCCGGATCCCACCAGTTGGTGCTCACCGCGACCACGCCCGACGGCGACGAGCAGTCGACGACGTTCCCCGTCGTCGTGCTCGCCCCGCCCGTCGACGCACCCCCGGAGCCCGCGCCGGCTCCGGAGCCGGAACCGGAAACGGAACCGGTCCCGGACTCCATCGCCGCTCCCATCACGGTCGCTTCGGTCTTCGAGGCACCCGTCGAGCTCACGATCCCGCCGGTCGCGACCGCCGGTCCCGCCGCGATCACCGAGGATCGCGAGGAGCTCGTCCCGGAGGGCGAGGTGGAGGTCCTCGTCGCCGAATCGGAGGAGGAAGCCGCGAGTACCCGCGACGAACCCGGCGCGCCGAGCGCGCTGACCCACGCACTGCCGCCGATCCAGCACCTGGCGCCCGAGTCGATCGTGCTCGCGGGGCTCGTCGCGCTCGCCCTGCTCTTCCTCATCGCAGTGCCCACCGAGATCCTGAACTCGACCATCTCCTCGAGCTCGGGGCGCCTCGGCCGCGGCTTCCGGGCGATCGAGCGACGCATGGATGCATTGCAAGACGCGTTCGTCGCGTTCACCGGTTCCCGGGCCCTCGCGGCGCTCATCCTCGTCGTCGTCGTGAGCGTCATCTTCGGCTTCACCGATCCCGACTTCGGGTTCGACCTCACCTCCATGAGACTCGTGCTCTCGCTCGCGACGGCGTTCTTCCTGCTCAGCTACGTCGCGAGTTGGATCACCCGCCTGCTCGTGCAGCGCCTCGGCGACGACATCGAGACCGAGATCTCGATCCAACCGGCGATCATCGTCTTCGCGATCGTGGGCGTCATCGCCGCACGACTGCTCGACTTCTCCCCGGGCTTCCTCATCGGCCTCGTGATCGGCCTCGAGATGGTGCGCGCCTCCCGCCGTCAGGCGCGCAACGCCGTGCTGATCCAGGCTGGCGTCGTGCTCACCCTCTGCATGGGCTCGTGGATCGCGTACTCGATGCTCGCCGACGTCTCTCCGGACGGCTTCGGCATCGCCTACCTCATCGACACGCTCGTCGCGATCGTCGCCGAGGGCCTGACGGCCCTCCTCGTCGTCTCGTTCCCGCTGCACTTCCTCGAGGGCCGCCGGGTCTGGGAGGACTCGAAGCTGCTGTGGGGTGCGCTCTTCTTCGTCGTGGCGCTCGCGTTCTCGCTGCTCGTGCTCCCGACCGCCGGCAGCGGGACGACGCGCGGCGACGTGTTCTTCTGGATCCTGATCTTCGCGGGCTTCGCCCTGATCGCCTTCACGATCTGGGCCGTCTTCACCCGGCTCGACGTGCGCGAACCGCACCGCCCGGAGGACGAACCGGAAGTCGATGCTCCGAAGCAGACGGCGACGACGGGCGCCGACGGGGCCGGCGACCGCCTGCCGTTCGTCTGACGCCCGCCGTCCGACCGGTTCAGCCGCGCAGCGCCACCCGGTCGACCCGTCGGTGGAACTGCGTGCCGGCGATGCCGCCGAGCACCGCGCCGCCGAGGCTCGTGAGTGCCGCCAGGACGGCGATCGAGAGGCCGAGGACCGTGAACTCCCCGTCCGAGAGCGGGATGCGAGGCAGCGTGCCGAGGTTCGCGAAGAGGTCGGTGCGCCCGTCGAGCAGCACCGAGGCGAGGGCCGCGACGATCGCGATCACGAGCGCCCAGGTCCAGACCGCGACGCCCTGCACGGCACCGTCGAAGCGGGCCATCCGGCCGGCGACGTAGCCGCCCGCGAAATAAGAGAGGAAGACGCCGACGAGCACGAGGCCGGCGCCGAGCCAGCCGATCGTCTCGGCGTCGACGTCGAGCGTGCCGATCCAGCCGGGCACCGCGTCGTAGCCGAGCAGCGCGCCGGCGGCGGCCACCAGGGCGAGCAGCACCGCGGCGGTGCCCGTGGCGGCGAGCCAGCCGAAAAGGGCGGAGCCGACCTTGACGCCGCCGAAGCGGCGGCGCTGCCGGGCGAGCAGCTCGCGCTGGGTGGGCTGGGCGGACTGCCCCGCGTCGGGATCGGATGACGCGGGGCCGGACGCCTCTGCGGCGGCGGCACCACGGGCTTCCGCCTCGCGGGCGGCGGCCCGTGCGGCCGTGCGTGTGGCGGGCCGCTCGTCGACGGCGGGTGCGGGCTCCTCGGTGCCGAGCTCGCGAGCGGGGGTTGCGGAGGTGCGATCGATGGTCACGCTGGACTCCTCGTCGTCGGGACGTGCCGGGATCGGCACTGCGACGACCCTAGGGACGACGCGGGCACCGACGGCAGGCCCTTGACAACGCAGGGCTCCGGCCGGTAATCGCGCGCACGGCACGCCGGCGGCGCGCCCGTCGAGGCTGAGCCGCCGAGCGGTCTCAGACGGAGACCGGCACCGCCGAGACCGTGCGGTCGATCGTGAACTGGCCGAGCACGCGCGTGCCGACGTAGATCACCGCGGTCTGCCCCGGGGCGACGCCGTCGAGCGGGGCATCCGGGGTGACGACGAGCTCGTCGGCGCCCGACTCGCCCGCCTGGAGCACGGCCGCGGCGGGAACCGGGTCGGCGTGGGCGCGGATCTGGACCTCGCACTCGAAGCGGCGGCTCGGGTCGGCCGGCGGCTCGCCCGCCCACGAGAACCGGGAACCGGCGATCTCGGCGATCGCGAGCGCCTCGCGCGGGCCGACGACGACGGTGTTGTCCTTGGGACGCACCTCGAGCACGAACCGGGGGCGGCCGTCGGGCGCGGGCGTGCCGATCGCGAGGCCCTTGCGCTGGCCGACGGTGTACGAATGTGCGCCGTCGTGGCCACCGAGGCGGTTGCCCTCTCGGTCGACGATCGCGCCGGGCGCCGTGCCGACCTTCTCGGCGAGCCAGCCCTTCGTGTCGCCGTCGCTGATGAAGCAGATGTCGTAGGAGTCCGGCTTCTGCGCGACGGAGAGGCCGCGACGGGCCGCCTCCTCGCGCACGAGCGCCTTCGAGGGGGTGTCGCCGAGCGGGAAGTACGCATGGGCGAGCTGCTCGGCGGTGAGGACGCCGAGCACGTAGCTCTGGTCCTTCGCCTCGGCGCTGGCCCGGTGGAGCTCGCGATGGCCCGCGGCATCCTCGACGATCTTCGCGTAGTGACCCGTCGCGACGGCGTCGAAGCCGAGCGCGAGCGCCTTCTCGAGCAGCGCGGCGAACTTGATGCGCTCGTTGCAGCGCATGCAGGGGTTCGGCGTGCGGCCGGCGGCGTACTCGCTGATGAAGTCGTCGACGACGTCGGCCTTGAACCGCTCGGAGAAGTCCCAGACGTAGTAGGGGATGCCGAGGACGTTCGCGGCGCGCTGGGCGTCCATCGAGTCCTCGATCGTGCAGCAGCCGCGGCTGCCGGTGCGCAGCGTGCCGGGCATCCGGCTGAGCGCCAGATGCACGCCGACGACGTCGTGGCCCGCCTCGACGGCGCGCGCCGCGGCGACGGCGCTGTCGACGCCGCCGCTCATCGCTGCCAGTACTCGCATTCGACGGAGTTTACGCCCCGCCCCTGCACGGTTCCCCGGAGCCGAGGCATCCTCGCCGTTCGGGGACGGAGTGGCTCAGCGGTCGAACGAGGTCTGCCGAGAGGCCATACCGGCACGACTCGCCCGGGAGACGGCGTCGGGCAGGGCCGCGAGGAACGCATCGACGTCGGCCTCGGTCGTGCCGTGGCCGAGCGTCATCCGCAGCGCGCTGCGCGCCTCGGGTTCGGTGCGTCCCATCGCGAGCAGCACGTGCGAGGCCTCGGGCACGCCGGCGGTGCAGGCCGAGCCGGTCGAGACGGCGACGCCGGCGGCATCCAGGAGGAAAAGCAGCGAGTCGCCCTCGCAGCCGGGGAAGGCGAAGTTGGCGTTGCCGGGCAGGCGTTCGGGGCCGGGCTCCGGACCGGAGAGCACGGCGTCGGGCACGCTCGCACGGACGCCGGCGATGAGGCGGTCGCGGAGCACGGCGAGCCGCGCCGCGTGCGCGGGCAGTTCGACGGCGGCGAGCGCGGCGGC
The DNA here is from genome assembly GCF_009789225.1 of Agromyces seonyuensis. Taxonomy (GTDB): domain Bacteria; phylum Actinomycetota; class Actinomycetes; order Actinomycetales; family Microbacteriaceae; genus Agromyces; species Agromyces seonyuensis. The sequence goes on along the minus strand of NZ_WSTA01000032.1, from coordinate 27,953 downwards.
CTCGGCGAAGGCGGCGGCACCCGCGACGTCCTGGGTGCCCGAGCGGATGCGGCGCTGCTGGCCGCCGCCGTGCAGGAGCGCCTCGATCGTCGCCGAGCGGTCGAGCACGAGCGCGCCGACGCCGCTCGGGCCGCCGATCTTGTGCGCCGACACCGAGAGCGCGACGAGCCCGCTCCCCCGGCCCGAGCCCGACTCCCGCCGCCACGCGCCGAACTCGATCGGGAGCTGCCCGTAGGCGGCGACCGCGTCCAGGTGCAGGGGCACGCCGGCGCGCGCGGCGAGCCGGGAGGCTTCGACGACCGGCTCGATCGTGCCGACCTCGTTGTTGGCGACGAGCATCGTCACGAGCGCGACGTCGGACGAGTCTGACAGGGCTGCGGCGAGCGCGTCGAGGTCGAGGCGGCCGGCGCGGTCGAGCGGCAGTTCTTCGACGATCGCGCCGTCGTGCGCCGCGAGCCACTCGACGGAGTCGAGCGTGGCGTGGTGCTCGCCGCCGGGCAGGAGGATGCGCGTGCGCACGGGGTCGGCGGCGCGGCGCGCCCAGTAGAGCCCCTTGATCGCGAGGTTGATCGCCTCGGTGCCCGAACCCGTCAGCACGACCTCGATGCCGTCGACGCCGAGGGTCGCGGCGATGCGCTCGCGCGACTCCTCGAGGAGTTGCTTCGCGCGCTGGCCGGCCGAATGGATGCTCGCGGGGTTCGCGCCCGCGGCGAGCGCGTCCGTGTACGCGGCGATCGCCTCCGCGCGCATGGGGGTCGTCGCGGCGTGGTCGAGGTAGACGCCCATGCCGTTCCCCTTCCCGTCGTGCCCGTCGTCGCCCGCGTTTCGGGCTCGTTTCGGCCCGTCGGTCGCGCGGGAGCCGGTGCTGCCCGCACAACTACTGTAGGTCGCATGATCCCGGCCGACTCCGTTCGCTCGCTCGGCGTTCGCACGACCTCGACGGGGCCGCGCCTCGCGGTCTGGTCGCAGCACGCGAGCGCGATGACCCTCGTGCTCACCGATCCGGCCGAGCCGACGCGCATCCTCCGCGAGGTGCCGATGCGGCGCAATCTCAAGGACATCTGGGCGGTGAGCGAGGACGGGCTCGTCCCCGGTGCGCACTACGCGCTGCGCGTCGACGGCCCGCGCGGCCCGGGCCACGACTTCGACCCGACGCGGCTGCTCCTCGATCCGTACGCGAAGGGCCTCGTCGAGACCGTGGACGGGTGGCGCGGCGTCGTCGTCGACGGCGGCTTCGATTGGGGCGGCGTCGGCAAGCCCCGTGTGCACCTGGACCGCACCGTCATCTCCGAGGTGCACGTCAAGGGCTTCAGCGCGCTCAACCCGGAGGTGCCGGCCGAGCTCCGCGGCACCTACGCGGGTCTCGCGCACGAGTCGAGCATCCGGCACTTCCAGCGCCTCGGGGTGACGACGGTCGAGCTCCTGCCGGTGCAGCAGTCGACGACCGAGCTCTGGCTCGCGAAGACCGGGAAGCCGAACTACTGGGGGTACAACACCCTCGGGTTCTTCGCGCCGCACGGCGCGTACGCGACGCAGGCCGCGCAGGCGGCGGGTGCCGACGCGGTGCTCGCCGAGTTCAAGGGCATGGTGCGCCTGCTGCACGAGGCCGGGCTCGAGGTCGTGCTCGACGTCGTGTACAACCACACGGCCGAGGAGGGCGCGGACGGGCCGACGTACAGCTTCCGGGGCATCGACAACCTCGGCTACTACCGCCACGACGCGCACGGCAACTACGTCGACACGACGGGCTGCGGCAACTCGGTCGACTTCGGTTCGACGATGCCCGTGCGGCTCGTGCTCGACTCGATGCGCTACTGGGCCGAGGAGCTGCAGATCGACGGGTTCCGCCTCGACCTCGCCGCGGCGCTCGGCCGCGACGACCACGAGCGCTACACGCCCGACCACCCGCTGCTCGTCGGCATGCTCGCCGACCCCATCCTCGGCGACGCGAAGCTCATCGCCGAGCCCTGGGACATCGGCCCCGACGGCTGGCAGACGGGCAACTTCCCGCACGGCTTCAGCGAGTGGAACGACCGCTATCGCGACCGCATGCGCGACATCTGGCTCGGCGACCTCCGCCGCGAACGCAAGACCGGCGACCCCGGCAGCGGCATCGGACGGTTCGCGACCCGGCTCGCCGGTTCGTCCAACACGTTCTCGGGCACCCGCGGGCCGCTCGCGAGCGTCAACTTCATCAGCGCCCACGACGGCTTCACGATGGCCGACCTCACCGCGTACGACGTCAAGCACAACCAGGCCAACGGCGAGCACAACCGCGACGGCTCGAACAACAACAACTCCTACAACCACGGCGTCGAGGGGCCGACGGACGACGTCGCGATCATCGCGGCGCGCCGGCAGAGCCACCGCAACCTGCTCGGCACCCTGCTGCTCTCGGCGGGCATCCCGATGCTCGGCATGGGCGACGAGTCGGCGCGCTCGACGGGCGGCAACAACAACCCCTACTGCCTCGACGACGAGTCGAACTGGCTGCACTGGGACCTGGAGCCCTGGCAGGACGATCTCGTCGCCATCACCGCGGAACTGCTGCGGCACCGCGCCGAGAACCCGGCCCTGCGGCCGATGCGCTTCGGACGCTTCGGGGAGACGACTCCCGGCGCGTCGAGGATGGACTGGTACAACGCCGAGGGCGGCACCATGACCATCGACGACTGGAACAGCCCGCGCGAGCGCACGCTGCAATACCTCGCGGCCTCGACGCCCGAGTTCGAGGAGTTCAATCGCATCCTGCTCGTCGTCCACGCCCACGAGGCAGAGCAGGAGGTCGTGCTGCCCGCGCACTCGGGCGTCACCGGCTACACGGCGCTGTGGTCCTCCGCCGACGAGCGGCCCGCATCCGGCACGTCGGCGCTGCTGCCGGGCGACCTCGTGACGATGGCCCCCGTCTCGATGCGGCTCTTCCGCGCCGAGGGCGTCGAGGACGACGAGGCGCCGACGGCGCCGGCACCGACGGAGCCGACGGCCGGGGATTGAGCGCGCGCATGGCCAAGACGACGGATGCCGCCGCCGGCACGCCGGCGACCCTCGCCCTGACCCGGGCCGGGATCGCGTTCACCGCGCACGCCTACGCCCACGACCCCCGGGAGACGAACTTCGGCCTCGAGGCGGCGGAGAAGCTCGGGATCGACCCCGATCGCGTGTTCAAGACTCTCGTCGTGCAGGTCGACGGGTCGCGCCTCGCCGTCGGCATCGTGCCGGTGTCGGGGTCGCTCGACCTCAAGGCGATCGCGGCGGCCGTCGGCGGCAAAAGGTCCGAACTCGCCCCGCTCGACCTCGCCGAGCGCAAGACCGGGTACGTCCGCGGCGGCGTCTCCCCCATCGGCCAGAAGCAGGCTCTGCCGACCGTGCTCGACGAGTCCGCGATCCTCGCCGAGACGATCCTGGTCTCGGGCGGTCGGCGCGGCCTCGACGTCGAACTCGCCCCCGACGACCTGCTGCGGGCCACCGGCGGCGCGTACGGGGCGATCGCCCGGCCGTGAGAGACCGAGCCCGGTTCGGGGACTCCTGCGGCTTCCGCAGCAGGTGTCCCCCGGATTGGGCGTCGCCGCGCTCGTCCACCTTGCGTTAACCTCGTCGCCGCGTGCCCGCAACGTCCACTGCTGCGCGAACCGTGCACGCACCTCTCCCTGACGGAGGTCGCATGTCCCATTCCGCTCCGCACGTCGTCGCATCCAAGCTCGGTCTCACGAATCCCGCCGTCGCCGGGCTGCTCGCGCTGCTCCTGCTCGCCGACGCGGCGCTGATCCTCCTCTACTGGTCCCTCGAGGTCGTCGGCGAGCCGTCGAACCCGTCCTTCGACCTCCAACTCGACCGGGGGTACGGCGAGTTCTTCCAGTACGTGCAGTCGTTCTGGGCCGCCGCACTCCTGACCTGGCTCGCCGTCCGCGAACGCGTCGCGGTCCTCGGCGCCTGGGCGCTCGTGTGCGTGTTCTTCCTCACCGACGACTGGTTCCAGCTGCACGAGCACGCCGGCTTCTGGTTCGCCGGTCTGGTGCCCTCCCTCGGCGACGTCGGACACGACCTCGGCGAAATCGTCTGGTTCGCCGCCGTCGGCCTCGTCCTCGTCATCGCCGTGTGGCTCACCGATCGAGTCGCCCCGCTCGAATGGCGCTCGGTCTCCGCGGTGCTCATCGTGCTGTTCGGGCTGCTCATCTTCGCGGGCATCGTCGTCGACGCCGTGCACGAGACGATCCTCGACCTCCCCGGTTTCGGCGTGCCGCTCGTGACGCTCGAGGACGGCGGCGAGATCGTCGTCATGAGCTTCATCGTGACGTTCCTCTTCGCCGTCGCCACGACGCGGCACCGCCCCACCGTCGGCGGCCCGCTCCACCGGCTCGTCGGCACGCGCCCGCAGGACGGCCGGCGTCCGGGCAAGGTCGCCGCAGGCTGAGACCGGCGGTCCCCGCCGCAGGAGCGGGGCGGCCCGCGGCGTCAGCCGGCGACGGCGACGAGCCCCAGTTCGGCCGACGACGTGAGCAAGGCGTGCCTCGGCAGCACCCGCACCGTGTAACCGATCCGCCCCGCGCGCTCGAGCGCCACCTCCGCCGAGTAGCGGTACTGCCCTTCGTCGCCCGGCGCGGCGACGAGCTCCTGACGGCTGACGTCGGTGAGCTCCGCACCGCCCTTCGTGCGCCCGGAGACGACCTCGACCCGCACATCGTCGGGGCTCAACTCGCCGAGGTCGACGATCGCGCCGACGTGCAGGGTGTCGCCGAGGTAGGGCACGGCGGCGACGCCGGCCGACTCGACGTGCACGACGTGCACCGCGGGCCAGGCTGCTCGCACCTTCGCCTTCCAAGCGGCGAGCTCCCCCGCAGCCCCGCCGTCCGCGGCGGCGACGGCGTCCGCCTGCGCCGCCGCCGGCGCGTAGAGGCGCTCGGTGTACTCGGCGACCATGCGGTCGGCTCCGAGGTCGGCGGAGAGCGTCGCGAGCGTGTGCCGCACCATGCCGAGCCACTCGCCGGGCAGGCCGTCGGCGCCCCGGTCGTAGAACGCGGGGGCGACTCGGTGCTCGAGCAGGTCGTAGAGGGCGGCGGCCTCGATGCGGTCGCGCTCGTCGCCGTCGCCCGCGGCATCCGCCGACGGGATCGCCCAGCCGTTCTCGCCGTCGGAGAACTCCGCCCACCAGCCGTCGAGGATCGAGAGGTTGAGGGCGCCGTTCATCGCGGCCTTCATGCCCGACGTGCCGCAGGCCTCGAGGGGGCGAAGCGGGTTATTCAGCCACACGTCGCAGCCGGGGTAGAGCACCTTCGCCATGCCGATGTCGTAGTCGGGCAGGAAGACGATCTTGCCGCGCAGCTCCGGCTTCTCGGTGAACTTCACGAGCTGCTGGATGAGGTGCTTGCCCGCATCGTCGGCGGGGTGCGACTTGCCCGCGATGACGAACTGCACCGGCCGATCGGGGTCGGTGAGGATGCGCTCGAAGCGCTCCGGGTCCTCGAGCATGAGCGTCAGGCGCTTGTACGTCGGCACGCGTCGGGCGAACCCGACGGTGAGCACGTCGGGGTCGAGGGCGTTCAGCACCCAGTCGGGCACGATCGAGCCGGGGCGCTGCTCGGCCCAGGATGCCGCGAGGCGGCGCCGCGCGTCGTCCACGAGGTTCGCGCGCATCGCGCGCTTGACGGACCAGAGCTCGCCGCCGTTGACGTTGTGCTCGCCCCAGGGCACGTGCTCGGTGTCGGTCGAGCCGAAGGAACGCTCCGCGAGATCGACCATCGCGGGGTCGATCCAGGAGGGCCCGTGCACGCCGTTCGTGACCGAGGTGATCGGCACCTCGTCGGGGTCGAAGCCGGGCCAGAGGTCGCCGAACATGCGTCGGCTGACCTGTCCGTGGAGTTTCGCGACGCCGTTGGCGTGCCCCGCGAGGCGCAGGCCCATGATCGCCATGTTGAACGCGCCGGTGCCGTCCGTGTCGCCGGGTTCCGTGCCGAGGGCGAGCGCCTGGGCGGCGGGGATGCCGGGCAGCACGGTCGGGAGGTAGCGGGCGACGAGGTCGCGCTCGAAGCGGTCGATGCCGGCGGGCACCGGCGTGTGCGTCGTGAACACGGTGCCGGCGCGCACGAGCTCGAGCGCGGTGCCCCAGTCGATGCCCTGCTCGAGCCGGCGCCGGATGCGCTCGAGCCCGAGGAACCCGGCGTGGCCTTCGTTCATGTGGTACACCTCGGGCGTCGGCGTGCCGGCCACCCGGGCGAGGGCGGCGAGCGCGCGGATGCCGCCGACGCCGAGCAGCAGCTCCTGCAGCAGGCGGTGCTCGCCCCCGCCGCCGTAGAGGCGGTCGGTGACGGCGCGGAGGTCGTCGTCGTTCTCGGGCACGTCGGTGTCGAGCAGCAGCAGCGTGACGCGGCCGACGGCCGCCTGCCACACGCGCGCCTTCAGCACCCGCCCGTCGGGCAGGTCGAGGCCGATCTCGACGGGGGTCTCGCCCTCGCGCAGCACGGTGAGCGGCAGCCCGTCGGGGTCGAGCACCGGGTACGACTCGAGCTGCCAGCCGTCGCGCGAGATCGCCTGCGCGAAGTAGCCGGCCTTGTAGAACAGGCCCACGCCGATGAGCGGCAGACCGAGGTCGGAGGCGGCCTTCAGGTGGTCGCCCGCGAGGATGCCGAGACCGCCGGAGTACTGCGGCAGCGCCTGCGCGATGCCGAACTCCGGCGAGAAGTAGCCGATCGAGGCCGGTCCGGGCTCGTCGCGCTGCTGGTACCAGCGCGGCTCGCCGAGGTAGCGGCGCAGCTCGTCGCGCTGCGCCTCCGCGTCGGCGACGAAGGAACCGTCCGCGGCGAGCTCGGCCAGCCGGGACGGCTGCACGTCGCCGAGCAGGGCGATCGGGTCTTCGCCGACCTCGCGCCACAGGGCCGGGTCGATGCGTTCGAAGAGCCGCTTGACGGGCAGATGCCACGACCAGCGGAGGTTCGCGGCGAGTTCTTCGAGGGCCTGCAGGGATTCGGGGACGACGGCGCGGACCGTGAACGTGCGGATCGGCTTCACCCTCGTCAGCCTAGGAGGGCGCCCGTGACGCTCGTGTGAACATTCCGCGTCGCGCCCTCGCGAGCCCCGTGCGTTAGGTTTGGCGCACCCGCACCGCTGCAGGACCCCGCGGTGCCGCCGAGAGGAACCCGATGCCCGACGATTTCACGAACCCGGCCTTCTCGAACCCGCCCGGCGGGTTCGGCGCCTTCGGCGTCGTGTTCGGCGTCGTGTTCGTGCTGGTCTCGCTCGTCATCGCCGCCGGGTTCGTGTTCGTCGTCGTCGCGATCGTGCGGAACGCACGGCGGGCGCGGGCGCACGGCCTCGACCCGATGACGATGGAGACCGACCTCGCCGCACGCGTGTTCACGAGCGACCTGCTCGCCCCGGCGGAGTCGATCGAGTCCCGGCTGGCCCGCGTCGACGCGCTCCGGCAGTCCGGTGCGATCAGCGCCGACGAGCACGCGCAGGCGCGCGCCGCGATCGTCGCGAGCGCCTGACCCGCGCACCGTCGTGCCGATCGTGCGGCGGAATGCCGCGAACGGCTAGCGTGGGCCCCGTGCCGCCGCGTCCTCTCGCCGGCCGGATCCCCGTGACCCGGCTCACCCCGTCCCTGCCCGATCCGCGCTGGTCGCCGAAGGCCTTCGTCACGGAGGTCGTGCCCTTCGGCGCGACCGTATTCCGCGAGGGGCATGACCTCGTCGGCGCCTACGTGACGCTGACCTCGCCAGGCGGTTCGAGCACGCGGCATCCGATGTCGGAGGCCGGCAAGGGCCTCGATCGCTGGGAGGTCTCGGCGCAGCTCGACGAGCCGGGGATCTGGACCTGGACCGTCACGGGCTACGGCGACGACTGGGCGACGTGGCGGCACGACGCGGGCATCAAGATCGACGCGGGCGTCGACGTCGAGCTCATGTACGAGATCGGCGCGCGGCTGCTCGAGGGCGCTGCGGCCGACACCGCCCGTCCGGCGGCGGTCCGTCGTCGACTGACGACCGCCGCGAAGACCGCGCGCACCCCGGCGCCGACCCCGGCGATCCGCCGCAAGCGCCGCGGCGTCATCGACGACCCGCACCTCGCGGCCGAGTTCCGCATCCGTCCGCTCGCGCACCTGCGCACCGAGTCGAAGCCGCAGACCCTCCGAGTCGAGCCGCGCATCGCGGGCGTCGGCTCCTGGTACGAGTTCTTCCCGCGCTCCGAGGGCGCCGTGCAGCGCGCCGACGGCTCCTGGCAGTCGGGCACCTTCCGCACCGCGGTCGACCGTCTCGACGGGGTCGCCGCGATGGGTTTCGACGTGCTCTACCTGCCCCCGATCCACCCGATCGGCACGGCGTTCCGCAAGGGCCGCAACAACACGCTCGACCCGGGACCGCACGATCCGGGCTCGCCGTGGGCGATCGGCTCCGCCGACGGCGGCCACGACACCGTGCATCCCGAGCTCGGCACCCTCGAGGACTTCCGCGCGTTCGTCGAGGAGGCGTCCGGGCGGGGCATCCGCATCGCCCTCGACCTCGCCCTCCAGGTCTCCCCCGACCACCCGTGGGTGCAGCAGCATCCGAAGTGGTTCACGCACCTGCCCGACGGCACGATCGCGTTCGCGGAGAACCCGCCGAAGAAGTACCAGGACATCTACCCGATCAACTTCGACCACGACCCGAACGGCATCCTCCGCGAGGTCGAGCGCATCGTGCGCCATTGGATGGCCCAGGGCGTGCGCATCTTCCGCGTCGACAACCCCCACACGAAGCCGCTCTGGTTCTGGGAGGCCCTGATCGGCCGCATCAACGCGACCGACCCCGACGTCGTCTTCCTCGCCGAGGCGTTCACTCGGCCGCCCATGCTGCACGCGCTCGCGATGGTCGGGTTCCAGCAGTCCTATTCGTACTTCACCTGGCGCAACACCAAGGAGGAGCTCGAGGACTATCTGAGCGAGCTCTCGCACGTCTCGAGCGCGTTCCTCCGCCCGAACCTGTTCGTCAACACCCCCGACATCCTCACCGCCTACCTCCAGTACGGCGGGCCCGCGGCGTTCTCGATCCGCGCGACCATCGCGGCGACGGCCGCGCCCGTGTGGGGCGTCTACTCCGGGTTCGAGCTGTTCGAATCGGTCGCCCGTCCCGGCGCCGAGGAGGCCATCGACAACGAGAAGTACGAGTACAAGCCGCGCGACTTCGCCCGCGCGGAGGCGGAAGGCAAGTCCCTCGCGCTCTACCTCGGCATCCTGAACCGCATCCGGGCCGACCACCCCGCCCTGGCGCAACTGCGCAACCTGCACGTGCACCGCTCCGACGACGACGCGGTGCTCGTCTACTCGAAGCGCCTCGACGGCGCGTTCACCGCATCGGGCGTGGACGACACCGTGATCGTCGTCGTCAACACCGACCCGCACTCGGTGCGCGAGACGACCGTGCACCTGGACGCGGCGGCCCTCGGCCTCGAGCCGGGGGCGCGCTTCACCGTGCGCGACCTCGTCACCGACGAGACCTGGCAGTGGGGCGGCGACGACTTCGTGCGTCTCGATTCGTTCACGAGGCCCGCGCACATCCTCGAGGTGGTGCAGGATGACTGAACCCGCCGACGGCCGGAAGGATGCAGTGAGCCCCACCACGAACGCACCAGTCCCGAACCTCCCCCGCACGGACCTCCCGGCGCCCGGTGCGCCGATCGTCCCGCCGACATCCGAGCCGCCCGCCCCGGCAGCCCCTCCGGCGCGCGAGTCCGTCGACGCCGGCGTCCTCGCCGCGATCGGCGAGGGGCGCTACTACGCCCCGCACGGCGTGCTGGGCCTGCACGAGGGCCCCGACGGCTCCGGCGGGCGCGAGCGCATCATCCGCACGCGCCGCCCGCTCGCATCCGCCGTGGATGCCGTGCTCGCCGACGGCGAGCGGCTCGCGCTCGAGCACGTCGGCTCGGGCGTCTGGGAGGGTCGCGGCCCGTTCGCGCCGCAGGACTACCTGCTCGAGGCCCGCTACGACGACGGCAGCGAGTGGACGAGCGACGACCCGTACCGCTTCCCGCCGACCCTCGGCGAGCTCGACCTGCACCTCATCGGGGAAGGCCGGCACGAGGAGCTGTGGCGGGTCCTCGGCGCCCACGTGCGCGACGTGCGCGCGAGCGCCCCTGAGGCGGCCCCCGTCGCCGGGGCGTCCTTCGCCGTCTGGGCGCCGCACGCGCAGGCCGTGCGGGTCGTCGGCGACTTCAACCGCTGGGACGGCACGGGCCATGCCATGCGCAGCCTCGGCTCGTCGGGCGTGTGGGAGCTCTTCGTGCCGGCGCTCGGCGTCGGCAGCACCTACAAGTTCGAACTGCTCACGCGTGCCGGCGAGTGGATCGCCAAGGCCGACCCCATGGCGCGCGCCGCCGAGGTCCCGCCGGCGACCGCATCCGTCATCGCCCACGCGACGCACGAGTGGTCCGATGACGACTGGATGCGCGCTCGGGCCGAGCACAACCCGCACCTCGGGCCCATGAGCGTCTACGAACTGCACCTCGGCTCGTGGCGGCCCGGCAAGGGCTACCGCGAGATCGCCGACGAGCTCATCGAGTACGTGCAGTGGCTCGGCTACACGCACGTCGAGTTCCTCCCGCTCGCGGAGCATCCGTTCGGCGGTTCGTGGGGCTATCAGGTCACCGGCTACTACGCACCGACGTCGCGATTCGGCTCCCCCGACGACCTGCGCTACCTGATCGATCGGCTCCACCAGGCGGGCATCGGCGTGCTGCTGGACTGGGTGCCCGGCCACTTCCCGAAGGATGCCTGGGCGCTGGCGAGGTTCGACGGCGAAGCCCTCTACGAGCATCCCGACCCCCGCCGCGGCGAGCAGCTCGACTGGGGCACTCTGGTCTTCGACTTCGGCGAGCCGCGCGTGCGCAACTTCCTCGTCGCCAACGCGACCTACTGGCTCGAGGAGTTCCACGTCGACGGACTCCGCGTCGACGCGGTCGCCTCGATGCTCTACCTCGACTACTCGCGCAAGGCCGGCGAGTGGGAGCCGAACCGCTACGGCGGCCGCGAGAACCTCGAGGCGATCTCGTTCCTCCAGGAGGCGAACGCCACGGCCTACCGGCGTTCGCCGGGCGTCGTGATGATCGCCGAGGAGTCGACGAGCTGGGGCGGCGTCACCGCACCGACCTCCGGCGGCGGCCTCGGCTTCGGACTGAAGTGGAACATGGGGTGGATGCACGACACGCTGCAGTACATCCACACCGACCCGCTCTACCGCTCGCACCACCACGGCGAGCTGACCTTCTCCTTCGTCTACGCATTCAGCGAGCACTTCCTGCTGCCGATCAGCCACGACGAGGTCGTGCACGGCAAGGGCTCGCTGCTCGCGAAGATGCCCGGCGACCACGACGAGCAGCTCGCCAACGCGCGCGCCTACCTCGCCTACATGTGGGCGCACCCCGGCAAGCAGCTGCTCTTCATGGGGCAGGAGTTCGGCCAGCTCAGCGAGTGGAGCGAGGCCCGCGGCCTCGACTGGTGGATGCTCGACCAGCCCGGTCACCGCGCGCTCGCGGAGTTCGTCGGCCGGCTCAACGCGCTCTACCGCGAGACGCCCGCGCTGTGGGCGCTCGATCACGACCCGTCCGGGCTCGAAGTCGTCGACGGCGGTGCGGCGGCCGAGTCGGTGCTCGCGTTCCTCCGCTTCGACGGCGACGGCCGGCCGCTGCTGTTCGTCGCGAACTTCTCCGGCCTCGACCAGGTCGGCTATCGCATCGGACTGCCGTCCGCAGGGCGCTGGCGCGAGGTCCTGAACTCCGATGCGAGCGAGTTCGGCGGCCGCGGCGCCGGCAACCTCGGCGGCGTCGACGCCCTCCCGGAGCCCTACCGCGGGCGCCCGGCCTCGGCGACCATCACGATTCCCGCCCGCGGCGCCCTCTGGCTCGTGCCGGAGGACTGAAGCAACCCGCTGGTCGAGTAGCGAGCGCAGCGAGCGTATCGAGACTTCGTGAGTCGCCTCACGAGGTCTCGATACGACCGGCGGCGGCCTCGCTCAGAACAGCAGGTTCGTGAGGCGCCGTCGGGCGGCGATCACCCGCGGGTCCTCGACGCCGACGATCTCGAAGTACTCGAGCAGTCGCTCGCGCAGGCGGTTCTTGTCCTCCTGGGCCAGGCTCGGGAACAGCCCGAGGAGGCGATCGAAGGCGTCGGGCACGTGTCCGCCCGACAGGTCGAGGTCGGCGACGGCGAGCTGCGCGTCGGCGTCCTGCGGCGCCGCGGCGGCCGCGGCCCGGATCTCGTCGGCCGTGGCGCCCTGGAGCCTGGCGAGCAGGCTCACCTGCGCGAGGCCGGCGACCGCGAGGGCGTCGCGCGGGTTCTGGGCGATGGCGGTCTTGTACGCCGTCACCGCGGCGGCGAAATCGCCCCGGTCGATGGCGTCGTACGCCTCCTGGTGCAGCGGCGGGAGCGGCTCGGGTTCGGCTTCCTCGGCCGGGTCGGCGCCGTCGACGTGCACGCGGCCCGAGACGCCGTTCTGCGCGGCGAGCTGAGCGAGCTGGTCGAGCAGCTGGCCGATGACGTCCTCGGGCTGCGTTCCCTGGAAGAGCGGCACCGGCTGGCCGCCGACGATCGCGATGGCGGTGGGCACCGCCTGCGCCTGCAGGGATTGCACGAGCTGCGGGCTCGTCTCCGCCTCGACCGGCGCGAGCACGACGCTCCCGGCGCGCTGCGTCACCTGACGCTCGAACGCCTCGACGAGCTCGCTCGACTCGGGCGCGCGCTGCGACCAGAGCACGACGACGACGGGCACCACTCGCGAGAGCTCGAGGAGCGGGCCGAAGGTGCGGTCGTCCGCCGCCATGACGAGGCCCGGCACCGTGACGGCCTCGCCGCCGGGACCGCCCGGGGCGCCGGGCGCCGGCGGCGCCGGACGGTCGACGAGGCTCGACAGGTCGACGGCCCCGCGCAGATTGCCCGGGGTGGGGGGAAGATCGGTCACGGGACCTCCGATGCGGCGATGAGGCTCTCGGCCCAGCCGAGTACGCGGATCTGTTCGTCCGAGCCGACGCCCGGGACGTAGTAGAGCACCTGCAGGCCGGTGGTGTGCTGCACGCCCTTGGCGCTCGCGTTCGTGAACCCGGAGAGCGCCGCGCGCGGTCCTCCCTCCTGGAAGGCGACCGTGCCGCCCTCGTTCGGGACGGCTTTCTCGGTCTGCTCGACGGTGCCGACGACGAGCGCGCCGGCGTCGACCGTGCCGAGAGCGTAGGTCGCCCCGGTGCCGCCCTTCGTCGCGAAGCTCACCGTGACGGTGGCATCCGACTCCGCCTGCGTCTGCTGCTGCCCGGCGGTGCCGTACTTCGCGACGAGCTGGTCGCCGTCGGTCTGGAAGAGCGGCCAGAACTGCGACGCGTCGCCCGAGGTCAGGATGTCGGCGTAGTCCGGCGAGACTTGCACCGGCGGGGCGAGCACGCCCTTGTTGTCGTCCGAGACCTTCGGCGCGCCGACGGTCGCCGGGGCGACGTCGGGGAACTGCGCCGCGGGCGCCATCGACATGGCGTAGACGACGTGGTAGTTCGAACGAGGATCGTCCTGGACGAGCATCATCGCCGTCTGAGGCACGGTCGGGTCGTCGCCGTTCTTCGCGACGACGAACACTGACCGCGGCCACTCGGTCGACTGCTGCGGGAGCACCACCTCGAGCGGGCCGGCCGACACCGCGACCGGGCCCGACTGGTCGGGCAACTGCTTGCGGATGGCGTAGTTCGTCTTCCGGGCGGTCAGGGCAGGGCCGGCGAACCGCCGGGCGGCGAGCTGCTCGTCGAGGGTCTCGTCGGCGGTCGCCGCGTTCTCCGCGATGCGCGCCATGATGAGCTCGAGCTGGGGCTCCGTCACGGCGGGCGGCGCGATCTCCGCTTCCTCGGCCGCATCGGCGGCCCGCTCCTCCGGGGCGAGCGTCGGCGTCGGCGTCGAGCCGTTGCCGTCGCCGAAGTCCGGCCAGTACTCGGCGGAGCATCCCGTGAGCGCGAGGAGCGGCACGAGCACGATCGCCCCGACCGCGGTGCGGGAGCGGCCGATCGAGCGACGCCCCGACGGCAGCGACTTCGGCCGGGGTCCGGTCGGCAGCTTCGAGCGCTTCGTGCCGGGATCGGTGCTCCGGCGGCGCGGGCCGCGGCCGCGACGGTGCTGGATGAACCCGAGGGCGAGCAGCACGAGGCCCGCGAGGAAGAACAGTCCGCCGAGCACGATGAGCGGTCCGGCCCAGGGCGTCGAGTTGTCGAGCGGCCAGGTCACGGAGATGTCCGCCGGCGCCGGCTGCGTGCCGTCGGTCGCGATGAGCACCGCGATCCCCTCGGGCAGATCGAGCGTGCGGGCGACCGCCGTCTCGCCGGTGAACTCCTCGAGCCAGAGGTCGGAGCCGACGGGCGAGGGACCGGGTTCCGCCGCGGCGGCGTCCTCGGCCGGCGCGGTGGCCTCGGGGGTCGCCCGCGGCGTCTCGGTCGGCGCGGCCGTCTCGCCCGCGTCGGGCTCTTCTTCCTCGACCTGCGTCGGGTCGACGATCGAGGAGACGAGCTCGCCCTCGTCGTCGACTTCGAGGCTGGTGTAGACGAGATCCCCGAGCCACGCCTCGACGTCGGCCTCGCGACCGTAGGAGACGAAGACGGGGCTGCCGCCGGAGACCTCGATGGTCTGTTTGCCGTCGTAAGCGCCGAGCGCGTCGCCGTCGAGGACGACGAAGGCCGTCGGATCCTCGAGCTGGACGGACGCGGTCGCTCGATCGGGACCGAGGAACACCGTCCGTTCGGCGATGCCCAGTCCGATCATGACCGCCGCGACGAGGAACGCCGCGATGGCTAGCACGAATCGCACGAAGTAGTCCTCCAGTTCTGCGAACGACGCCCCAGCCTAGCGAGGCTGTCTGGACGTCGTCCAACAGGGTCCCGAGTCGTCCCCTTCCCCGGTGCGTTGCGGGGCCGTCTCGGCCCTAGAATCATCTGAGTCCCGCGAACCGCCCCCGAACGCGGGTGACCCGGAGGAACCCCCATGGCCGTCGAAGAGAGCGAATTCACCCAGGTATTCCGCGGATACGACAAGGACGAGGTCGACA
This sequence comes from Agromyces seonyuensis, assembly GCF_009789225.1. GTDB lineage: Bacteria > Actinomycetota > Actinomycetes > Actinomycetales > Microbacteriaceae > Agromyces > Agromyces seonyuensis. The sequence continues at coordinate 12,927 of NZ_WSTA01000032.1, read as the reverse complement.
AGTCGCTGCAGGCGCTTCGTCGGGACCTCATGGCAGCGAACAGCGCCTCGTCCGACCTCGTCCGCGAGAACAAGCGGCTCCTGACCCGCATCGACGACCTCAACGCCGAACTCGAAGAGGTCGGCAACCCGACCTTCTCGGGCCTCGGCACCCGCCTCGAGAACACCCTCCGCGTGGCCGAGGAGCAGTCGACGCGCCTCATCGCGCAGGCCGACATCGACGCCGAGACGCTCCGCCGCTCCGCGCAGGACGACGCCGCGGTCATGAAGTCCGACGCCGCCGAGCTCGCCGAGCGCACCATCGCCGAGGCGAACGCCCAGGCGGCCCGCACGCTCGAGAACTCCCGCGTCGAAGCCGATGACACCGTCGCCCGCGCCATCGAGACCAGCGAGCAGCTCCGCCAGGACGCGGCGCGCGACGCGCAGGCGATCCGCAGCCAGGCCGCCACCGAGGCCGCCGAGCTCCGCTCGAGTGCGAAGCGCGAGGCGCAGGCCACGCTCTCCGACTCCGAGCGCCGTGCCAACGAGGTGCTCGCCTCCGCGAAGGCCGAAGAGGCGAACGCCCGCCGCACGGCCGAGGGCCTCCAGGCCGAGACCGAGCAGACTCGTGCCGAGGTCGCCGCCGAGCTCGACCGCGCCCGCGCCGAGGTCGCCAAGGACACCGAGCAGGCCCGCATCGACCTCGCGCAGGCCGACGAGCAGGCCCGCATCGACCTCGCCGCCCGCGAAGCCGACTCCCGCGCAGCGCTCGACGCCGAGATCAAGGAGCAGCGCCTCGCCCTCGAGCACGAGCTCGAGCAGGCCCGCACCGACCTCGAGCTCGAGCTCGCCCAGACCCGCGAGGCCGCCGAGCGCGACCGCGAGCAGGCGAAGGTCGACGCGAAGCGCACCCACGAGGCCGCCGTCGTCAAGCTCGAGGGCGAGCTCGAGCGCATCCGCGCCAAGCACGCCGCCGATCTCGAGCAGCAGCGCGCCGACCTCCACCTCGAGCAGGAGCAGGCCCGCGCCGACTTCGAGGCCGAGGCCGAGGCCGACCGCATCAACCTCGACAACCAGCTCACCGCCATGCGCAAGAAGACCACCCACGAGGTCGAGCGCATGCGCCGTGAGGTCGAGCAGGCCCGCATCGACCTCGACGCCGAGCTCGCGACGAAGCGCGACGAAGCCGAGCAGGAGCTGCTGGCGGCGCACAAGACCGCCGTCGCGGAGACGAAGGGCTTCCTCGACGAGGCGAACGCGGAGCTCGCCGAGGCGACCTCGCGCACGGCATCCGCCCGCGCCGAGTCCGAGCGCCTCGAGACCGAGGCGCGCGGCGACATCGCCGCCAAGCGCGACGCCGCCGACGACGAGGCGCGCGAGCGCATCGCCGCGGCCCACGGCCAGGCCCGCAAGCTCATCAGCGACGCCGAGGAGCGCTCGCGTGCGCTCGTCGCCGACGCCGAGGAGCGCCTCGCGCAGATCAAGATCGAGCGCGACTCGGTCGCCGGCTACTTCGAGGGCCTGCGCGCCATGCTCAACCAGGCGCAGGGCGTGGTCGAGAAGGACTGACGGACGAACGCACCGGAGCCCGGTCCGCCGAATGGCGGGCCGGGCTCCGTCGTTGTGCGGGGGCGGTACGCCCGCGATCGATCGATCAGGATGCGGGCGGCGGCCACTCGGTCGGCAGCGGCAGCGCCGCGGGGTGCACGGCGCCGACGATCTCGTCGAGCACGCGCTTGGTCTGCGTCTCCCCCACCCAGAGGTGACGTCCGCCGGCGACCGGCACGACCCGGATGTGCGGGACCGCGGCGAAGCGCTCGACGGCCTCGGCGGGCTGGAGGAAGTCGTCGTGCTCGGGGATGAGCGCGACGACGGGGATGTCGGCCGCGGCGTTCCAGGCGGCGAGCTCGTCCGCGCTCGTGCGGCGCAGCGGCGGTGAGAGCAGGATGACGCCGGCGGGCCGGTGCGCGAGGCCGTGCTTGAGCGCGAGCTCGGTGCCGAACGACCAGCCGACGAGCCACGGCGCGGGCAGACCGCGCTCCGCGACGAAGGCGAGCGCCGCATCCACGTCGTGCACCTCGGTCTCGCCGTCGCCGAACGCGCCCTCGCTCGTGCCGCGCGGCGACGTCGTGCCGCGCGTGTTGAAGCGGAGGACGGCGAGGTCGGCCAGTGCGGGCAGCCGCGCGGCGGCCTTGCGCAGGATGTGCGAGTCCATGAACCCGCCGTGCGTCGGCAGCGGGTGCAAGGTCACGAGCGTCGCGACGGGCTCGCGATCGGCCGGTAGCGCGAGCTCACCGACGAGCACGAGACCGTCGTCGGTGCGCAGCTCGATGTCCTCGCGTCGCGCGGGCAGTTCCACGGCGCCGCGGATCTCCACGGACGCGTCGGACTCGTTCATCGGACTCCGATCTTCCAGCAGTGCACGTGCCAGTGGCGGCGTGAGGCGAGGTCCGCCGCATCGCCGAGCACGCCGTCCGCGCGCCAGGCCACGAGATGCGCGACGCCGGGCTCGACATCGCCGCCGCAGCCGGGGCACGTGTAGGTCTTCAACGCCTGCGCGGCCGAGACGGGCTGCACGTTCCACTCGCGACCGCCGCGCGTCTCGGTGCGGCGCCAGCCGGCGGTGAGACGGTCGACGTCGAGCTCCTCGTGCCCGTCGCCTCGGCCCCGTTGCGAACGGGATCGGTTGGAGCGCGGCATGGGCCCGAGTCTACCGAGCCGGCGAGGCGGCATCGGCCGGGGTCAGTACCAGCCCTTGCTCTGCGAGTGGCCCCACGCGCCGCAGGGCGAGCCGTAGCGACCGATGACGTAGCCCAGGCCCCAGTTGACCTGCGTCTCGGCATTCGTCTCCCAGTCCACGCCGGCGCTCGCCATCTTCGACCCGGGAAGCGCCTGCGGGATGCCGTACGCGCCGCTGCCCGCGTTGTACGCGTTGACGCGCCAGCCGGATTCCTTGCTCCAGAGCGCGACGAGGCAGTCGAACTCGCCGCTGCCGAAGCCGCGGACCGCGAGGGCGTCGGCCGCGTAGGCCTGGGCGGAGCCGGGGTCCGGCGTCACGGCGGGCGGCGCCCATCCCGACGACGCGGTCGTCGACGGCGCCTTCTTCGCTTCGTAGCGGTACTCCTCGTCGTCATCGGCGACGGTGAGGCTGCCCTCGGCGGTGACGTCCTGCGACGCGGCGCCGAAGACGGAGCCCGTGCCTTCCGCCTCGGCGGGCTGGAGCGCCGTGGAGAACGGGCCCATGGCGTAGAGGATGCCCATCGAGGCGACGGCGAGGACCGCGAGGCCGGCGGTCATCCGCTGACGCAGCGAACGGGAGCGAACGGGTTTCGCGGGGGCGCTCAGCGCGTGCCGCGGGGTCGTCGCGTACGGATTGCCCGCGAGCTTCGCGGCGAGGAGCTGAGCATTCCTCGCTTCGATGTCCGAGGTTCCGGCGGTCGACGCGCTCTCTCCGGAATGCCTGCCCACGATCACACGATCGTAGCGGAGCGCGGGGCGGCGGACGAACCGCGGCTAGCGGACCGCGAGCATCACGTCGACGACGGCGTCGAGCAGCAGATCGACCTGCGCCTCGCGGTAGCCGCCGTATTGCGCGGGGAAGACCACGCCCCGCACCTCGTCGGCCGTGACCGGGCGCCCCTCTTCGAAGTACCGGCGGATCCGGTCGGCGAACTCGTCGACGTCGACGCGGTTGTAGCCCTTCGAGAGCGCCCCCACGCGCTCGAACCGCTGCCCTTCCGGGCGTCCCAGGCGGTTCGTGATGACCTGCGCCGTCTGCCGCGCCTCGGCGAGCCAGGCCTCGTCGCCGTGCAGGCGCGACACCTCGCCGCGTTCGCGGGCTGCGAAGGCGTCCTCGAGGCGCTCCAGCGCGGCATCCACGTGGGCGGTCGAGTAGCCGCCCTTCTGCATGCCGAAGGCGATCGTCTTGATCTGGTCGGCCGTCAGCCGCTCGCCGGACCGGGCGCGCCCCTCGAACGCCGCGCGCGCCCTCACGAGGAAGTCGTCGACCTCCACCATGCGATACCCGAGCTGGTTCTTCCGAGTGCGGGGGAAGGTCGACGTTTCCACGGCACCATTATGACTGCAGGTCGCTCGACGGGCGCTCGGCGCGCGAAGGACGCGCAGTCCGGTCGAGGTGCTAGGCGACGAGCAGGTACGCCAGATACGCGACGGCGGCCGAGGGCAGGATCGAGTCGAGACGGTCGAGGAACCCGCCGTGGCCGGGCAGCAGCGAGGACATGTCCTTGATGCCGAGATCGCGCTTGATCAGGGACTCCACGAGATCGCCCATGGTCGCCGCGAGCACGATCGCGATGCCGAACACGATGCCGAACCACCACTGCTGGTCCAGCGCGAAGAGGGCGAGCAGCACCGCGACGATCACGCCGAAGAGCATCCCGCCGCCGAAGCCCTCCCAGGTCTTCTTCGGGCTGATCACCGGAGCCATCTTGTGCTTGCCGAAGGACAGGCCGAAGATGTACGCCCCGACGTCGGTGGCGACCGCGATCGCGATGAACCCGAGGGTCCACCACTCGCCGCCGTCCTCCGCGGTCAGCAGCACGGCGAGCCCGCCGAGGAACGACACGTACGTGTTCACGAACGCGATGCCGGCGAGGTCGCCGAGCAGCCGCCGCCCCGTCGTGCGCTGCGACGGGGAGAACTGGATCGCGATCCGCCAGAGGGCCGTCAGCACGATCGCGCCGAGGAGCGTCGCGAGCAGGCCGCTCGGGCCGAGGAAGTAGGCGGCCGGCGGCACGAAGACCGATGCGACCGTCAACGGGATGCGCGGCACGTGCATCCCGCCCGTGCGCAGCGCGCTCGCGAGCTCCCAGACCGCGAAGCCCACGATCGCCATCACGAAGAGGACGAAGAGCCACTTCACGACGAACAGGCTGAGCAGGAGCAACCCGCCCGCGGCGAGCCCGATGAGGATCGCGAGGATCAGGTTGCGGCCGGCGCGGGCCTCGATGCGCTGCTCGAGGGCTTCGTACTGCGCCCGGGTCGCCTCGATCTGCTGATCGAGGTCGGCCTTCCGGGCGTGCATCTGCGCTCGGACCTCATCACGGGTGCGGCCGCGGCTCCGATCGCCGTCCGGCTCCCCCTCGGGGGTGCTCACTGGGGTCAGACCTCGAGGAGTTCGGCTTCCTTGCGCTTCAGCGCGTCGTCGATCGCGTCGACGTGGTGCTTCGTGATGCCCTCGAGCTCCTTCTCGGCACGGGCCACCTCGTCGTCGCCGACCTCGCCCTTGAGCGCGTCGAGCTCGTCCTTCGCCTTGCGACGGATGTTGCGGACCGAGACGCGGGCGTCCTCGGCCTTGGACTTGACGAGCTTCACGTAGTCGCGGCGACGCTCTTCGGTGAGCTCCGGCAGCGTGACTCGCACGATGTTGCCGTCGTTCGTGGGGTTCGCGCCGAGGTTCGGCATGTCGCGGATCGCCTGCTCGATGCCCTTGAGCGCCGACTTGTCGTACGGCGTCACCACGAGCGAGCGGGCCTCGGGGTTCGCGAGCGAGGCGAGCTGGCTGAGCGGCGTCGGCGTCCCGTAGTAGTCCACCAGGATCTTCTGGAAGAGCTGCGGGTTCGCGCGACCGGTGCGGACCGTGGCGAAGTCGTCCTTGGCGACCTCCACGGCCTTCGCCATGCGTGCGGTGGCATCCGACAAGACGTCCGAAGTCACGGTGTCTCCTTCTGGTCGATCAGGGAATTCCAGTCTAGTTCCAGACGTGCGCGCCGATGCGCCCGCCCACCGCCGCGCGAGCGCGGCGGGATCGTCTCAGTTCGAGACGAGGGTGCCGATCGGCTCGCCCGTGATGGCGCGCGTGACGTTGCCCGCGGGCTCCATCCCGAAGACCTGCATCGGCATCCCGTTGTCCATGCAGAGGCTGAAGGCCGTCGAGTCGACGACCTTGAGCCCCTGCTGGAGCGCGTCCTGATAGCTCACGTGCTCGAGCTTGACCGCGTCGGGGTTCGTGCGCGGGTCGTCGGAGTAGACGCCGTCGACGCCGTTCTTGGCGACGAGCACGACGTCGGCTCGGATCTCGAGCGCGCGCTGCGCGGCGACCGTGTCGGTCGAGAAGTACGGCAGACCGGCGCCCGCGCCGAAGATGACGACGCGGCCCTTCTCGAGGTGGCGCTCGGCGCGGAGCGGGATGTAGGGCTCCGCGACCTGCATCATCGAGATCGCGGACTGCACGCGCGTGTCGCATCCGGCCTGCTCGAGGAAATCCTGAAGGGCGAGGGAGTTCATGACGGTGCCGAGCATGCCCATGTAGTCGGCCCGACCGCGGTCCATGCCGCGCTGGCTGAGCTCGGCGCCGCGGAAGAAGTTGCCGCCGCCGACCACGATCGCGATCTCGACGGTCTTCGCGGCCTCGGCGATCTCGCGTGCCAACTGGCTCACGACGTCGGGGTTCACCCCGAGCGATCCGCCGCCGAACGCCTCCCCCGACAGCTTCAGCATCACACGGCGCTTGTGCGCGGTCTCGCTCATGGCGCAGTCCTTTCCCCTCGCGGAAGAATCTAGCGGGTGGGTCCCCGCTCGTGCGCGGGCGCGCCCGCGGCACCGGGCACGAGCATCCTCGAGCCCAGCGCGGGCAGTTCCGGGTCGGAACCTCCCGCGCGCATGGAAAGGGAGTCCGGACCCTGACGGATCCGGACTCCCTGTCGGCGACTTACGCCGTGGCCTTGAAGCGGGCGAACGCGGTCACGGTGAGACCGGCGTCGTCCAGGACCTTCTTGACCTGCTGCTTGTTGTCGCGAGCGTAGTCCTGCTCGAGGAGCGCGACCTGCTTGAAGAACGCGGTGAGGCGACCCTCGACGATCTTCGGCAGCGCGGCCTCGGGCTTGCCCTCGTTCTTGGAGATCTCCGTGACGAGCGCACGCTCCTTGTCGACGACCTCGGCCGGGACCTCGTCGCGCGAGATGAACGACGGGTCGAACATCGCGATGTGCTGGGCGATGGCGCGACCGGTCTCCTCGTCCGCGGTACCCGAGTACGAGACCACGACGCCGATCTGCGGGGGCAGGTCCTTCGAGGTCTTGTGCAGGTACACGGCGAAGTTGTCGCCCGAGAGCGTGACGGCGCGCGTGAGCACGACCTTCTCGCCCAGCGTGGCGGCCTGCTCGTCGATGACCTCGCCGACGGTCTTGCCGTCGACGGGGGCGGCGAGAGCCGACTCGACGTCGACCGCACCGGCGGCGGCGACGGCGTCGAGCACCTTCTCCGCGAGCGCGATGAACTTGTCGTTCTTCGCGACGAAGTCGGTCTCGCAGGCGAGCTGGATCATCGTGTAGCCGGCGGGCGACTCCTTGGCGGCGACGAGGCCCTCCGCGGTGTCGCGGTCGGCACGCTTCGCGTTGCCCTTCGCGCCCTTGAGACGGAGGATCTCGGTGGCCTTCTCGAGGTCGCCGTCGGCCTCCTCGAGCGCCTTCTTGGTGTCGACCATGCCCGTGCCGAGCTGCTCGCGCAGGGCCTTGATGTCGGCGATGCTGATTGCCATTGCGGCGTTCTCCTTCGGTGTTGGAGGTGAGCTGGCGCCGGGTGATTACTCGGCGGAAGCGGCGTCGGCCTCGGCGACGACCTCGGCCGCCTCCTCCTTGGCCTCGGCGACGGTCTCGGCGACCTTCTCGGTCTCGGCCGAGCCCTCGACCGGCGCGCCGGCCTGGAGGAGCTCCTGCTCCCACTCGGCGAGCGGCTCGACGGCGGAGACGTTGCCGCCCTCTTCCGGCTTCTGGTGGCGCTCGATGAGGCCCTCGGCCGCGGCGTCGGCGACGATGCGGGTCAGGAGCGCGACGGAGCGGATGGCGTCGTCGTTGCCCGGGATCGGGTACTGGACCTCGTCGGGGTCGCAGTTGGTGTCGAGGATGCCGATGACGGGGATGCCGAGCTTCTTGGCCTCGTCGATCGCGAGGTGCTCCTTCTTGGTGTCCACGACCCACAGCGCCGACGGCGTCTTGGTGAGGTTGCGGATGCCGCCGAGCGACTTGTGGAGCTTGTCGAGCTCGCGCTTCTTGAGGAGGAGCTCCTTCTTGGTGAAGCCCGAGGAGGTGCCCTCGAAGTCGAGCTCCTCGAGCTCCTTCATGCGGGCGAGACGCTTCGACACCGTCGAGAAGTTGGTGAGGAGGCCGCCGAGCCAGCGCTGGTTCACGTAGGGCTGGCCGACGCGCGTCGCCTGCTCGGCGATGGTCTCCTGGGCCTGCTTCTTCGTGCCGACGAAGAGGATGGTGCCGCCGTGCGCGACCGTCTCCTTGACGAAGTCGTAGGCCTTGTCGATGAAGGCGAGCGACTGCTGGAGGTCGATGATGTAGATGCCGGAACGCTCCGTGAAGATGAAGCGCTTCATCTTCGGGTTCCAACGGCGGGTCTGGTGTCCGAAGTGGACGCCGCTGTCGAGCAGCTGGCGAATGGTGACGACGGCCATGGCCGTACTCCTTCTGTTCTCGGTTGACGCCCCGCCGGCGGCGGGGCCCTGGCGCCGGGCGCGGCCCCCGGCCCGCGGTCGCGCCCGTGCCGAAGCCGGGTGCGGTGCGGGACCGAATGGGAGCTGCCGCCGAGTGGCGCGCGAAGTCATCGCGACGAGCGCGATGCAGCGACCATCCTAGCAGACCGGGATGCTCCTCCCCCGCGGGCCGAGAGCCCCGCCGATCCCCGCTCGCACGTCCGGTCGTCCGGCCGCCGGTGCGAGCGAGCACGCTCGTCGAGTGACCCGATCCTCCCGCACCGTGCTGCGAACCCGATGGATGCCTCTGCCCGTCGTGCTCGCCCTCGCCCTCCTGCTCGTGGGCGGCGGGGCAGCGGCGGCGGTCCCTCCCGCCGCGCCTGCACGTGGGGCCGGCATCGGTTCCGTCGAGTCGGAACCGTTCGTCGCAGGCGGGGCAGCGGTCGGCAGTCCGCGGTCGGCCGTGAGCGCACCGCCCGCGCACTCATCGTCGTCGGCGAGCACGGCGTCGGGATGGGCCTGGCCGGTGTCCCCGCCGATCCGGGTGCGCGCGCCCTACCGCGCTCCGGAGCATCCCTACGGCCCCGGCCATCGAGGCATCGACCTGGACGCCGCGTTCGGCTCCGAGGTGCGCGCGCCGGCTTCCGGCGTCGTCTCGTTCGCGGGGATGGTCGCCGGCCGTCCCGTGGTCTCGATCACGCACGGCGACGGCATCGTCTCTTCGTTCGAGCCCGTGGCGGGAACCCTGGCGGCAGGCGACGAGGTCGCCGCGGGCGCCGTCATCGGGACCGTCGGTACGGTCGGCCACTGCGAGGACTGCGTGCACCTCGGCGTACGGGTCGACGGCGTCTACGTCTCGCCGCTCGTCTTCCTCGGCGGGCTGCCGCGAGCGGTGCTGCTGCCGCTCGAGTGAACCGGCCGGTCCGACGGGCCGAGTTGCGACCGATCGACGAGGGCGGTGCCCCTAGGCCCGCGGATGCGCGGTGCGGTAGCCCTCCCGCAGGCGCTCGGCGGAGACGTGGGTGTAGATCTGCGTCGTGCCGAGGCTCGCGTGGCCGAGGAACTCCTGCACGCTACGCAGGTCGGCACCGCCGTCGAGCAGGTGCGTCGCGGCGGTGTGACGGAACGCGTGCGGCCCGCTCGGGCCGGAACCGGGGAGTTCGGCGAGCAGTCGCTCCACCAGACGGCGGACGACGCGCTGATCGATGCGGGCGCCGCGTGCACCGAGGAAGAGCGCCGCCTCGACCCGCGGCGTCGCGCCGCCGTCGGCCGTGCGGACCATCGCGGCCCGCAGCAGCGCCGGCCGGCCCCCATCGATCCAGCGGTCGAGCGCCCGCGCGGCCGGCAGTCCGTATGGCACGACGCGCTCCTTGCCGCCCTTGCCGAGCACCCGCACCGTGCGCGCGCCGCGGTCGATCGAGCCGAGGTCGAGGCCCACGAGCTCGGCGACGCGGAGCCCCGCCGCGTAGAGCAGTTCGACCATGGCCGCGTCGCGGACGGCCACGGGCTCGCCCTCGGCGGCGGCCGCGCCGAGTTCGTCGAACAGGCCGCCGAGGGGTTCGGCGGCCAGCACGCGCGGGAGCGGACGGCGGGACCTCGGCGACTGCAGCCGCGCGCCGACGTCCGCCGGGACGAGGTCGCGGCGCTCGAGCCAGGCGGTGAAGCCGCGCGCGGCCGCGGCGCGTCGGGCGACGGTCGCCTTCGCGAGCCCGGCCTCGGTCAACGCCCAGAGCCAGTCGCGCAGCAGCGCCAGGTCGAGGTCGTCGACCGACTCGACGCCGCGCTCCCGGGAGAACTCGGCGAGGGCCGCGAGATCGACCTCGTAGGCGCGCACCGTATTGGCGGACGCGCCGCGCTCGAAACGCACGGCCTCCAGGTACTCGGCGATCGCTTCGGGGAGCTGCACCCCTCCAGCATCCGGCCGATCGCCGACATCCACGACCCGACGCGCGGTACCGGTCGGCGGCGCTCCGCCCCCAACGCCCGGTCGGCGCGCTCGGCGCGAGCGGCTTCGTTCAGCGCTTGCGGCTGAACTTGTCGAGCCGACCGACGTCGTCGAGGCCCTCGAGGCGCTCGGTGAACGCCTCGTCGAAGAGCGACATCCGGCGCTCCTCGGAGACCGGGATCGTCGAGACCGTCACGTCGGCGCCGCGGAGTTCGACGAGGTCGAAGCTTCGACCGCCGTCGATGCCGACGAGCCCGCGCGGACCGGCCGAAGCATCCAGCGTGTAGGCCGTGGCCCCGGCGACGGAGACCGGCACGCCCGCGAACGTGCTCGTGGTCGAGTAGTGGAGGTGCCCCCCGAGGATGAGCCGCACGTCGCTGCCGGCGACGAGGTCGGCGAGAGCATCCTGTCCGCGCAGCTCGAGCACGTCCATCATCGACAGCGGCGAGGCGATCGGCGCATGGTGCAGGGCGAGCACCGTGCCGTGCGGCGCCGGGGTCGACAGGATGCCTGCGAGCCACGCCGCCCGGTCCGCGTCGAGTTCGCCGTGGTGGAACCCGGGCACCGTCGAGTCGAGCGCGATGATGCGCAGCCCGTCGATCTCGTGCACGATGTCGACCGGACCGCCCGGGACCGCACCGGCCGCAGCCGGCTCGCCGAGCAGGTGTTCGCGGAACGGCGCGCGCTCGTCGTGGTTGCCGATCACCCAGACGAGCCGCGCGCCGAGTGCCTCGGCGACGGGCTCGAGGGCGGCGCGCGCCCTCGCGTACGAGTCGGCGCTCGCGTCGTCGGAGATGTCGCCCGTCGCGACGATCGCGGCGACCGGCATCCGGAGCCCGCCGAGTCGGGCGGCGAGCCGATCGACGGCGGCCTGGGTATCGACGCCGCCCGGCAGCGGCGCACCGCCCGCGTTCAGATGCGTGTCGCTGACGTGGACGATCGTGCGCTCGGGTGCGGAGGAGCGGCCGAAGCGGTGCGGGATGCTCGCCATGCCGCCAGCGTAGGGCCACGCCTGCCGACCGGCGAGGCGCGAGGACCACCGCGGGGGCCCGCTCCGCCCATGGTCAACCGGTCCGCACCCATCCGCCGCCCCGCTCCGCGACGTCGCCCGACAGCGCGAGCCGCCCGAGCGCCCCGCGCACGACGACCGGCTCCAGTCCGGCGCGCCGGGCGAGTTCGGCGACCGGGTACGGGGTGCGGGTCGACAGCGCATCGACGACGCGGAGACGGGTGTCGTCGCGGCGCTCGCCCGAGGGTCCGCCGGTGCTGCCGGCCTCCGGGCTGCCGTGCCCGCCGCGCAGCCGGCCCGGTTCCCCGCCTCCGGCGAGCTCCCAGACCTCCGCGGCGTTCGTGACGCACAGCGCGTCGTGCTCCCGGAGCAAGCGGTGGCTGCCGGACGAGCTCGGACTCGTCACCGGGCCGGGCACGGCGCCGAGCGGCCGACCGAGCTGGGCTGCGTGCGCGGCGGTGTTGAGCGAGCCGGAGCGGTGCCCGGCCTCCACGACGACGGTCGCCGCCGCAGCCGCCGCAATCAACCGATTGCGTTGCAGGAACCGCCATTTCGTCGGGGCGCTGCCGATCGGCACCTCACTCGCGACGGCACCGAGCGCCGCGACGCGGCCGAGCAGGTCCTCGTGGCCGGCCGGATAGAACCGGTCGACGCCGCCCGCGAGGAAGGCGACCGTGGTGCCGCCGGCGGCGAGCGCCGCGCGATGGGCCGCGCCGTCGATGCCGTACGCCCCGCCGGAGACGACGAGGCCGCCGCGCATCGCGAGGCCGTCGGCGAGTTCCCCGGCGACGAGCGTGCCGTACGACGTCGCGGCGCGCGCGCCGACGATCGCGACCGCGGTTCCGTCGAGGAGCGCCGACGGGCGGCCGCGCACCCACAGGGCGAGCGGTGCGTGGTCGCCGAGGTCGTCGAGCCCCGCGGGCCAGTCGGCATCGCCGGGCGCGAGGAGCGTCGCGCCGACGCGGGCCGCCTGCTCGAGCGACCGCGCGAACGCTGCGCGATCGAGACGGGGTCTCCAGCGTTCGAGCGCGGCGCGCGCGGCGGCGAGCGGCGCCGCTTCACCGGGGTCCGCCAGGAGCACCGCGAGCGCTTCCGGCGGTGGATCGGAGGCGACGAGTGCGGCGGCTTCGACCGGGCCGACCGCGGCGACGAGCCGGCCCGCGATGCCGTCGCCCGGTTCGACGAGGAACCCGAGGAAGGCGCGGGCGAGCGCGTCGTCGTGCTCGGCGTCCGACGCACCGCGCAGTCGTTCGAGCACGTCGGGGCGGGGTGCGAGGTCGAGTCGGTGCCTCATGCGGGGATGCCTTTCCGGAGCAGCAGCGCCCGGCCGACTTCGTCGGCCCCCGGACGGCCGCGGCCGTCGAGGTCGGCGAGCGACCAGGCGAGTTTGAGCGTGCGGTCGTAGCCGCGCATGGTGATGGCGCCGCGCTCGAGCGCGCGGTCGAGGTCGGCCGTCGCGGCGCCGCCCGGGTGGAACCCGCGACCGCGCAGCCACGGGCCCGGCACCTCGGCGTTCGTGCGCCAGGGGGTCCCGGCGAGCCGCTCGGCGGCGACCGCG
>NZ_WSTA01000031.1 GCF_009789225.1 Agromyces seonyuensis | reverse complement strand
GATCGCCGCCGAGCTCGAGGCGGCGGCCACGGGCCTCCCGCCGACGCCGCTGCACTCGACGCCGCGCACGCGCGCGCAGGTGCGCTTCCGGGCGCGGCTGGCCTGAGCGGGCGGGCCGCCGAGCGCACGGATGCACGGGGAGCGCAGTTCGCTTAGGCTGGCCTAACTCCTCGCACCGCGGATGCCGTCCCGCACGGGATCCGCGGGGCATCGGCATCCTCACGCATTCGGAAGCCCCGTGACCCCAGCACCCCTCCTCCGCCTCGACGGCGTCCGCATCCGCCACGACGGCGCCGATCGCGCGACGCCCGACGGCGTCTCGTTCGACGTGGCGCCGGGGGAGGTCGTGCTCCTGCTCGGCCCGAGCGGTTCGGGCAAGTCGACGCTCGCCCTCGCGCTCGACGGGCTCATCCCCCACGATGTGCCCGCGACCCTCGAGGGCACGGTGACGCTCGCCGGCCTCGACACCCGCACCACGCCCGTCGGCGCGCTCTCCGAGCACGCCGCGATGGTCTTCCAGGACCCCGACGCCCAGATCGTGACCGGCACCCTGCTCGACGAGGTGTGCTTCGCGACCGAGAACCAGCTCCTGCCTCTCGACGAGGTGCTCGCCCGCGCGCAGGAGTCGCTCACGCGCGTCGGGCTCTGGGAGCGCCGTTTCGACAACCCCGACACGCTCTCCGGCGGCGGCCGCCAGCGCCTCGCCATCGCGTGCGCGCTCGCGATGCGCACCCCGCTGCTCGTGCTCGACGAGCCCACCGCGAACCTCGACCCGGCCGGCATCGACGAGGTGTACGCCGTGCTCGGCGAGCTCGCGACCGACGGCGACCACGCCATTGTGCTCGTCGAGCACAACCTCGACCAGGCCGTCGGCCTCGTCGACCGGGTGGTCGTGCTGGATGCCTCGGGCCGGCTCGTCCTCGACGGCCCGGTGCGCGAGATCCTCGGGGGGCTCGCCCACGACCTCCTCGACCTCGGCGTGTGGCTGCCGGTGTCGACACTCGCCGCGATGCGGCTGCGCGAGGCCGGCGCGCCGATCCCCGAGCTGCCGCTCACGCCGGCCGAGCTGACCGCGGCCCTCGACGCGCTGGACTCGCTGCCTGCGCTGCCCGCCCCCGCCGGCCGAGCAGCGACGCCCCGTCGGTCGAGTAGCGAAGCGTATCGAGACCCGGTGAGCGACCCTGCGGAGTCTCGATACGGCGCTGGCGCGCCGACTCGACCGGCGGATGCGGTGCACCCGTCAGGCGGCGTCCGCGTGCGCGGCCTCGACGTCAAGCGCGGCGGCAAGCGCGGCCCGACCGTCGTCCACGGCGTCGACCTCGACGTCGAGCCGGGCGACTTCCTCGCGATCGTCGGCGTCAACGGGGCCGGCAAGTCGACCCTGCTGCAGGCGATCGCGGGCGTCATCCCGGCGCCGAAGGGCCGCATCCTGATCGACGGGCTCGACCCGGCGACGACCGACCCGCGCACGCTCGCCCGCCACGTCGGCTTCGTCTTCCAGAACCCCGAACATCAGTTCATCACCCACACGGCGGCCGAGGAGCTCGACCACGGGCTCCGCATCCAGGGCGTGCCCGACGACGAGCGCGGTGCGCGCGTCGATGCGATGCTCGCGCGTTTCGGCCTCGAAGCGCACCGCGAGCAGCATCCGTTCCTGCTCTCGGGCGGGCAGAAGCGACGGCTCTCCGTCGGCACGGCGCTCATCGCGGGCGCCCCGGTGCTCGCGCTCGACGAGCCGACGTTCGGCCAGGACCGGGAGCGCGCGACCGCACTGCTCGACCTCCTCACGGCGCTCAACCGCGGCGGCACGACCGTGCTCGTCGTCACGCACGACCTGCAGCTCGTCGCCGACTACGCGACCCATGTCGCCGTCATGGGCGGCGGTCGCCTGCTCGGGGTCGGTCCGACGGAAGACGTGCTCGCGGGTGCGCTCATCGAGGAGGCCGGGCTCCGGCGCCCGCCGCTGGCACGCGCGACGGCCGCGCTCGGACGGCACCCGGAGTGGCACACCGTCACGCGCCTCGCCCAGCTGCCCGGCCGCGTCGACGAGCCGCACCCGCCGGCCGAGTTCCCCGCCGACCTCGCCGAGGCGACCGCCGCGGAGCGCCTCGCATGAGCGCCCTCGCCATCGACCCGTACCGCGAAGCCGCCCCGGCGCCGGAGTGGCGCTACCTCCACCACCTGAACCCGCTCGCGAAGCTCTTCGGCCCGCTGCCGATCATGCTGCTCCTGCTGTTCTCGCGCGGCGTCGCGATCCCGGCGGCGTTCGTCGCGCTGACCCTCGTGCTGCTGCTGACCGGCGCGCGACTGTCCGGCCGGATGCTCGCCCTGCTGCTCGTCGGGCTGCCGATCGCCATCGCGGTCCTCGGCGTGAGCTTCGGCATCTGGGTCGACCCGTCGCGGCTGCCGGCCGACGCCCTCGGCGCGGGCATCCCGCTCGTCACGATCGGCGGTTGGACGTTCGAGCTGAGCGCCTACCTCACGGGGCTCGCGACCGCCATGCGCCTCGCGAGCCTGCTGCTGCTCTCCCTCATCGCGGGCCTCACCTCGACCGGGCCCGACCTCGCGCGCGCCATGGTGCAGAACCTCAAGGTGCCCTACCGCGTCGGCTACACGGCGCTCGCCGCCTACCGGTTCGTGCCGCGGTTCGGCCACGAGCTCGAGGTCATCCGCGCCGCCCACCGCGTCCGCGGCACCGAGCGCGGCCGCGGCCCGATCGCGGCGACGAAGCGCATCCTCGGCTACGCCGTGCCGCTGCTCGCGAGCGCGATCCGGCACGCCGAGCGCGTCGCCCTCGCGATGGATGCCCGCGCCTTCGGCGCCCACCCGACCCGCACCGAGCGGCACCTCGTGCCCTGGCGGGTCCGCGACTGGGTGTTCGTCGTCGGGTTCTGGGCGGTCTCCGTCCTGCTCTACTGGTGGGTCATCCAGGCGGGCCTCGGCTCGCTCAGCGATTCCCGCACCGGCGGCGGCTGAGCCGCCCCGGCGCCCGCAGCACTCGCACCGCCCGCACCACTCGCACCGCCCGTTCCACCTCCCCACTCCCACGTCCCACCTCCGCCGAGGAGCCCCGCATGAAGTTCCCCACCCGTCTGCTGCTGACGTGCGCCGCCATCGGCGCCGCCGCCGGCGTGCTGCTCATCCCCGTCAACCACTTCTCCGCCGCGATCTTCGGCGTCTTCCCGCCCGGGTTCGCCGCGGTCGCCGGCATCTGGCTGCTGCCGATCGTCGTCGCCATGGCGCTGCTGCGCCGTCCCGGTGTCGGCATCCTCGTCGCCCTCATCGCCGGCCTCGTCGAAACGCCCTTCCAGCCCTACGGGGCGAGCGCGATCGTGACGAACCTCATGATCGCGGTCTTCATCGAGATCGTCTTCGCGCTCGCGCTCTACCGCTACTGGAAGCCGTGGCTCTTCTACGTCGCCGCGCTCGTCTTCGGGGCGCTCTACGCGCCGTACGCCGTCGCGAGCATCGACCTGCCGAACTACGGCCTCGGCCTGCAGATCACCTTCTTCGCCGTGCTGCTCCTCTCCGAGGTGCTCGCGACCTGGGCCGGCCTCTCGCTCGCGAAGCGCGTCGAGCGCACCGGCGTGGTGCGCGGCCTCGCGGCGCCCGTCGAGAACGGCCGCGTCGTCCGCGCGCCCAAGTCGCCCGCGCCCGCCACGGGCACCGCGGCCGTCGACCCGGACGCCGCGCCCGAGGCATCCTGACCGATCTCCGCGAACGCAGAACGGCCGGCCCCCGAGGGGGCCGGCCGTTCCGTCTGCGGGACTACTCCGCGTGCGTGGTGTCGACGATCTCGATCGCGAACACGAGCGTCTTGCCCGCGAGGTCGCTCGAGGACTCGCCCGCCTCGCCGTAGCCGAGCGACGGCGGCATCGTGACGACGAACTGCGAGCCGACCTTCATGCCGACGAGGCCGCCGCCGAAGCCCTGCACCACGTCGCCCGTGCCGAACGAGATCGGGTCGGAGCCGTAGTTGTTGTCGAACATCTCGCCGGTCGCGGCGTCGACGCCGTAGTACATGACGCTCACGGTGTCGCCCTGGACGACCTCTTCGCCGTCGCCCTCGGTCACGACGTAGCGGAGGAAGTCGGCCTGCGGCTCGCCGTTGAGGGTGAGGGTCGGCGCGGTGGCCTGGTCGTGGAACTCGATCGTGGGCGTGTTCTCGGTCCACTCGCCCGGCTCGGGCAGCGCCTCGGGCTCGGGCGCCTCGATGACGTCGGCGACGATGACGATCGTGGCGCCGGCCTCGACGCCGATCGCCTCGTTACCGGTGTCGCCCCAGAGGTCCGCCGGAGCCGCGACCGTCACGGCACGCGTGCCGACGGGCAGGCAGTTCACGGCCTTCTCGATGCCCTCGATGTAGGGCTGCGTCTCTTCGGAGGGCACGGGGAGCTGCTGACCGGCGGCGAGCGGCGAGCCGTCGGCGCCGTTGAACAGGCTCAGTACCGCGATCGCCGACGCGTCGGCGGTGGGCACGTCGCCGTCGCCGTCCTGGACGACGGTGCGCTCGGTCTCCTCGACGGCGAGCGCGCCGTCGAGTTCGACCGTCACCTCGCCGCCGATCTCACCGTCGACCGTCACGGAGTCGCTCGCGTCGCCCGAGGGCACGTCGAGGCACTCGGCGGCGGCGGCGTCGGTCGTCTCGCTCGGCTCGGAGCTGCCGGAGCAGCCCACGAGCACGAGCGCGGAGGCGAGGGCGAGCGCGACGGGCGCGCCGCGGCGCAGGGCACGGTTCATGAGGGAGGTCTCGTTTCGACGATTCGGGGCGTCGGGGCCCGGGGCGCCCGCGCGGATACGACACCCAGTCTCGCACTTCCTCCGATCGATCCGCTGTGACGGCGATCACCGTCCGGTCACGACATCCCCCGCCGGGCGCTGCGGCGGGGCCCCGGTCGGGGGCAGAATGGGCGGATGGGGATGGGGGATCCCGGTACCGAGGTCGACGATGAGGTCGAGATCGCACCGGATACGAGGAACGACGATTCGGCGACGGATGACACCGCTGGCACCGCTCCGCCTCGGCGGCCGCGGGATGTCGAGGCGACGGCCGCGCTGACGGAGCTGATCTGGCAGCGGGCGGCCGATGCGCTGCTCGTGCGCACGAGACCGCAATTCGACGAGATCGTGCTCGACGTCGGCACCGGGGCCGCCTCGGTGCCCTCGGCGGCGCTCGTCGGCCCGGGCGGCCGGGTCGACGCCGTGCTGCGCGATCAGGCGCTCGCGCTCCGCGCGCGGGCGGATGCCGGCGAGGCGCTGCCGCAGCTCGCGCTGCACCGGCTGGGGCTCGCCGACTGGGGGTTCGGCTCGTACGACGTCGTGCAGTTGGCGCTCGCGCTCGACGTCGTCGGCGACGACGAGGTGGAGCGCACCGCCGCCGACCTCGTCTCGCGGGTGCGGCCCGGCGGCCGCATCGGGTTCCTGGTGTGGGCGGGGCGGGCGTTCGCCGAACTGATCCCGGCCGTCGTCGAAGCGGCCGGTCCCTTCGACGAGCGGCTCGGCGCGGCCGACCCGGCCGACCTCGGGCCGTCGGTGCGGCACGTCGGCGAGCCGGGGTCGTTCGCGGCGCGGCTCGCGGACCTCGGGCTCACGGGCATCCACGCCGACGAACTGCCCCGCACGGAACCGGTCGATCCCGACCTGGCGTGGTCGATCGTCGTCGGCACCGAGCTCGTGCACCTGCTCGACGGCGTCGACGGCGAGGACCTGCCGGCCGTGCAGGAGGCCTTCACCGCGGCGATCGCACGGGAGGGCGTCGACTCGGTCGACCTGTCGATGCTCGCGGGCGTCGGGACGGTCCCGCCGGTCGAGTAGCCCACCACTGGTCGAGTAGGCCCCCGCCGGTCGAGTAGGTGCGAAGCGCCGTATCGAGACCCCGCTCGACGCCCGCGAGGTCGGGTCACCCGGGTCTCGATCCGGTCGCTGCGCTCCCTACTCGTCCGACGGGGAGTCCTTCTTCCGGTGTCGGGGCGGCGGCACGACGAGCTCGGGCACGGCCCGCAGCATGAAACGGTCGAAGTCGGGCACCGTGAACGCCGCGTAGCCGTGGACGGGCGTGAAGAGCAGTCCCATGTCGATGAGCTCGGCGCGGGTGGGGCCGAGCTGGGTGGACTCGCGGCCCATGAGCTTCGCGACCTCCGACGCCTTCTGCGGCTCGGGGCCGAGTTCGGCCATGGCGCGCAGGTAGGCCGTCTGCAGCGGTGTGGTGCGGTCGAGGCGCACGCGGAAGAACGAGCCGTCGAGCTTGGACTCGTAGGCCTCGCGGGCGACGGCGACGTCGGCCGCCGTGATCGGGGAGGCCTGGGCGACCGACCACACCTGGTAGCCGAGTTCCTGGATGAAGTACGGGTAGCCCTGCGTGAGCGCGTAGGCGGCGTCGAGTGCGTCGGCCTCCCAGCCGACGCCCTCGGCGAGCGCGGGCGACGAGAACGCGAGGTCGGCCTCGCTCCGTTCGAGGGAACCCACCTCGGGGAAGCGGAAGAGTCGTTCGGCGTAGGACTTGGCGTCGCCGGCGAGCTCGGCGATCTGCGGCAGGCCCGCGCCGACGAACGTGATCGGCAGGCGCAGCTGCACCGTGCGGTGGATGGCCTGGATGACGGCCTCGAGCTGCCGCTCGCCGAGGAACTGCACCTCGTCGACCAGCAGCACGAACCCGTGGCCGTGGTCGGCGGCGAGCTCGCCGAGGGAGACGAGCACGTCGGTGAGGTCGAGCGCGAGCTCGCCGTGGTCGCCGGCCCCTTCGAGCGGTTCGATGTCCCACGTCACGGCGACGGACCCGTCGGTCGATGCCGTGAGCCCGAAGGAGGAGAGGACGCCGGCCGCGCGACGCGCGCGATCGTTCCAGCGGGCGCGGGGCGAGATGCGCAGGAGCGCGGAGCGCAGTTGCGAGAACAGCACCTGGCGGAAGCGCTTGTCGTCGTGCTTCATCGCCTCGAGCTCGACGACCTCCCACTTCGCGGCGAGCGCGAGCCGGGCGAACTCGCCGAGCAGCACGGTCTTGCCGACGCCGCGCAGGCCGGTGAGGATCATGGACTGCTCGGCGCGCCCCCGCTCGAGGCGGCGCAGCAGGATGTCGAACGAGTCCAGCAGCTCGTCGCGGCCGATGAGCGCCTCGGGCGTCGCACCGGCATTGGGCGTATAGGGGTTCGTGACCGCATCCACGCGAGGATTCTGAACCTGAACTCGATTTACCGCAAGCAGATAAACCTGGGTAAGACTCCCAAGACGGCCGGTAGACTGACCGAACCCGAGACGGTCGCGCAGAGGAGGTGGGATGATCCCGAGCCTCGCGCTGTTCGCCGCCCTGGCGGTGGCCACGCCGTTCCTCGCACGCGTCCTGCACGCCCGCGTCTTCCTCGTCATCGCCCTGCTGCCCGCGGCCGTCTTCGTCTGGCTCGCCACGCTGCTGCCCGCCGTCCTCGACGGCGGCATCCCGACCGAACGCGTCGAATGGATCCCGCAGTTCGGCATCGCCCTCGACTTCCGCCTCGACGCGCTCTCGCTGCTGCTCGCCCTCATCGTCACGGGCATCGGGGCGGGCGTGCTCGCCTACTGCGCCCGGTACTTCGACGACGACGAGCCCGGACTCGGCCGCTTCGCGGCGCTGCTGCTCGCCTTCGCCGGCGTCATGCTCGGCCTCGTCACCGCCGACGACGTCTTCGTGATGTTCACGTTCTGGGAGCTCACGAGCGTCCTGTCCTACCTGCTCATCGGCCACTACACGGGCAACAAGGCGAGCCGAGGCGCCGCCCTGCAGGCCCTCACGGTCACGACGTTCGGCGGGCTCGCCATGCTCGTCGGGCTCGCGATCCTCGCCGTCGCGGGCGGCACCACGAGCCTGGCCGAGCTCGTCGCGAACCCGGTCACGGGGGCGGCGGGCGAGTGGGCGATCGGACTCATCCTGCTCGGGGCGATCTCCAAGAGCGCCCTCGTGCCGTTCCACTTCTGGCTCCCGGCCGCCATGGCGGCGCCCACGCCGGTCTCGGCGTACCTGCACGCCGCCGCGATGGTGAAGGCGGGCGTCTACCTCGTGGCGCGGCTCGCCCCCGGCTACGCCGACCTCGCGATCTGGGCGCCGATCGTGATCGGCCTCGGCACGTTCACCATGCTCGTCGGCGGCTGGCGCGCGCTCCGGCAGTACGACCTGAAGCTCGTGCTCGCCTACGGCACGGTGAGCCAGCTCGGCTTCCTCATGCTCGTCTCCGGCATCGGCACGCAGGATGCGGCGCTCGCCGCGGTCGCGCTGCTGCTCGCGCACGCGCTGTTCAAGGCGGCGCTCTTCCTCGTCGTCGGCATCGTCGACCACGCCGCGCACACGCGCGACTGGCGCAAGCTCTCCGGGCTCGGCCGGCGGATGCCGCTCGTCGCGACCGCGGGCATCGTCGCGGCCGCCTCGATGGCGGGTGTGCCGCCGCTGTTCGGCTTCGTCGCGAAGGAGGCCGTCTTCACGAGCCTGCTCGAGGCGGCGACGCACGGCGAGCCGTGGGCGTGGGTCGCCCTCGTCGGCGCGGTCATCGGCTCGATGCTGACGGTCGCGTACGCGGTGCGCTTCGTGTGGGGCGCCTTCTGGCGCAAGAACGGCGTCGCCGAGACGAAGCTGCACCTGCCGGGGCCGACGATCTCGATCGTCCCGCTGCTGCTGGCGGCCCTCAGCCTCGTGTTCGCGCTCGCGCCCGGACTCGTCGAGCCGCTCCTCGCGGCTTACGCCCACGAGTTCCCCTCCAGCGGGAAGCCGTACCACCTGGCGCTCTGGCACGGACTCGAGCCGGCCCTCTTCCTCTCGCTCGCGGTCTTCGCGGTCGGCGCGTTCCTCGTCGTCGCGAAACGCGAGGTCTCCCGGCTCCAGGCCGCCGTCCCGCCGCTCGTCGACTCGAGTCGCGGCTACCTCTCCATCGTCGGCGCGATCGACCGCTTCGCCGCCTGGCTGACCGTGAAGATCCAGCAGCGCGGCCTGCCGGGCTACCTCGCGGTGTTCCTGGTCGTGCTCGTCGGCGGCGTCGGCGGTGCGGCCCTCGCGAGCGGCGCCTGGCCCGAGGAGCTGCGCCTCTGGGACTCCGGCGTCCAGCCCGTGCTCGCGGCCGTCATGATCATCGCGGGCGTCGCCGCCGCCGTCGTGCAGCAGCGCGTCGCCGCGGTGCTGCTCGTGGGCGTGACCGGGTACGGCCTCGTCCTCATGTTCGGCCTGAACGGCGCACCCGATCTCGCGCTCACCCAGGCGCTCGTCGAGACGCTCACCCTCGTGGTGTTCGTACTCGTGCTGCGCCGGCTGCCGCGCGACCTCGGCACGCGCAACCCGCCGGCGAAGCGCCGGTGGCGTCTACTCATCGCGGTCCTCGCCGGTGCGACGATGGGCATCGTGGGGCTCATCGCCCTCGGCGCGCGCATCGAGCCGACCATCGCCGAGGGCCTGCCTGCCCTCGCGATCGAAGCGCACGGCAAGAACATCGTCAACGTCATGCTCGTCGACATCCGCGCGTGGGACACCCTCGGCGAGATCTCCGTGCTCATCGCCGTCGCCACGGGCGTCGCCTCACTCGTCTTCGTGACGGGCCGCACGGGCGGCGCACCCCGGCTCGACCTCGCCGTCGACCGCCGCAGCCGCAAGCCGGTGCCGGAGCCCGCCTGGTCGATCCGCGGGGCGCGCCCGCGCCTGGCCGACGTCGCCGACGAGCACGACGAGCTCGCGGATGCCGCGGAGACGCGGCAGACCTGGCTCCTCGCCGGGCGCACCCTGACGCCGACGAACCGGTCGATCCTGCTCGAGGTGCTCGTGCGCCTGCTCTTCCACCCGGCGATCGTCGTGTCGGTCTTCTTCCTCTTCGTCGGCCACAACGCCCCCGGCGGCGGGTTCGCGGGCGGGCTCGTCGCGGGCCTCGCGCTCGTCGCGCGCTACCTCGCCGGAGGCCGCTACGAGCTCGGCGAAGCGGCGCCGGTGCAGGCGGGCACGCTGCTCGGCACCGGCCTGCTGCTCGCCGCGGGCACAGCCGCCGCACCGATCTTCTTCGGCGAGACGGCCTTCGTTTCGACGTGGTTCGAGGCCGATGCCGGCTTCCTCGGCACGATCTCGATCGGCACGTCGACGCTCTTCGACATCGGCGTGTACCTCGTCGTCGTCGGCCTCGTGCTCGACATCCTGCGCGCCCTCGGCGCCGAGGTCGACCACCAGCGCGAGGTGCAGGAGACGGCCGAGAACGAGGCCGCCGGCGGTGCCGGCCCGGCCGAGCCGCGCAACGAGGCCACGGCATCCGCCCTGCGCGACCCCACGTCGGCGGAGGTGACGCCATGAGCGCGAGCCTCACCCTCGTCGTCCTCGCCGCCGTGCTGTTCGGCGCAGGCGTCTACGTCATGCTCGAGCGCTCGCTGACGCGCGTGCTCATCGGGTTCCTCCTCGCGGGCAACGCGGTGAACATCCTGATGTTCGTCATGGCCGGGGCGCCCGGTCTCGCGCCGATCCTCGGCGACGGCGTCGACCCGGCCTCGATCAGCGACCCGCTGCCGCAGGCCTTCATCCTCACCGCGATCGTCATCAACCTCGGCATCACGGCGTTCATGCTCGCCCTCATCTACCGCTCCTGGTGGCTCGCGCAGCTCGGCGCGAAGGGCGACCAGATCGGCGACGAGGCGGACCTCGACGAGGACATGTCGGAGCACGCCGACCTGCAGCGCTCCAGCCACGAGGACGACGAGGCCATCCAGCGCATCATCGAGGAGTCCGACGAGGAACCCGACGACGAGTTCGCGCACCTCGACCTCGACGAACCCGACGGGTTCACCCGCCCGAACCCGCCCGACGACCCCGCAACGGGCCGTCCCGGGTCTCGATACGCCGCAAGCGGCTACTCGACCGACGATGACGAAGGGAGCCGCGCATGACCGACGCGCTCGTGCCCCTCGTCGTGCTCGTGCCGCTGCTCGGCGCGGCGCTCGCCCTCATCCTCGGCCGCCACCCGCGCGCGCAGGTCGCGGTCTCCACGGCGACGCTGTTCGCGGTCGCGACGATCGCGACGCTGCTCCTCATCGAAGTCGACCGCAACGGCCCGATCGCCGTGCACCTCGGCGGGTGGGAGGCCCCGTGGGGCATCGCGCTCGTCGTCGACCGGCTCTCGGCGATCATGCTGCTCGTGTCGGCGCTCATGCTGCTCGGCGTCCTCGTGTACGCCGTCGGCCAGGGCATCGCCGACAACCATCGCGAGACGCCGATCTCGATCTTCCACCCGGCCTACCTGATCCTCTCGGCCGGCGTCTTCGACGCGTTCATCGCGGGCGACCTGTTCAACCTGTACGTCGGCTTCGAGATCCTGCTCTCGGCGAGCTACGTGCTGCTCACGCTCGGCGGCACGGGCGAGCGCATCCGCGCCGGCGTCACGTACATCATCGTGAGCCTGGTCTCCTCGCTGTTCTTCCTCTCGGCGATCGCCCTCATCTACGGCGCCACGGGCACGGTGAACATGGCGCAGCTCTCGGTTCGTCTCGGCGGGCTGCCCGAAGAGACCCAGCTCGTGCTGCACCTCATGCTGCTGCTGGCCTTCGGCATCAAGGCCGCGGTCTTCCCGCTCTCGTTCTGGCTGCCCGACTCCTACCCGACGGCGCCCGCCCCCGTCACGGCGGTGTTCGCGGGCCTGCTCACGAAGGTCGGCGTCTACGCGCTCATCCGCACCGAGACGCTGCTCTTCGCCGACAACGACCTGACGATCGTGCTGCTCGTCATCGCGGCGTTCACGATGCTCGTGGGCATCCTCGGCGCCCTCGCCCAAGCCGACCTGAAACGATTGCTGAGCTTCACGCTCGTCAGCCACATCGGCTATCTCGTCTTCGGCATCGCGATCGGCACGCTGAGCTCGATGACGGCGACCGTCTACTACGTCGTGCACCACATCACCGTGCAGACGGCGCTCTTCCTCGTCGCGGGGCTCATCGAACGCGTCGGCGGGGCGACCTCCATCAGCCGGCTCGGCGGGCTCATGAAGGTCGCGCCGTGGCTCGCGATCCTCTACTTCATCCCCGCGATGAACCTCGGCGGCATCCCGCCGCTCTCCGGCTTCCTCGGCAAGCTCGGCCTGTTCCTCGCGGGCGCCGAAGCCGTCGACGAGGGCAACGTCGGCGGCGCCTTCGCCGCCTCGCAGACCGCGGATGCCGCGTGGGTCGTCTGGGTCGTCATGGCCGTGGGTGCCGCGACCTCGCTCATGACCCTCTACGCCGTCACCCGGTTCTGGAACATGGCGTTCTGGCGCGGCCGCGGCGAGGTCGAGGGCTTCAGCTCGCGGCTCACGCAGTCGCTGCAGGAGGCGCCCGCAGGCGCGACCCTCGTCGCCACCCGCACCGTGCCGCCGTCGATGGTCATCGCGACGACGGGGCTCATCGCCCTCTCGCTCGCGCTCACCGTGTTCGCCGGACCGCTCTTCGACCTCTCCGCCCGCGCCGCGGCCGGCCTCCTCGACCCGTCGATCTACATCGGCGTCGTGTTCCCGGGAGGCGTGCAGTGACGATCGAGACGCCGCGCCGCTCCCTCCGCTGGTACCAGGTCGCCTGGCGGCAGCTGCCGATCTTCCTCGCGCTCGTCGCACTGTGGTTGTTCCTGTGGGACTCGGTCACCGTGATGACCATCGTCACGGGCATCCTCATCGCCGTCGTCGTGCAGCGCGTGCTCTACCTGCCGCCCGTCCTCTTCTCCGGCCGGCTCAACCTGTGGCGCGCGCTCGTCCTCGGCGCGCGCATGATCGTGGACGTCTCGCGCGCCTCCGTGCAGATCGCCTGGTTCGCGATCGACCCGCGCTGGCAGCCCTCGAACGCGATCATCGCCGTGCAGCTGCACACCCGCTCCGACGTCGTCATGACGCTCACCGCCGAGGCGATCTCCGTCGTCCCCGGCACGGTCGTCGTCGACATCGACCGCGAGCGCGGCGTGCTCTACCTCCACGCGATCGGCACCCGCACGGAGGCGGACGTCGAGCACGTGCGGCACGGCGTCATCGGCACCGAGGAGCGCATCGTGCTCGCCGTCGGCACTCACGAGGAGGCCGAGCGCATCCGTGCCGAGCGCCGCGCCCGACGCTCGGCCGGGGAGTCCGCCTCGCCCGACTCGATGGGCACGCCGCTGCCCCCGGGTGCCGGACGGCACCGGAAGGAGGACGAGGGATGAGCCCCTTCCTCGTGATCGTGTCGATCGTCGCCGGACTCATGTTCGCCGCCGGCGCCGTCGCGGCCATCGTGCGGATCGTGCGCGGCCCCAGCATCCTCGACCGGGTGCTCGCGACCGACGTGCTGCTCGCCATCTCGATGTGCGCCGCGGGCGCATCGATGGCCCTCACCGGCAACATCGACCTGCTGCCGGTGCTGCTCGTGCTCGCGCTGTTCGCCTTCACCGGCACCGTGGCCATCGCCAGATTCATGGGAAAGCAGGATGCCTCGTGAGCGCCGGGGAGATCGTCATCGCGCTGCTCGTGCTGCTCTCGGCGTTCCTGTCGATGGCGGCCGGCATCGGCATCCTCCGCTTCCCCGACGTCCTCACGCGCCTCCACGCGGGCACGAAGCCGCAGGTGCTCGGCCTCGCGAGCGTGCTCGTCGCGGTGCTCGTCGCCTCGCCGTCGTGGGCCAACCTGACCACGGCGGTCATCGTCATGACGTTCCAGCTGCTCACCCAACCGGTGACGGCCCATATGCTCGGCCGCGCCGCCTATCGCAGCGACCACGTGCGCCGCGACCTGCTCATCCGCGACGACCTCGCGGCCGACATCGACGAGTTCGACGTGCGGGGGCGCTGATGCCGGCCGTCCCGAGCGGTGCCGTCAGCTCCCGAAGGGCGTCTTCGGCCACGTGAGTGCCGCGAGCTTCCGCTGCCCCGCGATGCTCGGGTGGAAGTAGTCCAGCGTCGACATGTCGGCCAGCACGAAGCGGTAGTCGGCGACGGTCCCGCCGTCCCACGTGCAGTTCGGGGTCGCCGCGCAGACCTGCTGCAACGCCGCGTTGTACTCGTCGACGCGCGACTGCACGGCGTCGCGGCGCTCCACGTCGGCGTGCGCGGTCGACGTCGGCCGGGCGAGCATGGACTGGCAGATGCCGCTGGTCTCCCAGATCAGGCGTGCCGCGGCGCGCTCCTTGCCGACCTCCCAGATGCGTTCGACGTTCGGGATGCTCGACACGAAGATCCGCGTCCGCCCGCCGTTGCCCGCCGCGATCCGGTCGAGCGCGGTCTGCACCTGCGTCGTGAACGTCGCCGTCTCGGTCATCCCGTCGGTCGTGGGGGTGCACGCGTCATTGGCCCCGATGTCGACGGTCACGTACTCCGCCCCGAACGCGACGGCCTGGGCCGCCTGGGCGTCGAGGCCCGCGGCCGTCGTCCCGGCGACGGCGTAGTTCGCCCTCTCGAGCTCCGGGTTGACGGACTCGAGGCGGGTCGCGTGGGAGTCGAGTACGGCGTTGGTGCCGGTCGACCAGCTGTACTGCGGGCAGTCGCCGAACCCGCAGCTGTCGTACGCGACCGAGAGCGAGGTGCCGATCGCGGCCATCCGGGCGGGCGGCGGTGCTGCGGCGACCGTGGGTTCGGCGACCGTGGGTTCGGCGCACCCGACGAGGCCGAGCGCGAGCGCGAGGGTACTCAGGGCAGCGCTCAGGGAGGTGACGAGCGCCGTGCGGGATCGCGCGCGCATGTGCGGCTCCAGGGGATCGGAAACGCGACGTCGGTGCGAGAACAGGCTCAGAGCCGCCCGCGCACCCGGTCGCTGCGGGCGAGGAACGTCGCCGAGATGAGGGTGGCGAGGCAGAGCCCGATGGGCAGCACGGTCAGCAGGACGCTGCCCTGCGTGGTGCCGACGTAGGCGTCGAGGCCGTGCACGATCGTCAGCGCGACGGCGATCGCGAGCAGCGCCTCGTCCGCGCGGAAGAGCGGTGCGATCGCCGCCACGACGAGGAGCGCCGTGCTGCGCGACGCCGCGTAGAGGGCATCCTCGTTGCCGATGCCGTCGTTCACGACCTGCACGATCGAGAGCACGAGGGAGAGTCCGGCGGCGAGCAGCACCACGAGCCAGCAGATCCAGTAGGCGGCGGCGCGCGGCTCCGCATCGGCGTTCGTCATGCGCACAGCGTGCCGCCTGTGCCCGCGAAGCCGAGGATGCCCCGCCGTCCCCGGTTGTCGGAGGGATCGGGGATGCTGGTGGGATGACCGCTTCGCCCGACTCCCCCGATGCGGGCCGCGCCGCCGCGCTCGCCGCGCTCCGCGACCTCGTCGGCCGCGACGACGCCGAGTTCCACGACGGGCAGTACGAGGCGATCGAGGCCCTCGTCGGCGGACGGCGACGCGCCCTCGTCGTGCAGCGCACCGGCTGGGGCAAGTCCGCCGTGTACTTCGTCGCGACGCTCCTGCTGCGCCGGGCGGGCGCCGGTCCGACCGTGCTCGTCTCCCCGCTCCTCGCGCTCATGCGCGACCAGGTGGCCGCGGCCGAGCGCGCCGGTGTGCGGGCGGTCGCGATCAACTCGGCGAACGCCCACGAGTGGGACGACGTGCTCGCACGGCTCGACGCCGACGAGGTCGATGTGCTGCTCGTCTCCCCCGAGCGGTTGAACAACCCGCGCTTCCGCGACGAGCAACTGCCGGCACTGGTGCGCCGGATGGGGCTCCTCGTCGTCGACGAGGCGCACTGCATCAGCGACTGGGGCCACGACTTCCGGCCCGACTACCGGCGATTGCGCGAGCTCATCGCGGCGCTGCCGGCCGGGGTGCCGGTGCTCGCCACGACGGCGACGGCCAACAGCCGGGTGGTGGCCGACGTCGCGGAGCAGCTCGGGGGCGCGGCCGGCGACGTGCTGACGATCCGCGGCCCGCTCGCCCGCGCCTCCCTGCGGCTCGGCGTGCTGCGCCTGCCCGATTCGACTGGCCGCCTCGCGTGGCTCATCAGCCACCTCGACGAGCTGCCGGGTTCGGGCATCATCTACACGCTCACGGTCGCGGCGGCGGTCGACATCGCCCGCGTGCTGCGGGAGCGCGGTCACGCGGTGCGCGCGTACACCGGCCAGACCGACCCCGACGAGCGCGCCGAGTCCGAGGGGATGCTGAAGCGCAACGAGGTCAAGGCGCTCGTCGCGACGAGCGCCCTCGGCATGGGGTTCGACAAACCCGACCTCGGCTTCGTGCTGCACCTCGGCGCGCCCTCGTCGCCCGTCGCGTACTACCAGCAGGTCGGCCGCGCCGGCCGCGCGACCGACAACGCCGACGTGCTGCTGCTGCCGGGCGCCGAGGATCCCGACATCTGGCACTACTTCGCGACGGCGTCCATGCCCGACCGCGACCGCGCCGAGCGCGTCCTCGCCGCGCTCGACCCGGAGCGTCCGACGTCGACGCCCGCGCTCGAGGCCCGTGTCGACGTGCGCCGCACCCCGCTCGAACTGCTGCTCAAGGTGCTCGACGTCGACGGCGCCGTGCACCGGGTCTCCGGCGGCTGGGTCGCCACGGGCGAGCCCTGGGTCTACGACGCCGCGCGTTACGAGCGCATCGCCGCCGAACGCATCGCCGAGCAGGCGCACATGATCGAGTACGAGCAGACGCGCGGGTGCCGCATGGAGTACTTGCAGCGCTCCCTCGACGACGACACGGCGGTGCCGTGCGGGCGCTGCGACAACTGCGCGGGCGCCTGGTTCCCGACCGGCCTCGACGACGAGGCGGCGACCACCGCCAAGGGGGCGCTCGACCGCGTCGGCGTGCCGATCGAACCGCGCGGCCAGTGGCCGACCGGCGCCGACCGCCTCGGCATCGACGCGAGGGGCCGCATCGCGCCGGGCGAGCGCGCCGAGGAGGGCCGGGCACTCGCGCGGCTCACCGACCTGGGCTGGGGCGGCCCGCTCCGCGAGTTGTTCGCCGCCGGTGCCGCGGACGCCCCGGTGCCGCCGGCCCTGCTCGACGCGTGCGTGCGGGTGCTCGCCGAGTGGGGCTGGGCCGAGCGCCCCGCCGCCGTCGTGGCGATGCCGTCGCGCTCGCGCCCCGAGCTCGTCGATTCCCTGGCCCGCGGCCTCGCCGGCATCGGGCGGCTCCCCTACCTCGGGGCGCTCTCGCTCGTCGACGGCGGCCCGACGGGCGGCCCCGGCGGCAACAGCGCGTTCCGGCTCGCCGGCCTCTGGAACCGTCTGGATGCCTCCGGGCTCGACCTCCCGCCTGGCCCGGTCCTCCTCGTCGACGACCTCGCCGACAGCCGCTGGACCCTCACCGTCGCGGCCCGCGAACTGCGCCGCGCCGGAGCGGGCTCGGTGCTGCCCTTCGCACTCGCGCTCCGCGGCTGACCGGCGTCGCGCTCCGCGGCTGAGCCGCGACTCGCGCTGCAGGCGAGCGCTTCCGCTCGCACCATCCGCGAGTGGGTAGGCAGCGCGGGTGCCGCGCCCTGCGCACCCGCACGCGCTACCCACTCGCGGCCAGACGATGCGACGATGGGCGGGCCCGCGCCATGCGCGGACCCGCCCATCGGGGGCAGTGCCGGGGTTACTTCGCCGCGGCCTCGACCTCGATGTCGTCGAACTCGTCGTCGATCACGAGGAACTCGACGCCCTCGTCATCCTGGTCGCCCTCGTGGGTGCCCGCGGCGACGGAGGGCAGCTCGACCTCGCCGTTGGCGATCTCGAGCACCACGTCGTCGCCGAGCTCGGCGAACTCGAAGTCCACGGCGATCTCGGCGCGCGAGAGGAGGTCCTCCATGCGGCGCTGACGGTTGCGCGGGATGAGGGTCACGACGCGGCCCGCCTTGCCGGCGCGGCCGGTGCGGCCGGCGCGGTGCAGGTACGTCTTGTACTCGTCGGGGGCGTCGGCCTGGATGACCAGATCGATGTCGTCGACGTGGATGCCGCGCGCGGCGACGTCGGTCGCGACGAGCACGTCGACGCGGCCGCTCGTGAGCTGCGCGAGGTTGCGCGTGCGCTTGGCCTGGTTGAGGTCGCCGTGCAGGGCGACGGCGTAGACGCCGGCGTCCTCGAGGTGCTGCACGAGGTCCTCGGCGAACGCCCGGGTGCGGCTGAAGACGAGCGTCTTGCCGTTGCGGTCGGCGAGGCGGGCGACGAAGTCGCGCTTGTCGCGGTTGTCGATGACGAGCACGCGGTGCTCGATGGTCGACGAGGATGCCTCTTCGCCGGCGACCTCGTGGACGGCGGGGTCCGTGAGGAACTCGTCGACGAGCGCGGCGACGCCCGTGTCGAGCGTGGCCGAGAAGAGCAGCCGCTGGCTGCCCGCGGGGGTCTCGCGCAGGATGCGCTGCACCGGCTCGAGGAAGCCGAGGTCGCACATGTGGTCGGCCTCGTCGAGCACCGTGATCTGGATGCCCGAGAGGTCGAGGTGGCCCTGCCGGTGCAGGTCCTCGATGCGGCCGGGGGTGCCGATGACGATGTCGACGCCGCGGCGGAGCGCGCCGACCTGGCGGGCCTGGGGGACGCCGCCGTAGACCTGGGTCGTGAACAGGCCGATCGACTGGGCGATGGGCTGCACGGTGCGGTCGATCTGCAGGGCGAGCTCGCGCGTCGGGGCGAGGATGATCGCGCGCGGGGCGCGGCCCATCTGGCGCTTGCCGCCGGCCTTGCCGGAGGCGGCCCAGAGGTTCGCGAGACGCTCGACGGTCGGCGCGCCGAACGCGATGGTCTTGCCGGAACCGGTCTTGCCGCGTCCGAGGACGTCGCGGCCCTCGAGCACGACGGGGATGGTCGCCGCCTGGATCGGGAACGGGTGCTCGGCGCCGAGGCCCGCGAGCGCCGTGACGATGTTGCCACCGAGGCCGAGGTCGCCGAAGGTCACGCCCTCGACGGTCTCGGCCTGGATGGCCTCGGCCTCGAGGCGCTCGAGCACGACGTCGTCGTGGTCGGTGCGGGGCGCACGGTCCTCGCGCGACGGGTAGAACGAGGATGCCCGACGCTCGGAGGCCTGGAAGCCGGGGCGGTCGAACTCGCGACGGTCGTCGCGGCGGGGGCCGCGGTCGCCGCGGTCGGCACCGCGCTGCGGGCGGTCCTCGCGGAACTGGCGCTGGGGGCGCGCGTCATCGAAGCGGCGCTGCGGACGCTCGCCGCGGTCGTCACGACGCGGGGCACGGTCGCCGCGGTCGTCACGACGGGGCGCACGGTCATCGCGGTCATCACGACGCGGGGCACGGTCGTCACGACGCGGGGCACGCTCGTCACGGTCGTACCGACGCGGACGGTCATCCTCGAAACGACGCTGCGGACGCTCGCCACGGTCATCGCGACGCGGGCCGCGGTCGCCGCGGTCGTCACGACGCGGGCCGCGGTCATCGCGGTCGTCACGACGGGGCGCACGGTCGTCGCGGTCGTACCGACGCGGACGGTCATCCTCGAAACGGCGCTGCGGACGCTCGCCACGGTCGTCGCGGCGCGGCGCACGGTCGTCGCGGTCGTACCGACGCGGACGGTCGTCGTCGGAGCGGCGCTGGGGGCGGTCCTCGCGGTACTGGCGGGGAGCGCGGTCGTCGCGCGGGGCGCGCTCTTCGCGGCCCTCACGGGTGGAGCGGTGCGTGGAGCGGCCGGCGGCGACGCGCTCGTCGCGGCTCCAGCGGTCCTTGCCCGCGGGGGCCTCCTCGGGGGCGCGGTAGCCGCGGTGCCCGGGGCTGCGCGAGCCGGCCTGCTTCTTCGCGGCCTTCTTGGCTGCGGCGAAGTTCGGGTCGAAGTTGCGGGCGGGGCGACCGCCGGCGGGCTTCTTGTTCTTCGGCATGGTGTGCTTTCTGGGTTCTGCTCGCGGGCCGCGCTCGTGGCGCGCCCGTGCATGTGGCGACCCCGCGCGCAAGCGCGGCGTCGTGAACCCGGGTGTGGAATCAACCGGGGCCGTTGCACATACGTCGTGTGACTATCCGCCGCGGATCGCGGTGGAACCGGCCCTCGGGACTCACAAACCCATCCGCGCTCGCGCACGGTGTCCCAGACCGACCGCACAAGCCTAGCGGAGTCCCCTCCGCCTCCCCTGTGAATCCGGGGATCCCGGGCTCGCACTGCTCGACTGAGCAAATCTCGGCTTCGATTTCGCCGGGGCGGGCGCGGGGCGTAGCATCCTTCCACCTGACCTCGGAGCGCCCGTGAACCCGAACCGATCGACGGGCCGACGCCGAGCACGCCGCTGGGCCGCCGCCGCCCTCGCCACCGCCGTGGCGCTCGTCGGCATCGCCGCACTCTCCGGCTTCCACCTGCCGCTCGAACGCGTCGACCCGCCGGGCGGCGGCGCGAGCGGCGAGGTCGAGGGCGGCGAGATCATCGGCATCCGCACCTTCGACGCTCCCGACGACGTCCTCGTCGATGCGGGCGTCGAGTACGCCACGACCGACGACGGCACGCTGCTCGAGCTCGATGTGTGCCGTCCGGCCGTCAGCACCGTCGACGCGCTGCCCGCCGTCATCAGCGTGCACGGCGGCAGTTGGCAGCGCGGCGCCAAAGACAACTCCGACTGGCGGCGCGTGTGCCAGTGGCTCGCGAGCGAGGGGTTCGTCGCCGTCTCGATCGACTACCGGCTCGTGCCCGACGCCGTCTTCCCCTCCCAGCTCGACGACGTGCAGGCGGCCATCCGCTGGCTCCGCGACCCCGAGCAGGCCGCGCTCCAGGGAGTCGACCCCGCTCGCATCGGCATCCTGGGCGGTTCGGCCGGCGGGCAGCTCGCCGCACTCGCCGGCCTGAGCGGGTCGGGCCCGCTCGATGCGGATGCCCGCGTCGCCGCGGTCGTCGAACTCTCCGGCCCGGTCGGGCTGACGAGCGCCGACCTCGCGGCCGACGGCGCGAGCACCTGGCTGCAGGGCATCGTCGCCGCCTACCTCGACTGCCCGGCGCCCGGCTCCGACGAGGTCGATGACGACGGATGCCTCGAGCGCCGCGCCGCGGCCACCCCGGCCGCCCAAGCCGACCCGAGCGACCCGCCCGTGCTCGTGCTGCACGGCGACGCCGAGCTCATCCCGCTCTCCCAGTCGCAGCGCTTCGTCGACGAGCTCGCCGCCGCCGGCGTCGACGCCGAGCTCGAGGTGCTGCCGAGCACGGAGCACTCGATCGGCCTCCTCGACGGCGCGCAGCGCGAGCTCGTGGCCGCGTTCCTGCGCGCCGCCCTCGCCTGACCTCAGCACAGAACGCCGCGGCTCCCCGGGGCCGCCGGTTCAGCGCCGCGGCGCCGCACCGACCCGTCGGCGGGAGTCGGAGAGCACGTGGACGCGCGGCTCGACGACGGCGACCTCGAGGGCCGCGCGCGCCGCGGTCGCGGCGTCGAGGTTCGACGAGCCGGCACCGTACCAGCGGCTGCAGCACAGCATCGGGGCGCTGTCGAGCACGAGCAGCCACCCGTTGCGATCGCCGCGAAGCCCTACGACGACGGCGAGTTCGAGTTCGCCGACGCGTGCCCGCACGTCGGCGAGTGCGGCGCGTGCGGCACCTGGCGTCGGGGCGCAGTCGACGCTGCGCGCGAGTTCGCGGTTGTTCGGCGCCAGCAGCCGCCACACGGTCGGCAGCGGGTCGGCGTCGTCCGCCTCCCGGCTGCGCGCGCCCCGACCCGGGCGTTGGACCGCCGTCGCGGCGACGGCACCGCTGACCGCTGCGGCCTCCTGCGCCGGGAAGGGCCTCGACTCGGCCGCAGCGGCCCGGTCGGGACGAGTTCCCCCTGGCGTCGTCCCGACCGGCGCTGCGGCGACCACCGCGTCGCGGAAGCGGAACCAGGCGGACAGCATCGGGTCGCGATCGTCCACGAACGACTCGATCACGATGCGCACTTGCCCGGCCAGCCCTCCTCCTCCTCACTGCGGTGGACCGGTGCCGCGACCCCCGTCTGCGGCACCGTGTCATCGACTCTTCCGAGAAGCGGTGAACGTGGACGGACCTCGATCTGAACAGCAGATGACGCACCCGTGCACGGCACGTGCCGCGCGAGGCCGCGGCCACGTGCCGCTCGCCGGGCGTTCGCTTGTGCCGCTCTCGGGGCGCTGCCAGACTGAATCCGATGTCGGCTGCCGAACCGCCGACCTGGAAGCGCATGACCGACCGATCCCTGCCGAAGCACACGGATGCCGCCCGACGGCGCCGTACTCGCAGCCTGCTCGCCGTCGGGATGCTCTCGGTCCTCGCCTTCATCGCTCCCTCCGCCGCCTTCGGCGAGGAGGTCGAGCCGACACCGACCCCGACCGAGACGCCGGCGCCCACGGAAACTCCGACGCCGACGCCCACGCCCACGCCCACGCCCACGCCCACGCCCACGCCCACGCCCGAGCCGACCGTGGAGCCGACGCCCACGCCCACCCCCACGCCGACGCCGACCCCCACCCCGACGCCCACGCCGTCGCCCACGCCGACCCCGACCCCGACCCCGACGCCCACCCCCGAAGCCGCTCCGCCGTCCGAGGAGACCCCGGTCGAGTCCGAGGTGCTGCTCACGGCGGATGCCCCGGTGGTCCGCGTCCGCACCCCGTACTACGACGAGGTCGTCGACTTCCTCGCCGCCCGCACCGAACTCGACGAAGCCGCGGCTGAGCTCGCCGAACTGCAGGCCGCACTCGCCGACGCGATCGCGACGGCCGAAGCTGCGGCGGAGGCCGCCGAGGTCGCCGAGCATGACGCCGATGAGGCCGCCGAGGACTCCGCGGCCGCCGTCGCTGCGGCCGTGCGGGCCGCGCGCGGGCCGGCTGCGAGCCTCAGCGCACTCGACGCCATCCTCGGCGGCGGCGACCTGCTCGCCGGGCTCGGCTCCGTCGAGCGCGTGCAGCGCCTGGATGCCAAGGCGGCCGACGTGCTCGGTACCGCGGCGAACGCGAGCGATCGCGCCGAACGGCGCGCCGAGCGTGCCGACGCCCATCGAGGCGAAGCCGACGAGCTGGACGTCGACGCACTGCGCGACGACCTCGCCGACGCGGAGAACGCGGTCGCCGATGCCGACGAGATGTTCGCCGAGCTCAGCGCCGCGGTCGCGGCCGGCGGGTACGCCGAACTCGTCGACCTCCCTGCCGACAGCGGCGCTCTGAACGAGCAGCCGTGGGAAAGCCCCGTCGTCGGCCGCATCAGCGACCACTACGGCGCGCGTCCCGATGCCCCGATTCCGGGCGTCAGCGAGTTTCACCGCGGCACCGACCTCGCCACGGCCTGCGGCTCGACTGTGCGCGCGGCGACGGCCGGCGTCGTCCTCGAGGCCGGCGCCAACGGCAGTTACGGCAACTGGGTGCTCATCGCCCACGGCGCCGGCGTCGAGACCGGCTACGCGCACCTGGCCACGGGTACGACCCTCGTGCAGCCGGGCGACGAGGTGACGGCGGGCCAACCCATCGCGGCTGCCGGTTCGACCGGCGCGTCGACGGGATGCCACCTCCACTTCGAGGTCCGCGTCGACGGGGCCGCGGTGGACGCCGAGCCGTTTATGGCGCTGCGCGGTATCCGGATCGGCTGACGCGGGCGCCTCGGGGCTCAGCGCTCGAAGCGCGCCTCGCGCTCGTCGGCGAGCGCGGACCGCACGCGTTCGAGGTGCGTCGAGCGCTCCATGCCGGCGCGCTCGAGCTCGGCGATCGGCTGCCACCACACCTCGGCGGCTTCGCCGTCGGCCGGGTAGGGCTCGCCCGACACCCACTCGCAGCGGAACACGAGGTCGAGATAGCTCGACCGGTCGCCGTTGTCGTACGTGATCTCGGGCAGGGCGTGCACCCAGGCCAGCCGGGTGGCACGGGCCACGACGCCCGTCTCCTCGAGCACCTCGCGCTCGGCGGCGACGGCGGGCTCCTCGCCCGGATCGATGATCCCGGTGAAGGGCGTCACCGCGCCGTTGTCCGCGCGCCGCTGGAGGAGCACTTCGTCGCCGCGCACGACCACCGCGGTGACGCCGCTGAGCCAGAGCGGCGAGGTGCCGAGGTGTCGGCGCAACTCGAGGATGAAGTCGGGAGTCGGCATGCTCCGAGACTATTCGGGCCGCGCGGGAATAGCGGCGGCGGCGATCCCGTTCCGTCCGACATACCCCCTGGGGGTATAGGCGAATCGACACGGAGGGAACACGATGACGAGGATGCACGAGGCTTCGGGAACCGACGCGCACCGGCCGCACGAACCGGCCGGAGCCGAGCATGCGGAACACCACGGGACGGCACCCGCCGGTCACGATCACGCGGCGCACGATCACGCAGGACACGAGCACGCTGGACAGGACCACGCGAGCGACGACCACGCCCACGCCCACGACCACGCCGGCCACCACGACCACGCCGGGGCGTTCCGGCGGCTCTTCTGGATCATGCTCGTCCTGGCGATCCCGACGGTGGCGTTCAGCCCGATGTTCGCCGCCCTGCTCGGCTACCCGCTGCCGGACGGCGAGCTGGTCCCCTGGATCTCGCCGCTCCTCGGCACGGTCATGTTCCTCTGGGGCGGCCGTCCGTTCCTGACGGGCGCCTGGTCGGAACTGCGCGCCCGCACCCCCGGCATGATGCTCCTCATCGGGCTCGCGATCACGGTCGCGTTCGTCGCGTCGTGGGGCGCGAGCCTCGGCCTGCTCGACCATCAGCTCGATTTCTGGTGGGAGCTCGCGCTCCTCATCGTGATCATGCTGCTCGGCCACTGGATCGAGATGCGTTCGATCATGCAGGCCTCCAGCGCCCTCGACGCGCTCGCGGCCCTGCTGCCCGACGAGGCGGAGCGCCTCGGCGCGGACGGCGCGGTCGAACCGGTCGCGCCGTCCGACCTCGCGGTCGGCGACGTCGTCATCGTGCGGCCCGGCGGGCGCGTCCCGGCAGACGGCGTCGTCGTGGACGGCACCGCGGCCGTCGACGAGTCGATGATCACGGGCGAGTCCCTCGCGGTCCCGCGCGGCCCCGGCGACCGCGTGGTCGCGGGCACGGTCGCGACCGACACCGCGATCCGCGTCCGCATCGACGCCGTGGGCGACGACACCGCGCTCGCGGGCATCCGCCGCCTCGTCGCCCAGGCGCAGCAGTCCAGTTCGCGCGCCCAGCGCCTCGCGGACCGCGCGGCGGGCTGGCTGTTCTGGTTCGCGCTCGGCGCGGGCATCCTGACGGCGATCGCGTGGACCGTGCTCGGCATGCCCGACGAGGCGATCGTGCGCACGATCACGGTGCTCGTGATCGCCTGCCCGCACGCCCTCGGCCTCGCGATCCCCCTCGTCGTGTCGATCGCGACGGAGCGGGCCGCGAAGGGCGGCGTGCTCGTGACCGACCGGCTCGCGCTCGAGACGATGCGCACGGTCGACACGGTGCTCTTCGACAAGACCGGCACGCTCACCGCGGGCGCGCCCGTCGTCACGGACGCCGCCGCCGCACCGGGGTTCGACCCCGACCGGGTCGTCGCGCTCGCGGCCGCCGCCGAGGCCGACTCCGAGCACCCGCTCGCGAAGGCGATCGTGCAGGATGCCGCGCGCCGCCGTCTGGCCGTCCCCGCGGCCACGGGCTTCACGGCCTCCCCCGCCGTCGGTGTCCGCGCCGAGGTCGAGGGCCGCACGGTCCGCGTCGGCGGGCCCGCCCTGCTCGCCGAGGTGGGCCTCGAGCCGCTCGTGCCGGCCGCCGGCTGGTCGGCCGCCGGGCAGACGGTGCTGCACGTGCTCGTGGACGATGCCGTGGCCGGGGCGCTCGCGCTGGCCGACGCCGTCCGTCCGGAGTCGGCCGAGGCGGTCGAGGCGCTGCACGCCCTCGACGTGCACGTCGTGATGATCACGGGCGACGCCGAGCCGGTGGCGCGCGCGGTCGCGCGGGAGCTCGGCATCGACCGGGTCTACGCGGGCGTCCGCCCCGAGGACAAGGCCGCCAAGGTGCGCGAGCTGCAGCTCGAGGGCCGCACGGTCGCGATGGTCGGCGACGGCGTCAACGACGCCCCGGCGCTCGCACAGGCTGACGTCGGCATCGCGATCGGCGCGGGCACGGACGTCGCGATCGCCGCGGCGGGCGTCGTGCTCGCGTCGAGCGATCCGCGTTCGGTGCTCTCGGTGATCGACCTCTCGCGGGCGGCGTACCGCAAGATGCGGCAGAACCTCTGGTGGGCCGCCGGGTACAACCTGATCTCGGTGCCGCTCGCGGCGGGCGTCCTCGCCCCCGTCGGCTTCGTGCTGCCGATGTCGGTCGGCGCGATCCTGATGAGCCTGTCGACGATCGTGGTCGCGCTCAACGCGCAGCTCCTCCGGCGGCTCGACCTCTCGCCCGAGGCATCCGCCCGCGCAGCGCTCGCGCGGCGCTGAGACGGAGACGGGCGGGCCGGGCGTACTCGCCCGGCCCGCCCGTTCGCGGAGGCTCCGGCCTCAGGCCAGGACGTACCCGGCCTCGTCGACGGCCGCAGCGACGGCGGTCGGGTCGAGCAGCTCGTCGGCCTTGACGCGCACGGTCGAAACGCCGCCGACGACGAGGCGCACGTCGACGGTCTGCACGCCGTCGAGCGAGACGAACTCCTCCGTGACGTGGCGCACGCAGTTGTCGCACGTGAGGCCGGTCAGGTCGTACTCCGCGACGACGGCGTCGGGCAGCTCGGCGAGCACGCGGGCCCGGGCGCGCGGCGCGCCGCTCGACCCGGTGCCGTCGCGGAACACGGTCTCGGACGCAGCCCCGTGGCCACCGCCGCCGCACATGCACGCGCCGGCGTCACCGCCGCAGCACCCGCCGCCGGAGCCGCCCGATCCTGCACCCGTGAGGCCGAGGTCGAAGCGTCCGTCGAGTCCGATGCTCATGCGTGGTCCTTCCGTCTGCGGCGCCGCGGCGCCGGAATCCTCACCCCAGGATACCCCAGAGGGGTACCGAGGGCAGCGGTCACTCCGCGGTCGCGGGCTCCGGGGTCTCGGCCGGGGGCGTCGGGGGCGTCGACGGCTTCGCGGCCTTGCGCTCCCGACGGCGTTCGCGGCCGCCCTCGACCAGGTGGTACAGCGAGGGGAGTACGAGCAGCGTCAGCACCGTCGACGACACGAGTCCGCCGATGACGACGATCGCGAGCGGCTGCGAGATGAAGCCGCCGTGGCCGGTGATGCCGAGCGCCATCGGGACGAGAGCGAAGATCGTCGCGAGCGCCGTCATGAGGATCGGCCGCAGTCGGCGCGAGGCGCCGTGCAGCACCGCATCCGTCACGTGCATCCCTCGATCGCGGTATTGGTTCACGAGGTCGACGAGCACGATCGCGTTCGTCACGACGATGCCGACGAGCATGAGCACGCCGACGAGGGAGGCGACGCCGAGCGGCACGCCCGTCGCGAGCTGCAGCAGCAGGGCGCCCGTCGCCGCGAACGGCACCGAGACGAGCAGCAGCAGCGGCTGCAGGAGCGAGCGGAACGTCGCGACCATCACGATGTAGACGATGAGGATCGCCGCGAGCAGCGCGAGGCCGAGCTGCGAGAAGGACTCCGTCTGGTCGCCCGTGACGCCGCCGAGCGACGCGCTCGTGCCCGCAGGCAGGTCGGCCGCGTCGACGGCGGCCTGCACGTCGGCGCTCGCCGTGCCGAGGTCGTCGCTGTTCGGCGTCGCCGTCACGGTCGCCGAGCGGAGGCCGCCCGTCGTCGTGATCGTCGCCGGACCGTCGACCTCGGAGACCTCGGCGAGCGAGTCGAGCCGCACGGGTCCCGTGAGCGTCGGGATCTCGAGGGCCGAGAGCTCCTCGATGGAGGCGGGAGCGGCCTCCGCGGACGCCAGGTAGATGGTCAGCGTCTGCTCGTCGATGACGATCGAGCCGACCGTGCTCGGCGACATGGCCGAGGAGACGACGCTCGAGAGCGCCACCTCGGAGTACCCGGCAGCGGCCGCCGCGTCGCGGTCGACGACGACGGCGATGTAGGGACGCGACTCCGAGAGGTTGGAGACGGCCTGGTCGACCGAGTCGAGGTCGGCGACCTCGGCGAGCACGGCGGTCGTCGCGGACTCGAGGTCGTCCTGGTTGGAGGCCTCGATGTCGACCTCGATGTCGTTGGACGTGCCGAATCCGCTCGAGGCGCTCAGCACGATCTCGCCGGCATCCTCGATGTCGGCGAGCTCCGCCGTGAGGTCGGCCTGGAGGGCATCCTGATCGGCGCTCTCGTCGGTCGTCACCGAGTAGGTGACCGAGTTGCCGCCGCCGCCGAGCGCGGCCGAGAGGCCCGTGCCGCCGCCGATGGAGGTCTGCACGATATCGACGCCCTCGGTATCGCGGATGAGCGACTCCACCTCGGTCGACGCCTCGTCGAGTGCCGCGAGGCTCGTGCCGACGGGCAGGGTCTGCGTGACCTGGAACGTGTTCTGGCCGCTCGAACCGAGGAAGTTCGTCTTGAGGAACGGCGTGAGCGCGACCGTACCGGCGAGCACGAGCACCGCGATGAGGATCGTGACGACCGAGTGCTTGAGCGTCCACCTGAGGATCGGCAGGAAGCCGCGCTGCAGCCGCGAGGGGTGCTCGAGCTCGTCCTGGCCCGCGGCCGCGTCCTCCGCGGCATCCTCGACGAAGGCGGCGGCCTCGGCCTGCTCGGCCGTGACCTTCGCCGGCTTCAGGAACCAGTACGCGAGCACCGGCACGATCGTGAGCGACACGAGCAGCGACGCGGCGAGCGCGATCGTCACGGTCAGCGAGAACGGCCGGAACAGCTCGCCGGTCACGCCGGAGACGAACGCGACGGGCAGGAACACCGCCACGGTCGTGATCGTCGAGGCCGTGACGGCGCCCGCGACCTCGCGGACCGCGCGCACGATCGTCGACGCCTTGTCGACGCCGGCCACGAGGTGCCGCTTGATGTTCTCGATGACGACGATCGAGTCGTCGACGACGCGGCCGATCGCGATCGTCAAGGCGCCGAGCGTCAGGATGTTGAGCGTGTAGCCGGTCGCCTGCAGCCCGATGAAGGTGACGAGCACCGAGGTCGGGATGGAGATCGCGGTGACGAGCGTCGCGCGCACCGACCACAGGAAGAGCAGGATGACGATGATCGCGAAGACGAGGCCGAGCAGGCCCTCCTGCGCGAGCGACTCGATCGACTGCTGGATGTAGGGCGCCTGGTCGAAGACGACCGTGAACTCCGCGCCGGGGTTGGTCGTGTCGAGGGAGGCCTGCAGGTCGGGCAGGAGGTCCTTGACCGCGTTCGACACATCGACCGTGTTGGCCGAGGGGAGCTTCGTGATCGAGATCGAGAGCGCGTCCTCGCCGTTCACGCGGGAGATGCTCGTCGCGGCGTTCTCATCGAGGGTGACGTCGGCGACCTCGCCGAGCGTCGTGACGGTCGGCGCGAGACCGGCGGCGACCGCGGCGCTCGTCGCCGAGGCATCCGGGATGAGGGGGAGGTTCTCGAGCTCGTCGAGGGATTCGAGCTTGGTGCCCGCCTGCACGGCGAACGTGCGGTCGCCCTCGGTGATCGTGCCGGCCGGGATGAGCACGCCGTTCTGCTGCAGCGCGTCGGTGATCGAGCTCGTCGTGAGACCGGCTGCGGTGAGGGCGGCCTGGTCGGGCGTGATGGTGACGCGGTTGCCGACGTCGCCGACGAGGGACGCCTCGCGCACGCCGTCGACGTCCTCGATCTCGCCGAGCACGGTGCGGGTGAGCTCGTCGGACAGGGCGCTGACGTCGTCGGCGCCCGAGACGGCGAGCTGGATGACCGGGAAGTCGTCGAGGCTGAACGCGAGCACCTGCGGGTCGACATCGTCGGGCAGCGTGCTCGAGATGCGGTTGACGGCCGAGAGCATCTTCTGCTCGGCGAAGGCCAGGTCGGTGCCGTACGTGTACGTCGCGCTCACGAGCGAGAGGCCGGTCGAACTCGTCGTCGACGTCGACTCGAGGCCCGTGATACCGGTCAGCGCGGTTTCGATGGGGGTGGACACCTCGTCGTTGACGATGTCCGGCGAGGCGCCCGGGTACGTCGTCACGACCGCGAGCTGCGGGAACTCGACCGACGGCGCGAGCTCCTGCTTGAGACCGGTGAGGGCGATACCTCCGAACACCATCGCGACGATCGTGACGAGCGCGATGAGCGCGCGGTTCTTCATGCTGAGTTCAGCGAGGCGATGCACTCGTCGATTCTGTCAGTGCGGCGCGTCGGCAATGTCACGGGATGCTGGGAACCGGATGCCCCGCAGCGGCGCCGTACCGCCGATTCAGATGACGATGAACCCGGTCAGGAGGGCGACGAGGGCGGCGACGGCAGCGACCGCGAGGAGCACGAAGACCACGAGGTCCCGTCGACGGAACACCGCGAGGCCGCGCTGCCGACGGGCTGCCGCGTAGAGAGCGGTGCCCGGCACGAGGATGAGGAACGAGACGAGCAGGTACTCCGCTCCGCCCGCTATGAGCAGGAAGAGCGTGTAGACCGTCGCGAGGATGCCGAGGGCGAGCCCGCCGCGGCTGCGGCCGCCCGGATCGTCGCCCCACTTCGTCTCGAGCTTGAAGCCGTAGGCCGCGCTGAGGAAGTACGAGATGAGGCACAGCGACGAGCAGAGGCTGTAGGCGAGCGTGAACGCATCCTCGCTGAAGGCGACGAGCACGAGCAGCGCCTGCACGAGCAGCGTCGACCACAGCAGCGACCGGTCGGCGACGCCGAACCCGTTGAGGTGCGTGAACGACTTCGGCACGACGCCGTCGCGCGCGGCGGCGAAGAGCACCTCCGCCGCCATCA
Source organism: Agromyces seonyuensis (assembly GCF_009789225.1). Lineage (GTDB taxonomy): Bacteria > Actinomycetota > Actinomycetes > Actinomycetales > Microbacteriaceae > Agromyces > Agromyces seonyuensis. The sequence continues at coordinate 7,045 of NZ_WSTA01000031.1, read as the reverse complement.
GGGTCCACGCGAGGTACGCGCCGAGCACCGAGACGATGAGGCCGATGCCGATGAGCCACGCCCCCCAGTCGCCGACGACGGCTTGGAGGACGCCGCCGACCGAGGGTTCGCGCAGCGCGCCGAGCTCCTCGCGCGTCATGACGCCGTACGGCAGGAACGTCACGGCGACGAAGAGCAGCAGCACGCCGAGGAAGCCCATCACCGTGGCGCGGCCGACGTCGCGCCGCGTCCGCGCGAGGCGCGAGTAGACGCTCGCGCCCTCGATGCCGAGGAAGACGAAGACCGTCAGCAGCAGGGTCGAGCCGATCTGGCCGGCGATCGCGCCGAGGTCCGGCGTGCCGTCGCCGCCCCAGAGGTTCGCCGCGAAGATCGCCGGGTCGAAGCCGACGAACACGACGATGAGCAGGAACGTCAGGAGCGGCACGGTCTTCGCGACCGTCACGACGACGTTCGCGATCGCCGCCTGGCGGATGCCCCGGCGGATCATGAAGAAGAACGCCCACGTGCCGATCGAGGACACGAGGATCGCGAGCGGCGTCGCACCGTCGCCGAGCGCCGGGATGACCGCGCCCACGGTCGAGCAGATGAGCACCCAGTACGTGACGTTGCCGGCGCACGCGCTCGCCCAGTAGCCGAACGCCGACAGGAAGCCCGGATACTCGCCGAACCCGGCCTTCGCGTAGGCGAAGATGCCGGCGTCGAGGTCGGCCTTGCGCACCGCGAGGCGTTGGAGCAGCAGCGCGAAGCACAGCATCCCGAAGCCGGCGAGCGCCCACGCGACGAGCGAGCCGATGACGCCCGTCGCCGCGCCGAACGTGGAGGGCAGCGAGAAGACGCCCGCGCCCACCATCGACCCGACGACCAGTGCCGCGAGTGCGATGACGGGCAGGGTGCGCGTCTGGCCGGTCGTCGTGCTCACGGATGCCTCGCTTCTGCGGTATTTCCCCCGGTATCGGCAGATTCGTCGATTCTACCCGGACGGGTTACCGGGCTTCGTGGCCGCGGTGGCCGCCGCGGCCGGCGTCCCGCCGCCTACGACACGACGCCCGCGGTCGGGGACGAGGTCGCGACCGCGGTCGCGTAGCCGGGCCGGACCCCTCGCACGGTCACGGTCAAGGCTAGGTCGCGCTGCGCCAGCGTCGGCACGAATGTCGACGCAGTGGCGCCGAGGATGTCGATGCCGTCCGCGGCCCACTGGTAGGTGAGCGCCGTGCCGTCGGCCCAGTCGCCGGGGCTGGCGGTCAAGGTCGCCCCGATCTTCGGCATGCCGGAGATCGTCGGGACCCCGGCCGCCGATACCCGCTCCATCGAGACGCTCGATCGGACGACGGGCTCGGTCGATCCCGGCACCCACGCGGTGATGCGGACCGTGATGATCTGACCGACCCGAGAGGGCGGCGGCACGTACCCGGGACCGCCCCCGAGCGGGAGGAGCACGCCGTCCGCGTACCACTGGTAGTCGAACGAGGTCTCGGCCGGCCACCCGGTCGGGACCGCCTGCAAGAACTGCCCCACCGCCGGCGAGCCCTGCACGACCACCGACGAACCGAGTATCGCTCGTCGGGTCGGTTCGCTCGCGCGCACCTCGACGCTCGAGCCGTTCGTGCCGGTGACCCGGACGAAGATTCGCGCGCCCTGCTGCGCGGCGCCGAGCACGAACGAGATGCCGGTCGCACCGCTGATCGGGGTATGGTCCGCGTACCACTGGTACGCGAACGTCGTGCCGCTCGGCCAGTCGCCCGGGTGCGCCGTCAGCGTCCCGCCGACCGCGGGTTGCCCCGAGATGCCCGGCAGCGGCGCCGTGCCGCCGGAGTCGACCTGCACCGGCGTGCTCGACCGGGTCACCGCGGGGTAGCCCGCCAGAACGCCGGTCACGGCGACCGAGATCCTGCGACCGGCGTTCTCCGGCCCCAACAGCAGCGAGGTGCCGGTCGCGCTCGGGATCGCGTCGCCGTCGGCGAACCACTGCGTCGCGAGCACCGCGCCGGACTGCCAGTCACCCGTCTGCACCGCGAGGGTTCGACCCACGACCGGGCTGCCCGAGATCGTGGGCGCAGCGGATTGGAGCGCGGTCGGATACGCGATCGCGATGTCCGTTCTGACCGGCATCCCGCCGATGACCTCGATGATGCGCGCACTCGCCGCATCCGGCGCATCCCCTGACCATTCAGTGGCGTACCCTCCGCCGGGTTCGTACTGCACGATGCACGCACCTGCCCGAAGCTTCAGCAACTGGTAGTAGCCGAGGATGCTCGCCTCGCGCTCGAGCTGCCATTCCGGAATGCCGTCGATGAGCACGCGCCGGTAGGCCCGTACCGTGCCGCCGCCCTTGTTCCCGCCGTTTTCGATCGTGACGGTGCCGGTGATCTCGCCGGCTTCGGCGATCTGCGCGTCGATACCGATCACAGCCTCCCGCCAGCCGAGGTCGATGCGCCGGGCCGTCGCCTGCGTCGGCTGATCACCCCACCACTCGGTGAGCAGTTCGCGGTACTTGTCCGCATTGAATTTCACCGTGTAGGTGCCCGGATCGAGCCCGCCGACGCGATACGCACCGAGGGCGTCGGGCTTCGTCGTCCCCGAAAACGCCCACTCGCCGTCGATCTCCCGGTACACATCGACCGACATGACCTGCGGGCCGAAGCCGTCATCGCGCGTGACGACCCCGGAGATCGACGCCTTCGCGGGGGGCTGCGCGTCGATCCCCGTCGTGTCCTGGCCCGGCAGCACGGTGAAGGTCGCTGCGTCCGCCTGCTCGGTGCTCCCGCCCAGCCAGACATCTTCGAGGTCTTCGAGCGAAACGAAACGCGCCGTGTACTCGCCCGGCCAGACAGGATTGGAACGATACCCCCCGTCGACGTTCGCGGTCAGGTACGGGCCGGTGTTCGACGTCATCCCGACGTACGCCCAGGTGCCCGCCCCGTCGACCAGTACCCGGCGATAGAGCTCGACCCGTGTCTTCGAAGGTGAGCCGTCGGGGCGGAGCACACGCCCGGAGACCGTGCTGCCCCCGTGCAGATCGGCGTCGATGCCGGCGCTCACCGCCCCCAGTTCCACCGGCACGGCCCGCGCCTCGAGCTCGACGGGGGCGGCGGGCCACCACTCGGCGAGCAGTTCTTCATCTTGGGGGAGGAACTTGACGCGGTAGTCGCCCGCCTCGAGCGCACGGATCGTGTACCGCCCGTCGTCGTCCGTCCAGGTCTGCCCGTTGTGCGTGAAGAAGGTGCCGTTGCGATCGACGTCGGCCGTCAGCGTGACCCGGACGCCCGCGAGCGGTGCACCGTTGGCGGTGACCTGCCCGCTGATACTGCCCTTCTCGGCCATGCGGATCCGCACGTCGTCGCGGTGCTCGCCGTCGGCGAGCACGATGCGCGTCGCGTCGTTGATCGACGTCCCGCCCCACCACTGTTCGAGCTCGTGATCGCCGTCGTAGGGGTTCGTCGCGATCTTGAGGACGTAGGTGCCCGCGCGCAGGCCGCCGACGGTGAATCCGCCCCCGGGGCTGAACTTCTCGATGCGGTTCTGCTCGGCGAACCTGCCGTCCGGCGCGAGCCGGTACACATGGAGATCGAGCAGTGGGAAGCTGCCCCACCCACCCGAGTAGAGCGGGTGCGGGCTGCTGTCGGCCCGCTGCACGGTGCCCGAGATCCTCGCACCGGCCGCCACGACGAGGTCCCGCGTGTAGTCTCCGCCCAGCACGATTTCTAGCCCCTGGGTCTGCCCGAGCTCCGTGACGCCGGGCCACCACGTCTCGGCGAACTCGGAGTCGTACGGATCGACGCCGATCGAGTAAGTCCCGGGCGAGGTGCCGCTGAACGTGTACTGCCCGGTGTCGTCTTCGATGTACTGAGAGTCGATCCACAGCCAGTACGGCGCACCACCGGTCGGGGTGACGAGCTGCGCGAGCTTCGCCCGACCGGTACGCACGGGCTGGCCGTCGGGCGTCGTGGCGATGCCGGAGATTCGCCAGCTCTCGCCCGACTGTACGGCGGCGTCCGAGATGGATGCCTCTGGCGCCGCTGCGACCGACGGCTGAGGCTCGGGAGCGAACGTCGACACGACCACGGGTGCCGCCGCGAGAGCCCCGGCCCGCCCGACCGGCTCGCTCGTCGTCACCGGCGCACCCGCGATCCCCGACGCGGTGGGCGCGACGGACGTCTGCGCCGAGCGCCCGCCGTCGGTCAGCAGCATCGCGGCCAGCAGCATTGCCGCGAGCGGCCTCATCAGACGACGGAGCATCCATCGGTTTTGCGCGGCCATCGTGCGGTCTCCCTCGGAGCAGTCCAGCGAGGGACGTCCCTCGACAACCGCTCAATGGTGCCCGGCTGAGATGGCCCCGGTGAGCCCCCTGTGGAGAACCGCGCGCGCGGCGTCAGCCTGTCGGCGCGCTCAGACCACCGAGCCGAGGAGTTCCGGTTCGAGGGCCGGCAGCCCGGGCAGCGCTTCCCAGGCATCGCGGAGTGCGAGGACTCCGGCATCGATCTCGTCGGGCGTCGCCGAGATCGGCAGTCGGAGCCGTCGCTCGAACGCCCCGTCGATCCCGAACCGCGGCCCGGCAGCCACGACGACCCCGCGCGTGCGGGCCGCGAGCACGAGCTGCGAGCTCACCGCCGCGCCGAGGTCGATCCAGGTGGCGATGCCGCCGTGCACGTGGGGCACCCGCCACTCGGGGAACGCAGCCGCCAGGGCCGCCTCGAGCCGGTCGCGGGATGCCCGCAGCTGCGCCCGCCGCAGTTCGAGCACCTCGTCGTAGCGCTCGAGCAGCCGCGCGACCATGAGCTGCTCGAGGATCGGCGTGCCGAGGTCGCCCGGCGGCCGCGCCTGCGCGAGCCGACGGATGAGGGGGACGTCGGCGCGGATCCAGCCGACCCGCACCCCGCCCCAGACCGTCTTGCCGACCGAACCGACGAGCACCGCGGGGCCGGATGCGGCGAGCGGCGCCGGGACGCCGCCGGGGCGGTCGATGTTCAGCTCGGCCGTGGTCTCGTCGGCGATGAGCACGGTCCCCTGGCGCGCCGCCGCCGCGGTGAGCCGCGCCCGGGCTTCCTCGTCGAGCGTGCGGCCCGTCGGGTTCTGGAAGTCGGGCATGACGTAGGCGAGCGCCGGATTGGACTGCTGCACGGCCTGTTCGAGCGCGAGCCCCTCGTCGAGCCGGCCGAACCCGTCGTCGTCCTCGGCCGCGGTCGGCACGGTCGCGAGCCGCGCCCCGGCCAGTCGGAGGGCCTCGTACGCGTGCGGGTACGTCGGCGCCTCGATGAGCGCGCGGTCGCCGCGCGCGAGCAGCGTGCGGGAGAGCAGCGCGATCGCGTGCTGCGCCCCGAGCGTCACCATGATCTGGTCGCCGTTCGTCGGCAGGCCCCGGGCCGTGTAGCGGTCAGCGAGCGCCGTGCGCAGCCGCGGGAGCCCGATGCCGTCGAACCCTGGCCCTTCGAGGTGCGCCGGCAGTTCGTCGACGGCCTCCCGCGCGATCTCGGGCAACCACGGGAGCGCCGGGGGAGCGGCCTTGCTGAAGTCGACGACGCCCGCGCCCGTCGCGGCCGGTGCGATGCCGGTGCCGCCGTGCGGGCGGACGACGCTGCCGGAACCGCGGAGCGAGTGCACGAGCTCACGGTCGCGCAGCCGCGCGTACGCCGCCGCGATGGTCGTGCGGCTGACGCTCAGCCGCTCGGCGAGCTCGCGATCGGCGGGCAGCCGGGTGCCGGCGGGGATGCGCCCGTCGAGCACGAGCAGCCGGACGCGGTCGGCGAGCGCCTCGTTCGCGGGCGCTGCGGAGCGCCAGTCGCCGAGCAGCGTGGCGAGCGAGCGGGCGGAGAGCACCGGAGTCGACATGGAAATCCACTCTAGCCAGATTGGACCTGTACGAGCAGTCCACTCGCGGGATTGGATGCTGCAATGCACACCGGTACCATCCCTCTGCAGTCCGCTTCACCGACTCAGCCGCCCGACGGTGGCGCGGGCGCGCGTACGGGGCGCGCCCTCCGCTGGTTCTTCGTCGTCCCGGCCGGCCCCGTCGACGCGGCACGGTTCGCGCGCCGCCTCGGTCGTCTGCTCGTGGGACTGGTGCTCTACGGCATCGCGATCGCCGCGATCGTGCGGGGTGCGGTCGGCGCCGCGCCGTGGGATGTGCTGAGCCAGGGGCTCATGCGCGTCACCGGGTTGAGCTTCGGCACCCTCACCGTCCTCATCAGCGGCCTCGTGCTGCTCTGCTGGATTCCGCTCCGCCAAGCCCCGAGGTTCGGCACGATCGCGAACTCGCTGCTCGTCGGTCCGGCCGCCGACGTCGGGTTCCTGCTCACTCCCGCCGACCTGCCGCTCTGGGCGCGCATCCTCGTCTTCACCGGCGGACTGCTGCTGCTCGCCGTGGCAACGGGCCTCTACCTCTCGCCCCAGTTCGGCCCCGGCCCTCGGGACGGCCTCATGACGGGACTGCACCGCCGGCTCGGACTGCCGATCTGGCTCGCCCGCACGCTCGTCGAGGGCACCGTCCTCGCGATCGGGTGGATGCTCGGCGGCAACGTCGGCGTCGGCACCGCGATCTTCGCGCTCGCCGTCGGACCGCTCTGCGGCTGGACGATCCCGCGCTTCGCGATGGCGGAGCCCCGTGCCCGGACGACGACTCCCCTCGAGCGATGACGTGCCCGGGCGGCGGCCGCCACGTGCGCTCGCACGGGCTGACGTGTTAAAGCACGAACGCCCCCGGCCGTGTGGCTCGGGGGCGTTCGTTGAATGGGTGTCCGGCGGTGTCCTACTCTCCCACAGGGTCGCCCCTGCAGTACCATCGGCGCTGCGAGTCTTAGCTTCCGGGTTCGGAATGTGTCCGGGCGTTTCCCTCGCGCTATGGCCGCCGTAACTCTGGCCCACCAGGACCCCGCACGTGTGTGGGGTGGTGGAAGCTCATCGTTACTGCCAACCGCCACGTGGTGTTGTGGCGGGTTGGTGTCACTGTTTGGTTGTTGGTGTTCGTCCAGTGGCGAACAGTTGCTGTTCGTCTGCTGGGGACTACCTAGTGGACGCGAGTCATCGGGTGCCCCACAACCCGCCTTTTGTT